>JANQIR010000019.1 GCA_028282065.1 Aestuariivirgaceae bacterium
ACCTGCCTTCTCTTCGAGGTCCCGGCAGAATGCCAGGACATTTGCATCGTCATACCGGGGCCCGACGACTTGCAGGCCCACCGGCAATCCGGTGCTTGACAAGCCGGCAGGGATTGAGGCTGCGGGATTGCCAGTGATGTTGAACGGGTAGGTAAAAGGGGTCCAACCCGTCCAAGGTAAAATCTCTGAATTGCTACCCATGCCGGCTGGTGCTTCCAATTCGGCATCGAACGGCAAAATGGGAATTGTCGGCATCAAAAGGATGTCGAACGCTTCGAAAAAGCGATGGATATCTGCGGCATAAACAGCCCGTGCCCTGGTGGCGTCCAGATAGTCCTCCAAATCGAATTTGCAGGATTGCTTGACCAGATTGGCGAAACCGGATCCAAATCCATTTGCAGATCCGTTCACCTGCTTGCCGTAGGCGATGCCGCGCCCGGCGACCCATAGAATTTCAAAAATTCCGATTGGGTCTTTCCAATCCAAAGACACGGTTTTGATCGATATTCCGAATGTGTCCTCGATGCGCTCAATTCCACCTCGAATGACGCGATCCACATCATCATCGACATCGGCACCGAACAGTGTTGGTGCATAGGCGACCTTGAGACTGGGCATGTCGATCTTAGTGGCACAATAGCAAAGCCCATCGTCCGGCAAAGCGTGATGATCGCGTGGATCGGGGCCCTTCAAGATGTCAAAAAGCAGCGCAGAGTCGGCTGCGGTCAGTGTCATCGGTCCCGCGTGGGAGAGCATTTCCGTTGCGCTCCACGGATAGGTTGGGATACGCGCAAGGCTGCCTTTCATTGCGAAGTGGCCGCAAAAAGATGCCGGAATTCTAACAGATCCGCCCCCGTCGGAGCCGAGTGTCATGGGAACCATGCCGGATGAAAGCGCGCAGGCAGAGCCGCTTGAAGATCCGCCGCTCGTCAAGGCCACATTCCAAGGGTTCCTGGTCGAACCGTAATATTCAGAAACACTCGAACCACTCCAACCCATTTCGGTGGTGGTGGTCTTGCCAACGATAATCGCCCCGGCTTTCTCGAGGCGCTCAACAATTGGTGCGGTTTCGGTGGGAACAAACTGCGAGAAGACAGCCGAACCGCGCGCGGTGCGGCGATCCTTAACATAAAACAGATCCTTCACACCGGCCGGCACACCGTGCAGCGGTCCACGTAATTCACCATTTCTGGCTTCCGCATCACATTGATCCGCAAGCGATAAAGCCTCTTCATCGTAGATATCGGAGAATGCGTTGATCGTGGGATTTTTGGCTTTTATGGTGGATAAACATCGCTCGACAACCGAGCGGGAACTGATGGCTCCTTCTGCTATTTTTTGGGCTATTTCCACGACCGTTTTGACCATATGCCCTTTACCAGCATGCGATTTGTGGAAAATATGGGATAATTGGTAGCAGTGGGAAATTCAGAAATCAAGTGGCTTTTGTGGATTTAGTGGATATTTGGCATCGCCCAAACCCTCTAAATGCAATCTGGGCCCAACAATGGGCGGGGAAATGGAATGGCGACTTCAGGGGCTAACACACGCATATGACACTTGGCAGTCCGCAAGCCTGGTATTGCTGCTTGCGGTGAATAGGCGTTCTATTCTCCGCAATTCATGCGGAGATAATTCTTGCATTTGCGGTGAATAACAGGCATAATCTCCGCAGGAGATGCGGAGATTATGCCCTATATCCATGAAAGAGATGACTGGTCTGCCTTCCGCTGGGATGAAGGTGCGATTGCCGCAAAGCTGGCTGCCGTGCGCCATCGCCAGGGCCGGCTGCTCGGGCGCATGGAAGGACTCGGCTTTGATCTGCGCAACGAAGCAATGCTGCGTACTCTGACGCAGGATGTCGTCAAATCCAGTGAAATCGAAGGCGAAATCCTCGACATCGATCAGGTGCGTTCATCGATCGCCCGGCGGCTTGGCATCGATATCGGTGCGCTGACGCCAGCGGACCGCGATGTCGAGGGCGTTGTCGAGATGATGCTCGATGCAACGGGAAACTACGACAAGACTCTCACCGCAGATCGTCTTTTCGATTGGCATGCCGCCCTGTTTCCGACCGGGCGTAGCGGGATGAGCAAGATCATCGTAGGCGTTTGGCGGGATGATAAGTCAGGACCGATGCAGGTCGTTTCAGGACCGATTGGACGCGAGCGCGTTCACTATCAGGCACCGGATGCTGACCGCGTCGATGCGGAGATGAAATCGTTTCTGGACTGGTTTGATCAGAAACCGGAAATTGATCCGGTATTGAGAGCGGCAATCGCGCATCTGTGGTTTGTCACCATCCATCCGTTCGAAGATGGCAATGGCCGCATCGCGCGCGCGATCGCTGACATGGCGCTGGCGCGGTCGGAAGGAAGCGCGCAGCGCTTCTACAGCATGTCCACGCAAATCCGGCACGAGCGCAACGACTACTACGATCGGCTCGAAGTAACGCAAAAGGGTGATCTTGATATCACGTCCTGGCTGGACTGGTTCTTGGGCTGTTTCGATCGCACCTTCGACGGTGCGGAGGCGGTTCTTGCCAATGTGTTCTTGAAAGCCCGCTTTTGGGAAAAGCACGTGCGGGCTCCGTTCAATCCACGTCAGCGCGATATGCTGGGTCGCCTTTTGGATGGTTTTGAGGGCAAGCTGACATCCTCAAAATGGGCAAAGATCGAAAAGTGCTCACCCGATACGGCGCTGCGGGACATTAACGAGCTGATCGATCAGGGGGTCCTGCAAAAGGCCCCCGGCGGCGGGCGCAGCACCAGCTACTCGCTGATCGAAGCTGCGCAAGGAGAGGTCCGAACGGGCATTCACAAGACTGTACAGTCATAGCCGAATGCCGGCAGCGGGCAGATGCCATTTACGCGCGGATGCCGCCCGTGGCATTGCCTCACGCGGCAGACTGTATTCCAAACGGCCGCTGACGGTAGCTCAGGGCTTCACCGACATGGATTCGGGTCATCTGTTCGGCATCGTCGAGATCGGCAATCGTGCGCGCGACGCGCAAAATGCGGTGATAGCCCCTGGCCGACAGATTGAGCGCATCGGCTGCGTCACGCAACAATGACAAACCAGCCTCATCAGGCCGGGCGAACCGGTCAAGAAGCTTGCCATCGGCCTGCGCGTTGGTGCGCACGTTTTGCGCATCTGCCTGCCGATATCGCATGTGCTGCGTTTGGCGCGCACGGGCGACACGCGCGGCAACGTCCGCGCTGGTTTCCGAGGGCGCAGGCAGTGTCAAATCGGTTGCCTTGAGAGCCGGCAGTTCAATCTGGATGTCGAGGCGGTCAAGCAATGGCCCCGACAGCTTGGCCTGATAGTCGCTGGCACATCGCGGCCCACGCCTGCAGGCAAAGCCCGGTTCACCCGCCATGCCGCACCTGCATGGGTTCATGGCCGCCACCAGCTGAAACCGCGCCGGATAAGTGACATGGTGATTGGCCCGCGCTATCACGGTCTGGCCGGATTCCATCGGCTGGCGCAACGACTCCAGCACCCGGCCCTGGAATTCCGGAAGCTCGTCGAGAAACAGCACGCCGTTATGCGCCAATGCCATTTCTCCGGGCCTGGCACGCAAGCCCCCACCGACCAGGGCCGCCTGACTGGCCGAATGGTGCGGTGCGCGAAACGGGCGGCGGCGCGACAAACGGCCACCGCTGAGTTCTCCGGCAACAGAGGCTATCATGCTGACATCGAGCATTTCACCAGCGTCCATCGGCGGCAGTATTGACGGCAGGCGACTTGCCAGCATGGACTTGCCGGCCCCCGGCGGGCCGACCATCAGCATGTGATGGCCACCTGCGGCGGCAACTTCGATGGCGCGCTTGGCAAGCTCCTGCCCCTTGACATCCACCAAATCCGGGAGATCGCCAGGATCCTCCGCCATGCGGGCTTCCGGCCGGGTGAGAACCTGGGTTCCCTTGATGTGGTTGACGATCTGCACCAGATTGCCTGCGGCAAGGATGTCCAGATCCTGCGCCGCCCAGGCGGCTTCACCTCCGCCGGTCTGAGGACAGATCAAGCCCAATCCGGCCGCGTTGGCCGCCATGGCAGCCGGGAGCGTGCCCGCCACTGACGTCACCGTACCATCCAGCGACAGTTCGCCGAGCACACAGTAACGGTTGAGAATATCTCCAGGAAGGACGCCCATGGCCGCCAGCAGCCCAAGAGCGATCGGCAGGTCATAGTGACTGCCTTCCTTTGGCAAGTCGGCCGGAGCCAGATTGACCGTTATGCGTTTGGCGGGAAGCGACAGTCCGGCCGCCGTCAGCGCCGACCGCACACGCTCACGGCTTTCGGCAACCGCCTTGTCAGGCAGGCCGACAATCGTGAATGCGACGATACCGGATGAGATCTGGACCTGGACATCGACCGGAACCGCTTCGATGCCCTGAAACGCGACAGTGGAAACCTTTGCGACCATTCATTTTCCCCGGCCTGCACAAACAGGCGGGAAAGTACCTTACGTCCCAAAATCAATCAAGAACAATTACAGAACATATGGGTGTTTTTCTCAAAAATATGCATATCTGCAATTATTACAGGGGTTTGCAGTAATTACATTTTCAATATTTATACAACAAAACTCTTTAAAGTTTTTGCTCTATGGCATCCCAGATCATGGCGGCGATATCGTTACCGCCAAAATTCTTCACTTCACGGATCCCGGTTGGCGACGTTACGTTGATTTCCGTCAGATAATCGCCGATCACATCGATACCGACAAAAATCAGGCCGCGCTCGCGCAGATCCTGGCCGATACGCGCACAGATTTCATGCTCCCTGTCCGTCAGATCCGCCGGTTCGGGCCTGCCACCGACATGCATGTTGGAGCGGCTTTCACCGATTGCCGGAACCCGGTTGATGGCGCCGGCAACCTCACCGTCGACAAGAATGATGCGCTTGTCGCCGGCGCGCACTTCGGGAAGATATAACTGCGCGATGAAGGGCTCGCGGAATGACGTCTCGAACAGTTCCAGCAGAGACGCAAAATTCTCATCGCCATGCGTCAGCCGGAAAACGCCGGCGCCACCATTGCCGTATAGCGGCTTGAGGATAATATCGCCGTGCTGTTCGCGAAACGACTTCAACGCCCCCACATCGCGGGTGATCATGGTCGGCGGCATCAAATCCGGGTAACGCGTGACGAACAGCTTTTCCGGTGCGTTGCGCACATGCAGCGGATCGTTCACCACCAGCGTGTCCGGGTGGATGTGCTCCAGCAAATGAGTCGCGGTGATATAGCCCATGTCGAAGGGCGGATCCTGGCGCATCAGGACCGTGTCGAAGTCCTTTAGATTGACCGTACGCCCTTCCGAAACGGTCGCATGGTTGCCCTCCTCGTCGCGCACCTCGACATCGAAGCCATATGCCTTGAGGGTCTGGTCGCAGAAGATCAGGCTGCCAGGCTGATAATAAAACAGCCGGTGACCGCGCGATTGGGCCTCCAGCATGAGGGCAAAGGTCGAATCGCCCTTGATGTCGAGCGATTGCACGGGGTCCATCTGAACGGCAACGTTGAGCGTCATGGATCACACCTTGGGGCACAGGGCGGAGTTGTTGAAAGACAATGGCAGTCCGGGTTACCAGAGGTCTTCGCCAAATGCATTAGCAAGATGGCGCGGCCACAGGTAGGGGTTCACGGTAACGATGTCAAAGCGGCAATTGCGGTTGGCTGCAGGACGATTGCGGGAAATCCAGTAGCGCGCCGCATTGACGATGCGGCGGGCCTGATGCGGCGTCACGGCAGACAGGGCTACTGAGCGATCCACACGCGCCTTGACCTCTGCAAACGCCACCGTATCGCCGCGCGCCGCTATTAAGTCGATCTCGCCCATGGGCGTTCGAACACGCCGTCCGAGGATAGCATACCCCTTCACCCGGAACATCGCCTCCGCGGCATATTCGGCCCACCGGCCGCGCTGCTCCGCCCTCTGCCGCACATTGCGCCGCTCAGTCCCGGTCATCGCCCAAGGTGCCTTTCAGGTCGAGCGCACGGGCATATACGTCCTTGCGGTTGAGGCCGAGTTGCCGGGCGACGGCCGCAGCGGCCCGGCTGGCCGGCATTGCGCTGAGCGCCTCGCGCAGTGCCTCACATATGATTTCATCCGACACACCGGATGATGAAAGGGCCGCCGGTGCGATGACCATCGTGATTTCCCCTTTCAGCCCGGTGCGGGCGGAGACACTTTCGGACAGGACGCTGGCCGGGCCACGCAGGACTTCCTCATGCAGTTTGGTCATCTCGCGTGCTATGGCGATTTCCCGGTCCCCCAAGACCTCCCTTATGTCATCAAGGCAGGCAGGCAATCTCGCTGCCGTCTCAAAGAGGATCAAACTGCCTGGCACATCGGCCAATTCGGCCAATGCCCGCCGGCGGGCCGTGGCTTTGGCCGGCAGGAATCCCGCAAAGGTGAAGCGGTCGCAGGGCAGGCCTGACAGCGCCAACGCGGCGACAGGCGCCGACGCGCCCGGCACCACATGCACCGGCAATCCGGCACTGACGGTTTCGCGGACCAGCTTGTAACCGGGATCTGAAATCAGCGGGGCGCCGGCATCACTGACCAGAGCCACCGCTTTGCCCTCCTGCAAAAACTGCAGAATCACGGGCCTTTCCCTTGCCGCATTATGGTCGTGATAAGGCTTCAACCTTGTCGCTATGGCATAATGCTGCAGCAGGCGGGAGGTGATCCGTGTATCTTCGCACAGCACAAGGTCTGCCGCAGCAAGGGTCGACAGCGCCCGGACAGTGATGTCGGCCATCGCGCCGATGGGGGTGGAGACAAGATACAGACCTGCATCCAGGCTGGCAGCCTCGAACGTATGTGAGCCTATTCGGTAGGACGGCATTTGCGAATGTACACGAACTCAAACTTTGCGTTGGAAATCCACAGCAAGGTGGCATAACGCTGACGGGATGTTAAAGATTCGTTTAGCATAAAGATGGTTACTAATGTGCAGGCTACCGGCACGCGAAGGTGGCATGGCGGTATATGGGCCTGCCGGCCGGCGTGCCGGTGAACGAGATGAGACCGATTTTGATAGTGGTGGACCGGTTCAGAGCTGTGACTGCCCGGCATGCGCGCACCGCGCGGCAGGCCCGCGCGGCCATTGTCGTGGCGGCATGCCTCTCCGTGGCGGCCTGCAGTACAAGCAGTTACAACTTCGGAGGCCTGTTCTCCGACGATTCAACACCGGAACAGCCGCAACAGGCCGTGCCGACACAGCCGGTCATCCCGCAGGCGCCTGTCACCGGCAACAAGGTTGCGCTGCTGCTGCCCATGTCGGCGACCGGGCAGACCGGCCGAATCGCAAAAGCCATGAAACAGGCTGCCGAGCTTGCGCTTTTCGATGCCGGCAATGGTGGCATTACACTGCTTACCAAGGACACCGCCGGCACCACGGCTGGGGCCGAAGCCGCAGCGCAGGCAGCGCTGGCTGAGGGCGCACAGCTGATTCTCGGACCGTTGCTCGGCGGCTCGGTCAAGGCCGTGGCGCCGATCGCGCAAGGCCGCGCCGTACCGGTCGTCGCCTTTTCCTCGATCAGTTCGGTGGCAGCTCCCGGCGTGTTCCTGATGAGCTTCCTGCCGGAACAGGAAGTCACCAATGTCGTACGTCATACGGTTTCGACCGGGCGCAAGAACATTGCAGCGCTGGTGCCCAATTCGACATATGGCAAGGTGGTGGAAAGCGCTCTGAACGCCGCCGCACAAAGGTACGGCGCGAATATCGTGACCATACAGCGCTATACGCGTACGGCGAGCGCCATACAGGCACCGGCGCGCAATATCGCTCAGTTGAGCGCCAGTCAGAACCGGGCTGTTCAAGCCGTATTGATTGCCGAAGGCGGCAACCTGCTGCGTTCGGCCGGAGAGGCGCTCACCGGTGCAGGCTTTTCGTCACAGGCCGTGAAAGTGCTCGGCACAGGCCTTTGGGACGACCGGGCAATCGCCACCAAATCCATCGCCATCGGCGGGTGGTTTGCCGGCGTGTCACCGCAGCAGGTCACCCAGTTCCAGCAGCGCTATCAGAAAACCTATACGGACAAGCCGCCAAGACTGGCCAGCCTGTCATATGACGCCGTGAGCCTGGCCATTATCCTTGGCCGGTCGAGCGACCCGGTGAAATATACCTCGGAGAAGATCACCAACCGTGAAGGCTTCCAAGGCGTGAACGGCCTGTTCCGGTTCCGACCCGACGGCCGGATCGAGCGCGGCCTGTCCATCCTGGAAGTTCAGGCGACGGGTATCAGGGTGGAAGCCCAGGCGCCGACGCGTTTCACAGTGGGTTTCTGAAACCGGACTGCCCAGACGCCTCAGGCATCTGCATCAAGCACATCAAGGGACTCAACGCCGCCGTCTTCGGTCAGGCGGTAGACCAGCGGTACGCCGGTCTTGAGTTCACGCGTGACGATTTCCTCGCCCGACAAGCCTTCAAGCTTCATGACGAGCGAGCGCAATGAGTTGCCGTGGGCGGAGACCAGCACCTTGTCGCCCTTGAGCACCCGGGGCAGAATCTCTGCCTCGAAATAGGGTAGAACCCGCTCGGCCGTATCTTTCAGGCTTTCACCGCCGGGCGGGGGAGTATCGTAGGACCGGCGCCAGATATGCACCTGCTCCTTGCCCCATTTTTCGCGGGCATCGTCCTTGTTGAGGCCGACGAGATCACCGTAGTCGCGCTCGTTCAGCGCCTGGTTCTCGATGGTTTCAAGGCCGGTTTGGTCCAACTGTTCAAGCATCAGGTCCAAGGTGCGCTGGGCCCTCACGAGAACGCTGGTGAAGGCGATGTCGAAGACGTAGCCGCGTTCCTTCAGCTTCTTTCCCGCCGATATGGCTTCGCTGACACCACGCTCCGTCAGGCCGGGATCCGCCCAACCGGTGAACAGGTTCTTCAGGTTCCACTCGCTTTGTCCATGGCGCACCAGTACCAGCAACCGTTCCATATAACGCTCTCCAGAGTTCGACACCTGAAACGGTGCCGCACAAGCTTAGTGATTCGCCAACCCCAGGACATCCATCATGGTGTAAAGGCCGGGTTTCT
>JANQIR010000078.1 GCA_028282065.1 Aestuariivirgaceae bacterium
AGTTGGATTGAATCGATGTTGTGAGAGCATGTTCCCGAAAAGTATGTGCGGTTTTCGGATAAGAACATGCTCAATATCAAAGAGATAGAGCATTTTTAGTGACTCAGGTTTCACAAAAAATGCTATAGGGTGTTTCACCGATGTGCTGAATAGGCGCCGGCCCACACTTCTCCCAGCCGCATCAAGGCGGCCAAACATGCCCCGGCTGCGACAGACTCAGTTAAACTGTACTTTGTCGGTGACCGGGACGATACGCACAGGCAGTTCGGTTTTCCTTTGCTCCGGCGTGCAGATCGGTTCAATGCCCGTAAGCCGGAATTTCTTCTCCAGGTCGGCGACGTCCATGGTCTTGTGCTTTTCCAGCAGGTCGCAGGCAGCCGGTACGACGTCTGCCGACAAACCGCGCAGATCGCACAGTAGAGCGGTCTTTCCAGATTGGACGGCAAGGCAATACCTGCCATCCGGCGACAGGGTTGGCGAACGACCGAAAGACATGAACGGATTGAACATGGGCAGTACGGGTGATGCCCATGGCACATAAGGGGCTGTGTCCTGGATCATAGCGGGAAAACTGCCCAGCATATCGGTAAAACTCCAGATCCTGATACTGCCGTCGGAGGGGCGTTGAATGATGGTAGGCGTCAGGTTCTTGTCCAGCCAGTCGGACTTGAGGGTCTTGGCCTGCCATTCGGTTTTCATCGTCTTCACATCGGCGTCCGCCGGCTTCACCGGTGTTCCGGTCCGCGCATCCCAGGCCGAGACGTCCAGGGAGATTTTGGGTTTTATCTGCAGTGAAAGGACGAGAATGCGCGCACCGTCGCCAGAGAATTCCAGCTTGGTCATGGACGTAAGACCGGTGTCGATCTTCAATGGATCCGCATTTGCTTCAGCCGGCCAGATCCACACCACTTTATCGCGGTCCGCTGTTGCGATGCGTGTGCTGTCCGGCGCGAATACAGCGCGCTCGAAACTCTCCCCGGGCGCACGGATGACTCTCGCCATTTTACCGCCCGGCACATCCCAGACGATGGCCGTCTTGTCGCCTGATACGGTCACCACCTGCTTGCTGTCGGGTGAGAACGCGCCCGCATGGACAAGGCTCTTGTGGCCCTCCAACCGGGTGCCGGCTGACAGAAATGCCTCACGCAAGGTCAGCACCAGTGTTGGGTCGGGTTGCTGACCCAGCGAAGACGCCTTCTGCAACGCCGCCAGAGCTGCCTTCACAGCGGTCAGGTGGTTGCCGGTTTCGAACTCCACCTTGGCCATAGCCGTCAGGGTTTTGGCCGAACTCTCCTCGATCTGCTTTTGTGATCTGCTCAACTGCACCGCATAGACGACGAGGATCATGAGCACGACCGTGAGCACCACCGTTGCCAGAGACAGATAGGCCCACATGGTGCGCAGCGACGTGGTCAGGAATTCATCTTCCTGCACCTGCGCCTGCCGGTTTGCCACACCGGCTTCGACAAACTCCAGTTCGTTCGCCGACAGCCAGCCGGCATGGCTGTTGCGCAGCCGTTCAAAGTCCTCCAGATCGGATCGGCTGGCCGGAAAGTCGGCGACCGGGTTACCGGCGGTCCGTCCGAAAATCCGGCGCAGTAGCCGTCTTATCCGCTCCCTGCGTTCCATGGACGGCAGGGCCGGGCTGCTGGCCGCGTCCCAGGCCTTGGCCCTGTCGATCAGGCGCATCAGCACGCGCGACGCGCCGGCGTTGCGGTCCGCGAGATCCTGCAGCCAGTCCCATTGCCGGATCAGGGCCTCATGCGAGATCTGCACGGTATCGTCGCCGGTGACCAGAAGCCGTCCGCCCTTCTTGTCGGCAAGATCGCTGATCAGCTGCGTCTTGCGCCCGTCAAACTCGCCCATGGAGGCCAGCCGGCGCACGGCGCCACCGGTGTCGCCAAGCTGGATCAGCCGCATCAGGATCGATTCAAGAAGGCTGTGATCGCTCTGCGGCAGCTTTTCGAGCACCCGGCCTGCCTCATGCGCCAGCGCACCTTGCACGCCATTTATGTCCGCATAACACTGCAGCAGGTTGTTGCCGTCATCCTTGTGCCTGCGCCATGCCGCCCACAGGGCGATCTGAACGAGCGCCAGATCACCCGGCTGGTCCTGCTTGTCCTTGTGCACCAGTTCAAACAGCGTATCGGCGGTTTGCGGTGCGACACCGCCCATTGCCAGTGGACGTTTGACCACCTGTTCCAGGCCCTGATCGGAAATCCCTTTCAGCCGCAAGGTGGGCGCGCCGTTCGAAACGCAAAGCGCCTCGTGCAGCGCGGGGAAACGCTTCAACAGGTTTGCGTAGTCGGCACGCATGGTCAGGACAATGCGGAACCGGCGCTGAGCGTGCGGATCAACCAGCGCCATCAGGAAGTCGACAAACGGCTGGCGTTGCGCGGACGGGGTCTGGGTCAACAGTTCCTCGAACTGATCGACGACCAGCAGCGTGTCGGTGGTCTGCGGGTCGAGATCGCAGCGCAGGGCAAAAGCGCTCTCCGATGGGTCGGAAAGATCGAGCCGCTTTCTGAGAGCTGCAATCTCGTCCGGCTGCTTGCCAAGACGTTCGGCCGCGTGCGTCAGGCCGATCTTAAGCCGCTCCAGCGGCGCACCGGCCGGATTCATGACAATAGCCACCCGTTGGCGGCGCAGTGCGCCCGACGTTGGTCTGTCTTCCAGCGCACCGCCGTAGAACTCCGGGATCAGGCCGGCCTGGACGAGCGAGGATTTACCCGCGCCGCTATCGGCAATGACGGCGACGATTTCGTGGCGTTTGCATCGGCCGATCAGATCGCTGATTTCGTTGCTGCGTCCGAAAAACAGGTCTGCCTGCGCCTCAGTCATGGCTTCAGGACCCACAAACGGCTCGTCGACAAGCTGGACTTTGGCAGGCTCTTGCGATGTGACGGCCGCCAACAGCGCCTGCATCGCACCGGGATCGCCCAGCGGATCGATGACGCCCTGATACTGCCGGGCAAAGGTCGGAAGCCCATCCGCCGCAGAAGGATCGCGCGCGAACACGGGCACAAAGCGGAAGTCCGGCCTGTCGACGGCCTGCGACAGGGCAAGCCTTACCTCCCGCGTGACCCAGCGCGAGACATCTCCTTCGCCGATATAGACGGCAAAGGCGCTGGCGGCGGCGATCGCCGCCTCAAGCTGTTCTTGCCAGTCACGCCCGGCTTCCAGGTCGTCTTTGTCGAACCAGACGGAGAGGCCGGCCTTTTTCGCGATTGGAGCTGCGAGAATTTTCTTCTTCAAGGCGCGTGCAGCGCCCGTATCCGCGCCGGCATGGCTGAGGAATAGATTTGCAGGAGGTAAGGTCAACGTGAATCAATGCGGTAGTATTTGGCCAACGTGAAAATGTACTATGACAACGTCAGTGTCATCATGCATTTTTGTGAATGTTTAGAGCATTTTCCGGCCTTGGGGACAATTGTCGACACCGCAGATGGACACACCGTCCGTCAACTCTCGTTGAGTTGCCGCATCTTGCGGATGTGCAGGAAGGGCGGAATGATCTTGACGCCTCTTGGCGCTCTGAGGCCAACCTCACGGGCCGCCGCGGCGGTAAAGTCGCTGCAGTTCCAGAACACGATATTCCACACCGGTTGTTGTGTCCGCCAGGTATTGATGAAGTTCATGAGTTTTGCGTATTTCGCATCGCTAAGCGGCACCCGGAAGGTCTCCACCGGCGTGAAATATTCTCTCGCCGGGTCCGGATCGATCATGCCGGGATTGCCGATCCAGCCGACCAGACCGGCGCCGATGGCACCCCACTGGGTGTTGAAGCCCACCGGCTGGGAGACGCTGGCGAGCGAGCCGTCGGCATTCATGACACCGTGCACCAGATAGTTGTGGCCGGGATGGCCGGGGAAGTAATGCTTCTCCGCCCGAAATTCGACGAAATAGCGCTGCCCGTTCTCAAGGCTCTTTTGGCGGAAGTCCACCGCCGCCGCCGTCGTCTGAATTTCTGTTACGGGTGTGAGCGCGACGTCATCCGGCGTTGTCGAACACCCCGCCAGTGCGACAAGAACCCCGAGGGCCGCAAGAGTGCGAACAACCTTGATCACCTGCATAAATCCGCCTGGGGTTGCACCCTTAAGCACCCATCTCGCCGTGGAGGCCGACCGAAACGGCGCAGAGCTTACATGTATTCGGGTGAATCGGCAATGCGGCTGAACTGTGGCAGGACGGTGTTTCGCGTGGTGATGCGATCGCGACACACTATTGCCGTCCGCAAAGTGCTCGAAGGTCTCGGCCCTAGCCAAGTTCAAATGTCGTCACACCGAAGATCCGTGCAAGATCAATCTCCGGTGCTGGACCGCAATACATGCGTGCCGTCTCGAAAACCGGTTCAAGCCGCAGGCTTTCGGCCAGCCGGACGGCCTGTCGGTTCGGTTCCGGCACATCGAGGAAGATCTCCAGGCGGTCATCTGCGCCTTCCGCATCGGATATGAGTGCCGGCAGCAGGGCCGCGGCAACGTCGTGGTCGCGTGCAAATAACGGCCCGACCTTGTAGCCCGTATGGCAGGGGCGGATGACACCATACCCGGCAAGCGCCCCATCCTTGTAGGCGGCACGCGCGATATGCCCCGGCCCGGAAATCCAGGCCTCCAGAAAGCTGGCGCGCGGTGCGGGAAACAAAGCCCGGTCGAATGCCGTGAGCGTTTCGTCCATACCGGCGACCGGTTCACATGAAATGCCGGCCGGCAACTTGGTCCGTACGGACTGTCGGGAAACCGTGCCGCCATAGCGGATGTTCCGGTAGGCAAGTTCAAAGCCGGAGCGGCGATAGCTGTCCTGTTCGGCAATCACGCCGTCAAGCCCGATCACGCGCCTGCCGGCGTGCCCGATCGCGTCTTGCCATAGCCTGAAGCCGTAACCGCGCCCACGATAGGGAGCATCAACGATGTAGAACCCAACAAACGCGAAATGCGCATCGTAGTTGATCACCGATATGGAGGCGATCATCTGTTGATCGAGATAGCCGCCGATGAACCCTGCCGGATCGGTTGCCGGGAAGATGTTCGCATCCTCATGCCCGGGATTCCACCCCTCACCGGCCGCCCAGCCGACGGCCGTGCCGATATCGGCGCGGGACATGGTTTGTACGGTATACGAACCGCTCATGGCAGCCTGCCTCCGTATTGCATGGCAAGGGAAAGGAGTGCAGGCCGCATCTGGCCCATCCGGTGAGCGCACGGCAAGGGAAATCTGTTGTCGCCGGCGACCAGCCGATGTCAGGCAACAAGCTCCAGATTGTTGCCGGCTGCCTGCGCGGTGCCGCGTTCGAGGCCCGGGACATGTTTATCGAGGCGCTCCAGCGGCATCGGCCTGGACAGAAGGAAACCCTGCAGCTCGCAATTCTCATAAGTCTGCAATTGCTGCATTTGACATTGCGATTCAACGCCTTCGACCGTCACGCCGAGTCCCAGTGAACTGGCCAGCTGCATCATCGAGGCCACGATACTTGCCGCTTCGGAAGACTTGCCGATCTTGTCGACGAAGGACTTGTCGATCTTGATCCGGTCGAGCGCGAATTCGTTCAGATAGGACATGGTCGAATAACCGGTTCCGAAGTCGTCGAGCGCCACCTTGATGCCGAGGTCGCGCAATTCGTCGATCGTCTGCGCGGTCTTCGATGGATTGGTGATGAAAATGCCCTCGGTGATCTCCAGTTCAAGGCGATGCGGATCAAACCCCGTCTCGGCCAGGATGTCCTTGACCGTGTTGACGAACTCGGCATGCCGGAACTGGATAGGCGAAACATTCACCGCGAGCTTGACCGTCCCGAAATCTTCGATGTCCATGCAACTCTGTCTCAGAACAAACTCGCCCAGTTCGTGTATGGCGCCGGTCTCTTCGGCCAGCGGAATGAACTCGACCGGAGGGATATTGCCCTTGTCCGGGTGTTTCCAGCGCACCAGCGCTTCCACGCCCACGACCCTTTGATCCGTCTGGGCAAACTGAGGCTGGTATTCGAGATGAAACTGCCTTTGGCTCATTGCCTCGCGCAGGTCCGATTCCATGACCCGTTTTTGTTTGATCTTCCTGGCCAGGTCAGGATCGAATACCTGCAGCCGGTTGCGCCCGTCGCGCTTTGCCTGCAGCAGCGCGAAATCCGCACGCCTTAGCGCCTCCGGCGTGTCCTGCATGCCGTCACGGATGATTGCCGCACCGATTGAGGCCGTCGCGTAGAACTTCACCTTGCCGTAGACGAAAGGCGCCTTCATTTCGTTCAGCAGGCGCGCTGCGACCCGGCTTGCCACATCTCCGCTGTCAACGGAGCTGATTATGGCGGCAAACTCGTCGCCGGCCAGACGCGCGGCGATATCCCCGTTGCGAAGAATGTTCTGCAAGCGCTGCGCGAACTCCGCGATGGCCGCATCGCCGGCCTCGTGGCCGTAGCAGTCATTGATTTCCTTGAACCGGTCGAGGTCGAAATACATAACCGCGATGCCGGTGTTGCGCCGCGCGGCTCGGGCCAACTCCTGGCTGAGACGATCTTCAAACTGTCGCCTGTTCGGCAGGCCGGTGAGGTCGTCCATCCACGCCATTCGTGCGGTGGCCGCCTGCTCGCGAAGTGAGTTGCGTACCAGGATCAAAGCCGTGACGACACAGACAAAAAACGCCACCGCCTTGGTAAAGAACGCGGTCCCCGGCGTGAGCACCTTCATGGAGCCATGCCCGATCGCCATCGCCGTGTCGGTCCATAGTGACACAGCAGCCAGCGCAAAGATCACCAATGTCAGAAAAATCACCCTGTGGTGTTGCCTGCTCTCAAACGTGCCCATTCAAGCATCCCGCCCTGCCCCCGGAAACTTGATAACAAACGCGCCGATACATGTAGTATAGTTGCCCTAAATTTGCGGTAATCATCCTTGGGACATTTGACGGAATGTGTTTACCCCGGCGTAACCATACTGTTGCCCCCCCCCAAGGCCCGGTGCAAGCCGAACGCTGCGGCTGTCCGTGACGCGGGCATTTGAACCGCATCGGCAATGACTGTGACCTGAATGCTGTTGATCCGGCAAAAATTACAAATTCACGCCGGCTTTTGCCCTCGCCGGTTGAACTGACGTTGCAGAAATGGTAGCCGGGCTGCCGTACCGGTCCAATGAGGGCGCTGGCTCGTAGTGGCCATGGGGATTGGTCATGGGAACTTGCAGAACTAGAGCGCAGGAAGGAGCATTGGCGATGAGTAGCAATACGTCACTGACCGTCACACCGCGCGAGGCCGCCAGTATCGTTCATGTCATCGCCGCGTTTGTGGCGCTTGCCGTCCTGACGCTTGCCGTCGTTTTTGTCGCGGCGGCAGGCCAGGCAAGCGCGCAGTCTGCCGGCGTGTCGGGACCGGTGCGAACGGTCAGCACATCGCAGCCGGTCCGTATTGCCGTCATCGGCGATTCTCTGGCATTTGAAGTTTTCAAGGGTCTGCACCGCGTGCTCGACAAACAGAGCGCTGTCGAACTTCTGAAGTACTCCAAGGTATCAACCGGCCTCATCCGCCGCGATGTCTACGACTGGAACAAGCGTATCGACGAGATCGTCCGCGAAGACAAGTTCGATGTCGCGGTCGTGGTGCTTGGCGGCAACGACCGGCAATCGGTCTGGGTCGGCAGCACGCGGCTGCAGCGCGGGACGGATCCCTGGTTTGCCGAATATGCCAAACGCACCGAGGCGTTCATGAAATCGCTGCAGATCTCCGGCAAGCGCGTCTACTGGGTCGGCTTGCCCGTGGTGCGTTCCTCGGTCATGACCAGGGACTACAGCAAGCTGAACGAGATTTTCCAGAAGCTCGCCAAAGCCCACGGCTTTGAGTATGTCGACACCTGGGGCACCTTTGCCAACAAAGCCGGCAAATACACCGCCTTCGGACGCGACCAGGACGGCGCACGCCGCAGGATGCGTTCCGATGATGGCATTCATTTCAGCCGCCGCGGCCAGCGCAAGCTTGGCGAGGTGGTCTATCGCCAGCTCAGCGAGGATATCGAACCGCTTCCGTCCATTAATCTGGGCGACAAGCAGACAGACGCAACCGACAGTTAAACGGCGCTCCCGCCCTGCTTGAAGCGCCGCGTCCTGCCGGTGCCTGGCAATTCTCCTCTTTGGGACGACGTTTCCTCCTCACACATCAGGACTTGCAGAGCAGAACATGCTGTTTCCCACATTTGAGTTCGGGCTGTTCTTCCTGGTGATCTACGCCGTGAACTGGTGGCTGCGCGACGAGATGCCGGCGCGCAAACTGATACTTCTGGCGGCCAGCTACTTCTTTTATGCCCAGTGGGACTGGCGGTTCATGGGGCTTTTGGCGATTAGCTCCGCGATGAACTACGCCGCCGGCATGTGGCTTGGCCCGGAGGTTCGCCCGTCGGTTCGCAAGCTGGTTGCGACGTTGGCCGTGATTGCCAACCTCGTCATCCTCGGCTTCTTCAAATATTACGGCTTCTTTATAGACAGCCTGACCGACCTGCTGCTGGCGCTGGGCATTCAGCGCGATCTGCCGGTGCTGGAAATCATTCTTCCCGTCGGCATTTCGTTCTTCACGTTCCAGGGCATCTCCTACGTCGTGGATATTTACCGCGACCAGATCAAGCCGGTGCGTTCGCCGCTCGACTTGTTTCTGTATATCTCGTTTTTCCCGCAACTGGTCGCCGGGCCGATCGTGCGTGCATCCCACTTCCTGCCGCAGCTCAACAAGAACCCGCAGCTTGACCCGATGAGCCTGGCCTATGGTCTGGTGCTGATCGTGGTCGGATTGTTCAAGAAGACCGTGCTGGCCCATTACCTGGCGGTCGGCCTGGTTGATCCGGTCTTCCTTGAGCCTTCCGAATACAGCACGCTCGATCTCATCGGCGCCCATTATGGCTATGCGGTTCAGGTCTATCTGGACTTTTCCGCCTATACCGACATTGCCATCGGCGTGGCCGCCTTGCTCGGCTTTCACTTCAAGAAGAACTTCGACCGTCCGTTCGGTGCCACCTCATGCGCCCAGTTGTGGCAGCGTTGGCACATTTCGCTGTCGACGTTCCTGCGCGACTATCTCTACCGCTGGCTGAGGGGCGACAAGCGCGAAGGCCGCTGGATGAGCTACCGCAACATCTTCCTGACCATGGTGCTGGGCGGGTTGTGGCACGGGGCGGCCTGGACCTTCATCATCTGGGGCGCAATTCATGGGGCAGCCCTTGTGGTCGAACGGCAGTTCAAGTCCATGGTCAAGATACCGAAGGGCGCTGTCCACTGGTTCTGGCCGGCTCTTTGCGGCTGGTTCTTCACCTTCCATGTTTTCACCCTGGCGGTGATCTACTTCCGTGCATCTTCGCTGGAAATCGCCAACGAATATATCCGGTCGATGTTCTCGTGGACGCCGGGCATAGAGCTGTTCACACCGCTGATGCTGGCCATTGTCGCCGGGTCCGTTGCGGTCCAGTTCCTGCCCGGCGACACACTGGAGCGCATGGCCAAGAAACTCATCGCCATGCCCGTCGTCTTACTGGGGCTGCTCTTCGGTGCCTGCTTGTTGGTGATCGAGGCAATCGGACCGGAAGGCGTGGCGCCGTTCATCTATTATCAGTTCTAAAACCGGACACGAAACACAGCTACGGCAGTACATCATGACCAAGCAATATGACATCGAGCGCGACGGTTCTGAAGAACAGCGCAGCCAGACGGTGGCCATGGCCGTGCGCGGCCTGCAGATCTTCCTGATCACTGCGGCCATATTGTTGGTTTTCAACTCTGCGAAACTGCGCAGCGCGGTCCGGGACTTTCCCGCCAACGCCGTCACTGACCGTATGGTGCTGGCTGCCGACCAGTGGCACGCTTGGATGGAAGCAGCGGGCGCCGCGAAGGTTGCCGAAACCCTGCACCAGGCGATGCTCGACATCCGGGACACACAATGGCCGGAGTAAAACAGGAGGTTGCGCAGACGTTGCGTAGCTGATCAAGGGCAAGTGTGATGCTGTTGCGGGGATGTGCCGTCGCGATAATCTGCCTAGCATCAGGCTTCATGGCCGGACATGTCCATTCTGCCGGAAGGACCACCACCGTGATTGACCAGGCCATTACAAATTACATGAAGACACATGGCGTACCGGGCTGTTCGGTTGCGCTTGGCAGCGGCAGTCGGATCACATTCGCTAAAGGCTTCGGTCAGGCATCCCCGGACGTAAACGCCGATGAGGCTACGATCTATCGTATTGGGTCTGTCTCCAAGCAATTCACGGCTGCCCTGGTATTGTTGGCAGCCACCGGCGCATTGCCGGACGTGGCGCCGCTTGATCTGGATGCGGGCGTGCGCGGCTTCTTCCCAGACTCCTCGTTGCCGGACGGCATGACGGTCCGCCATCTCCTGAACCATTCCTCCGGGCTTTGGTCATATACCGACGATGAAAGGTTCCGGGACGGACAGGTCGCACCTGCCTCCACCGAAGACATGCTTGGACGGATCTTTTCCAGGCCCCAGACCGCGCCGCCCGGCAACAAGGGCTACTACAACAATTCCAACTACTACCTGTTGGCGGAGATACTGGAGAGACACTCCGGCAGGTTGTTTCAGCGCCTTATGAGAAAGGCCATCCTTGCGCCTCTTGGAATGGACGCGACCGGCTTCTTCACCGAGTATCCGCTTGAGAAACAGGAGGCTCAAGGATCGGACGGCAAGGGGTTTACTGACAAGCGCACGCATCCAAGCTGGATCAGGGGCGCAGGCGATTTGCAGTCCAATGTCCTGGACATGGCCAAATGGAACATGGCGTTTTTGCGCGCAGACCTCCTGTCCGGCCCGGCCATGGCGCTGATGCTCAAAAGCGCGCATGACAATCCGCAGCCGGCGGTCGACGGCGAGCGGCTGGCCATGGGCTGGATGGATATTTCAACGAAGGATGCGCGGCGCTTCTATCATCAGGGCTTCGTCTATGGCTACAGCAGCATGAACTATGTTGAGCCCGATGCCCTGGACGGTGAAGGCAAGTTCGTCACCATCCTGTGCAACCGGTTCGTGGTGCAGGGCCTGCCAGACCTGGCCGATACCCTGGCCGATACCATCACAGGGTCTGATCCCCATTGAGCGCACCCTCCGGTTGTCGCCGAGAGGATCATTTGGCGGCAATTCGGTATTTTTTCCGGTATTCATCCAGCATTCAGGTGGCAAACCGCATGAATTGTGGCAAAATTGCGCACGCCCGGAGGAGACAACCGTCATGGTGCCCGCAGTCTGCCGTCTGCTTTCGACAGTCATTTTCGTCATCTTGACCGTTTCGGCGGCCCTTGCCGAAAAGCGCGTCGCGCTGGTCATCGGCAATTCGGCCTACCAGAATGTCGAGAAGCTCAAGAACCCGTCCAACGATGCCACCAAACTGGCCCGCAAGCTGCGGACCATCGGCTTTGACAAGGTCACGCTCAAGCTCGATCTGAGCTATTCGGCGCTGCGCCGTACGCTTGGCCGGTTCGCCCGCGATGCCGCCGGTGCGGATATCGCGCTGGTTTATTTCGCAGGCCACGGCATCGAGGTCGGTGGCACCAACTATGTCATCCCGACGGACGCCTCGCTTGCCCACGTGGATGACGTTGATCTGGAGGCCATCGAACTGTCGACCTTCATGCGGGTTCTCAACCGGGCCTCGAAGCTGAAACTCGTGATACTGGACGCCTGCCGCAACAATCCCTTCAGGGCCGGTATGTCCAGCCAGGGCGTGACCCGCTCGATCGGCCGTGGCCTGGCCCGGGTCAGTCCGGCGGGCAGCGACACGCTTGTCGCCTATGCGGCGCGGGAAGGGACTGTCGCGGCCGATGGCGACGGCGCACACAGCCCGTATGCGGCAGCGCTGATCAAGCATATCGCGACGCCCGGTCTCGACGTGCGGCTGCTGTTCGGCCGCGTGCGCGACGAGGTGATGAAGTCAACCGGCGGCAAGCAGGAACCGTTCACCTATGGCTCACTGGCCGGCAACCGCATCATGCTTGTCGATGGTGCGGCAGCGGACACCGCTGGTGGAGGGTCCGCGGCGGCAGACAATTCGCTGCGCGACGAACTCGCCAAGCTCAAGGCCAAGGTGCAGACTGCAACGAACGCGCAAAAGCGCATCGATGAACTTAAAGAACAGCTTGCACAGCAGCAAAAGACATTGGCAGAACTGCGCGAGCAACGCCAGAAGCAGCAGAAACTTGCCGCGCTGGAAAAGAAGCCTGATCCCAAGCCGGCCGAGCCCTCCGCAGAGGAAATGAACCGCAGGGGGTTTGCGGCTTATGAGAAAAAGAACTACGCCGAAGCCGTACGCTGGTATCGCAAGGCGGCGGAAAAGGGTAACGCCTATGCGATGGGCAACCTCGCCAGGAGATATTATGCCGGCACCGGTGTCAGGCAGGACTACTACGAAGCCTTCAAGTGGTTCATGAAATCCGCCGAAGCGGGCATCACGGAGTCCATCGTCTCTGTCGGCTGGATGTACTCGCAAGGCCAGGGTGTCACCAAGGACAACCAGCAGGCAGTTTATTGGAGCCGCAAGGGCGCTGACAAGAAGCACCCCTATGCGCTGGCAAATCTCGGCCTGCACTATCGCGACGGTACCGGCGTCAAGCGCGATTACCGCGAGGCGCTCCGGCTGTTTCGTGAATCGGCGAAGCTCAAACACCCCCGCGCCATGTTTCTGGTGGGCGGCATGTATGAGAACGGCAGAGGCGTCAGGAAGAGCGTAAAAACCGCCGTCAGCTGGTACGAAAAGGCGGTGAAGGCCGGACACAAGGGCGCGATGATCGATCTGGGCAACATCCTGGTCGGCAATCGTGGGGTGAAAGCCGACTATTCGCGCGCCGCACGGCTCTACAAAGATGCCGCCGGTTCTGACTACCCGGTTGCCTGGGCCAACCTTGGATATCTCTATGCCGCCGGCTTAGGCGTTTCCAAGAGCCCAGATTACGCCGCCAGCCTGATTTCCAGGGCGATCAAGGCCGGGGACGAGCACGCGCTGAACCAGATGCTCACCAACTCCGGACAATGGGGCAGGCCGTTCCGCCGCTCGATGCAAAAGAAGATGCGCAACGAGGGCGTTTACACGGGGCCTATCGACGGCTCTTTCGGTTCAGGCACCAAACAGGCGCTGCGGCGTTTGGCCGGCCGGTCGTAAGAGCGGTGCACGGAGCGAGTTATCAGGCGCGGCTCAAACCGCCGGTGCGTCCTGAGAGCCGAAGACGCGCAAGGCGGCGGGCTGCTTGGCCGTCGCCTTCAGCCAGTCCCAGGCAAACACCGCATATGAGCGG
>JANQIR010000196.1 GCA_028282065.1 Aestuariivirgaceae bacterium
AAATATTCAATGAAAAGCCCCCCGTCTTTGCGCCATAAGGAGGTTTGCAGAACAACGCCATTGGTTGGGTGCGCGAAGAATAGTGAACCAAGTGGTAAATAAGGGCCAACCGCGGCAGCGGGGTCTCTATAGTCCACCGGATCTTCAGCCCATCGGCACAACCAGCTCAATTCGTGCTTCTGCCCATGCGGCAGGTCGAAAAGCCCACCCAGTTCCAAATCCCTGAAGCTGTCTTCGCTGACCTCATCATCGAGCAGGAACAACACCTGCTTCAGACCCAGCTCTTTTGCAAACCCGCCGGCAAACTCCACCACCCGCATCGCCGGCCCCACCGGACGGCTCATGGCCTCGCACAAATGCAGCCCCCTGAGGAATGACACGACATGCTCGCAGAACAGGTCCGCATCGAAACCCGCCGAAAGCTCCACATCATGGGCCTGGTGAATGTCCTCTTCGATCAGACAGCGCGGACCAAACAGCACCGTCTTGCCGCGGATGTCATATCCCTGGCGCGGCACATTCACCTTCAGCGGCACGATACTGCCCTGGTGGCTGTACTCTAACGACCAATGGCCCTGACACATATAGCGCACCCAGATCTTGGCGCCGCTCTCATGCCGGGCGATAAACACCTTGCCTCGCGCCGGTAGATATCTGACCAGCGGGTCCTCTCTGGCGACAGTCTCATAAGACCAGCTCACAATGCCCTCCCGTTTCTCTGGTGCGCCAGGCGCCCCAGCCTCTTGGTTTGCAGGTCCCCCGGCAGACCATCAAAGCCTGCCTAGAGCATGTTCGCGAAAAGTGTGTGCGGTTTTCGGATAAGAACATGCTCAATATCAAAGAGATAGAGCGTTTTCCTGCCACAGCCCAAGAACGCCAAAGTCGCACGTGCGAGGGTGCGAGGTCGCATATACCTCGCATGCTCTGCTTTTGTTCTACCGTGAATTCCGCTAAGCCATTGAAAACATTGGTGAGCCCGGAAGGGATCGAACCTTCGACCTACTGATTAAAAGTCAGTTGCTCTACCGACTGAGCTACGGGCCCCTTGGCTGGGTGCGCGGAACATAGTGGCCGCATCCTGCACGGTCAATAGATTTACCGCCACAATCGGTCGATAAACCACCGTCACAAAAATACCTCCGCAATGGGAAATCCGAATGTCCGAATCCTCCAGTTCCGCACCTGTTACGGTCGAGGGCATCAGCCACCTCACTTTCATTGTCTCCGACCTTGGGAAAATGTCACAGATCATCGAAACCGTTCTCGGCGGAAGGCAGGTCTATGACAGCGGAAACGACACATATTCCATCGCACCGGAAAAGTTCTTCACCGTGAACGGACTTTGGATCGCTATCATGCAGGGAGAGCCGTTGCCGGCGCGCAGCTATAACCACGTGGCCTTCAAGGTGGCGCAAGCCGCCCTGCCGGCTTGCCGCGCGGCGATTGAGGCGCTCGGCCTGGAAATCTTGGAATCAAGACCACGTGTCGATGGCGAAGGCCGATCGATCTACTTCTACGATGACGACAATCATCTGTTCGAACTGCACACCGGCACGCTTGACGAACGCCTTGAACGCTACAAGAACGGCACGGAGGCCTGAGCCACCTCAGCACGCGGCCCAGAACGCATTTGACAACGGGCGCTCCGGCTGGTCACTTCTGGATCGTCTTGAGGTACTCCACCAGTCGGTCGACCCGCAGCTTGGCTTCCTTTTCCGCCTTGTCCACTTCTTCCTGCAGGAGACCGGCAGCATGCGCCTGCAAAGAAAACCAGTAGCCCCAAACGGGCATCTGCCGGGTTCCGTGCGCCTTGGGCATGCCGCGCCCGTCAACCATCCTGCGCACCGCCTCTTCTGGAAATGTGCCGCCCGCCCTTTGCGCCAGCACAGTCAGATTGGCGGGAGGTTTTACCAGTTCCGACGCCACCGGGCCATCGCCCATACCCTCCGCACCATGGCAGGGGGCACAATAGCCTGCAAAATCCTGCGCTGCTTCATTGAGCTGATCCTGCGAAGCTTCGGCGATGGAAGGCTGATGCAATGCCGCCCCGCTCAGCATCAGTGCGGCAAGCAGAAAGGGCGAAGCATGGCGGCGGATATTGGTCATTCCAGAATCCCTCGTATACGTTTCGGAAGCGTCGTTTTAGCAGCTTCATTCGAGATGCGAAACGCGCGATGCGCCTTGAGTTGGATCAAGAAAGATATGCACCTGGCAAATTCACAGCTAGGGTCAGCCTGCGCGGCCGATTTGACAGGATCGGCCGCAGAGCAAATGCAAAGGCAGTTCGGACCATGATGGAGTTGCCGGTTCTCTGGTTGGTTCTGATTGGGTTGGCAGCCGCCGTTCTGACATTCTTGGTCTTCTCCTGGTTGTGCCGCTTCAGCTTTGTCATCCTGGTTCTATGCGCCGTCTTTCACCTGTTCTACCTGGGCTTGGGCTATATCGTTGCCAAGACGACCGACCCACCACGCTGTCAGGTGGGCTTTGACTGGCCGTTGCCCTTTGCCACCTGCCCCGGCTTGAATTTCGGCGCGCAGATTGATTTGGCACTGTCGATTCCAGGCGCAATCCTCGCCTTTCCGTTCATTGCAAAGCAGCTCTATCAGTCAGGTTCGGCACCCGTCCTCTATATAACGATACCCGTGCTGATCCACTTGTTTGCCTGGCTGTTTGTATTCTTCCGGATCACCGGATACTGGCGAAAGTGACGGCCTGATCAAGTAAACGTTGGCAATCGTGAATCGCCTTGCAAAACAGGCCGGGTTACCAGTGCACCAATGTTGGAGCATATTCTAGCTTCGGAGTGCCCGTCATGCGCCGGAAACTGTTCGCCCATTCCCTCTTTGCATTACTGATCGCGGCGATATTCACCGCCGTGTCGCTTCAGGCAGCCGAAACGAAGCCGACCACAGGCGATATCGGCGAGCGGATCTTCAAGCTCCTTGACCGAAATCCGCAAGAGCGCGCGCAAACGCTCAAATGGCTGACAGACAGGGGAAGACCGGATGCTGTAGCCGCACTGATCCAGCTCAAACGCTTCGACCCGGACAACCGTGATATCGACAAGGCCTTGGCCGCGCTCTCCGGCAACAAAAACGCCACCACCTGGCATGAATGGATCCTCTGGCAGGAGGCACACCCCGAGATCAAGCCGTTTGGCACATTCGATACATTCAAGGCGACCGCCTTGTCCTTCATCGACCGCAATTTCGGACTTTTCCTCTATCGCGATGTCAAGCACGAGATCCGGCTTGAGGAAATCGTCTGGGGTGGCGTCGTCAAAGATGGCATCCCCGCCCTGACCAATCCCGAACTCGTTGCGACAGCCAAGGCAACATATCTCACCGATGACGAACTGGTCTTCGGCGTTGCAATAAACGGCGATGCCCGCGCCTATCCATTGCGGATCCTCGACTGGCACGAAATGTTCAACGATGTGATCGGCGGCGTGCCCGTTTCGCTGGCCTATTGCACCTTGTGCGGTTCGGGCATCCTTTTTGAAACGACAGTCGAAGGCCGCGAGAAGCCCTTCGTATTCGGTTCGTCCGGATTTCTCTATCGCTCCAACAAGCTGATGTATGACCGGCAAACGCATTCGCTGTGGAACCAGTTCACCGGACGCCCGGTGGTCGGAAAACTCAGCGGATCAGGGATCGAACTCAAAACCCGTCCCGTGGTCATCACCTCCTGGAAAGCATGGCGCGATGCCAATCCGAAAACCAAAGTGTTGTCGCTCAAGACCGGACACAACCGCGACTATCTGCCCGGCGCCCCTTACGGCCACTATTTCTCAAGCCCGGACCTGATGTTCCCCGCCATCGTCAAGCGCAAGGACCTCAAGCCCAAGGACTATGTTTTTGCACTGCGCTCATCGGGTGCGGAACGTGCCTGGCCGTTGAGTGCATTCGAAGGAGGCAGGGTGATCAACGATCGCGCAGGCACCCTGGAGATCGTCTTGATTGGTGATGCCGCAACTCGCTCGGTGAGGGCGTATCGCTCCGGCGGGCGGATTTTCAAGGCGGCCGGCAAGCCTGACACCGTCTCCTCACAAGATACAATATGGCACGTGCGCGAAGATGCCCTGCACGGGCCCGCAGGTGAAAAACTGCACCGCCTGCCCGGCCACATAGCATACTGGTTCGCCTGGGCCGGATACCTTGGTGATAAAGGAACTCTGGCAACCACCAAGTGACGACTTGGCCCCGACTGTCGAGTGCGGCAACACTGCCTCTATCCAGCCTTGAGCCATTGCGCCAAAGTGCGCCGCCATGAGCACATCCAGCCAAGATATCCACGCTGCCCTTGCCGATGAAAAGGACACTGCGAGAACCTGGTTTGAAACCTTGCGCGACGAGATATGCGCGCGCTTTGAAGCCATAGAAGACGGCCTGAGCGAAACGGAACTCGCAAGCAAAACGCCCGGCCGGTTTGAACGCACACCCTGGCAGCGCAAGGATCATTCCGGCGCTGACGGCGGCGGCGGCATCATGTCGATCATGCACGGCCGGGTTTTCGAAAAAGTGGGCGTTCATTGCTCCACCGTCTTTGGCGAGTTTTCTCCGGAATTCAGGACGCAGATCCCAGGCGCCGAGGACGATCCGCGCTTCTGGGCATCCGGCATTTCACTCATTGCCCATCCGTGGAACCCGAATGTCCCCACCGCGCACATGAACACACGATTTGTCGTGACATCGAAAAGCTGGTTCGGCGGCGGTGGAGACCTAACGCCGGTTCTCATGCGCCGCCGCAATCAGCAAGACCCGGACAGCATCCGGTTCCATGAGGCGTTTGAATCTGTCTGTAACACCCATGACTGCGCCGACTACCAGAGGTACAAGGAGTGGTGCGACGAGTATTTCCACCTCAAACACCGCGATGAACCGCGCGGCATCGGAGGCATCTTTTTCGACTATCACAATTCCGGCGACTGGCAGGCAGACCTGACCTTTGTCCGCGATGTCGGCCAGGCCTTTGGCCGTGTCTATGACGATATCGTCCGGGCCAACATGCACACACAATGGACACCCGAAGACCGTGAGGAGCAGTTAGTCCGGCGCGGGCGTTACGTCGAATTCAATTTGTTATATGACCGCGGTACGTTATTTGGGTTGAAAACCGGCGGCAACGTCGAGTCGATTCTTTCATCCATGCCCCCAACCGTAAAATGGCCTTGACCACCACCGCAATTCCCAAGGATCAGTGGCGAAACCTGGTCGCGGCCTGTGCCGCGATTTCAGTTTTCGGCCTGGCGTTTGGCATGACCTATCCGCTCCTGTCGCTGATTCTGGAGGCGCGAGGCGTTTCCGCCGACATGATCGGAACCAACGCTGCCATGTCGCCGATTGGCATCTTACTGTTCTCGCCGATGATTCCGGCCCTCGCCAGGCGGTTTGGCGCGCGGAATCTGGCCGTCAGTGCCGCGCTGGCAACCGCCGTTCTGCTCCTGGCATTCAAGGTGTTTCCCTCTCTGCCCGCCTGGTTTCTCATTCGCCTGTTGCAGGGAATGTCGATTTCAACGCTTTTCGTGCTGAGTGAAGCCTGGATCGTCCGTTTCGCCGACGGACCGCATCGCGGTAAGATCGTGGCGGTCTACGCAAGCGTGTTGTCGGCCAGTTTTGGTGCGGGTCCCTTTATCACCGGAAATATCGGCATTGAAGGCTGGACGCCATTCCTCATCGGTGCGGGGGTCCTGTTCGTCGGCATCATTCCGCTCATGCTTGTCGAAGACAACCAGGAGCAGGTGGGTCCGAAAGAGACCGGGGCATCGTCCATAATGAGCTTCGCGCCCAAGGCTCCGGTCCTTCTCGCTGCAGTGGGAACATTCGCAATCTTCGATGCGGCGACTTTGAGTCTCTTTCCGGTCTACGGTGTCCGCCTTGGATTGAGTGTCCAGGAAGCCGCCAACGCGCTGACCGCACTCATCGTCGGCAATATCGTACTTCAGTTTCCTATCGGCTGGCTGGCGGACAAATTTCCCAAGCGGGGTGTGCTCGCCGGTTGTGCCACAATCACCATCATCCTGTGTCTGGTCATTCCACAGGTCATGGGCACAATCTGGATGTGGCCACTGCTGTTGATCGCCGGTGCAACCGGCTATGGTGTCTACACAAG
>JANQIR010000091.1 GCA_028282065.1 Aestuariivirgaceae bacterium
ACGCTCACGCTGACCGGAAGTCCGAAACTTGCCTTCTGGCCGGAGCTCTCCGTTGAGTTGCGCGGCGCGCGCCTGTCCAACCCGCCCGGCATGTTTGAAGGCCAGGTCGCCCAAATGGATGCGGTACGGGTGCGCGTTGCTGCCGCTCCGTTGCTGTCCAGGCGGCTGGAGATCAAAGAGATCACCCTGGTCAAGCCGAGACTGAGCCTTGTGATAGACGGACAGGGCCGGGCGAACTGGAGCGTCCAAAACACAAAAGGCGGCGGCAAATCCGATCAATCAGGCGGTCAGGCAGGCGGTCAGGCAGGCGGTCAGGCGAGCGGGCAATCTGGAGACGGGAGCAGCAGCGTCAGCGGCCTGCCGAGCGGTGTAGGTATCGACAGCATCGAAATCGCACCGGTGGTCATCGAGGGTGGTGACGTGCGCTATCTGGACGAACGCACCGGCACTGCCTTCGCCGCCACCGACGTGGACATGACCGTCACGCTGGCATCGCTCAACGGATCCGTAGACCTGAAAGGCGCGATGACGTGGCAGAAGGAACGGATCAACCTGACCTTCTTCGCCAAGGCGCCGGCACGGCTGACGGCGCAGGGTTCGCCGGCCGATCTGACCATCAACAGCCGACTGCTCAACCTGACCTTCAACGGACGAGGCGTGCTCAAGGGCGGCCTGAACCTGGCGGGACAGGTCAGCGTAAACACCCCGTCCATCCGTCAACTGGCTGCCTGGACAGGGTCCGCGCTGCCGCCCGGACGCGGGTTCGAGGCCTTTTCGGCAAAGGCGGCCCTGGATATGACCGGTGACACCGTCAAGCTCAGCAAGGCATCGATCCAACTTGACGGCATGAACGCCCAGGGCGCGATCACGCTGTCCCTGAAAGGCGCAAGGCCCTATGTGTCCGCTTCGCTCGGCGTCGACCGGATTGACGTCAACACCTATGCGGCACCGTCCAAATCGCAAGGTGACAGCAGTTCGGGCAGCGGCAGCTCAGGCGGCGGCGACTGGAGCGATGCACCGATCAGCTTCGCCGGGCTGAAAGGGGCCGATGCCGATCTGTCCTTGAACACCAACACGATTATTTACGGCAATGTCAAAACCGGGCGGACAGCCGTCACGGCAAAACTGCGCAATGGCGTGCTCGACGCCAAATTGGCACAAATGGCATTTTACGGTGGCAATGCCGCCGGCCAGATCATCCTTGACGGTGCCAAGAAGAAGCCCGCGATCCGAGGCGCGCTGAATGCCGCCGGCCTGGACGGCTACAAGCTGTTGCGCGATTTCGCGGATTTCAAACGCATTGCCGGGCGTACAAATCTTGCCCTGTCGATCGCGGCAAGCGGTGCCAGCCAGCGCGAAATCGTCTCGACATTGCGCGGCACCGGCAAGTTCCAGTTTACCGATGGCGAATTGCGCGGCATCAATGTGGCGCGGATGATCCGTGGGGTCAGCTCGAACGTTCTGGGCGGCTGGGACACCGGACCAGCCGAGAAGACGGATTTCTCGGTGCTCGAAGCCAGTTTCAACATCACCGACGGGATTGCCAGGAACCAGGATCTGAAGATGCTCGGCCCGCTGGTGCGCATCACCGGGGCGGGCGAGGTTGACATGCTGAGGCGCCGGCTGGACTACAAGGTCGAACCCAAACTGGTCGCGTCTTTGGAGGGCCAGGGCGGAAGCTCCGATCTCACGGGCCTGCCGGTTCCGGTGATCATCAAGGGACCGTGGAGCAATCCGAAGATCTATCCCGATATCGAGGGCATCCTGCAGAACCCGCAGGCAGCCTATGACGCACTTTCCAAGCTGACCGGCCAAGGCGGCAATATCGACGTCAATGCGGCAGCGAAGAAGCTGCAGGAAAAGGCCACCGGAGAGGTCACCGATGCCGTCGCAAAAGAGGCCACCAAGATCCTCGGCGAGGAAGCCGGCGAAGCCATCGGCAAGGAAGCCGGAGAGGCGCTGAACAAGTCCGGGAAGTCGCTGCTGAAGAATTTCCTCAAGCAGGGCGATTGACCCGGGCGGTGTTGCAGGCCATCTAAAGAGGTTGTTGGACAAAGCCGTACAGAGTTTCGATGATCCGCGTACAGGAAGAACCTTTCGATGCGGCCGCCGAAAGCCAGGCGCTGCGGGCGGGCCGAACCGATACGGGCGCAACCGTCACCTTCGTAGGTACGGTGCGCGAGCTGTCCGGCGGCCAGGCGATCCAGCATATGACGCTGGAACACTATCCCGGCATGACGGAAAAGGCATTGCAGGACATTGAGCGGCAGGCTGTCGAACGCTGGCCGCTGCTCGACACGTTGATCGTCCATCGCTACGGCCGGCTGGCGCCGGGCGACGACATCGTGCTGGTAGCGGTCACCTCAGCACATCGTGAGGCCGCATTTGAGGCCTGTGCCTTCCTGATGGACTGGCTGAAGACCAAGGCCCCGTTCTGGAAGCTGGAAGAGGGCAATTGCGGCGAAGCAAATTGGGTGGACGCACGCGACAGCGACGATAAAGCCGCGGCACGCTGGATGAAAGATCCGGTCGCTTGAAACGGCCGCGGCGCACGGGCCAGCCGGGGGGGCGACGCTCGAGGCGGCCGCTATGGCGCAGGGCCGGTGACATCGGCCTGACGCTTGTTCTCGCGGCGGCCGTGATTTTCATCATCCGGCAGTTCGACGAAGAGGTGCTCACGGGCTCTTTGAAGGTGATCGATGGGGACTCGCTGCGAACGGCAGACGGCGAAATTCGCCTGCACGGTATCGATGCACCGGAGTTACGGCAGACCTGCACCAGCGGAGCGGGCAAGCCGTATGACTGCGGCCGGCAGGCAGCACGGCATTTGCGCAGGCTGGTCAAGGGACATTCGGTTGCCTGCACCACCATTGACGTCGACCGGTACGGCCGGCGGGTTGCCGTCTGCCAGGCCGGTTCGACGGATCTCAATACGGCCATGGTGTCGGCCGGCTGGGCGATCGCCTATACACGGCACTCGTTTGCTTATGTGCGCGCCGAGCAGGCGGCAAAGGACGGTTCGCGGGGCCTGTGGGCGGGGCAGTTCGACCGGCCCGAGCTCTGGCGGCGGCTCAGCGAAGGCCGCCTGGCAGTGGGTGAGGCGGGCGGCACCAAGGGCGCCAATCTTGGCTCAGCGCCAGAAATCCCGGCTGAAGACGACTAGAACGGTAAAGAACTCCAGCCGTCCGAGCAGCATGCCAATCACCAGAATGATCTTGGCCCCGTCGGGCAGAGATCCGAACGTACCGGCCGGCCCGATGGTTGAACCGAGCGCCGGCCCGACATTTGACAGGGACGTCAATGCGCCGCTCAAGCTGGTGATGAAGTCCAGATCGAAGAACGACAGCGCCACCGTGAACAGCATAACCGAGGCAAACATCACCGACAGGTAGGCCAGGACCGATGTGGCAATGTCGGCGGTGATCTGCTTGCCCTGGTAGGAGGCCACGACAATGCGGTTCGGGCTCATGAGCTGCTTTATGTAGTTGCGCGCGGTAATCAGCATGACCTGCAGGCGGAACATCTTGATGCCGCCGGTCGTCGATCCGGTGCAGCCGCCCAGAAACATCAAAACGAAGAACGTGCCGACGGCACCGCTTCCCCAGGCGGTGTAGTCGCCGACCGCATATCCCGTCGTCGAGATGATCGAAACGACGTTGAACGCCACGACCGTGACAGCTTCGGTAAGCGTGATGTCCGGACGCGCGGCGTACCAAATGGTCATGCCGATGACGACAAAGGTCACCATTTTCAGGAAGCCGCGGACCTGCGCATCGTTCCAGACATCGAAGGAACGGGTTTTCACGAACTTCACATAGAGCACCAACGGCAGACTGGAGGCGATCATGAAGATGATCGCCACCCAATGGATGGCCGGATCCTCGAAGTAGCCAAGCGACTTGTCATGGGTCGAAAACCCGCTGGTCGCGACGGTGGTCATCGCGTGGTTGAGGGCATCAAACGCATTCATGCCGGCAAAGCGATAGCTGACGGCACAGATGGCGGTCAGGGCAAGATAGGTCAGGGCGATAAGGCCCATAAGCTCACGGGCACGCGGAACGAATTTGTCGCTGCGGTCGGAGCTTTCGGTCTGAAACAGCTGCATGCCGCCAACCCGCAGGAACGGCAGCATGACAAGCGCCATCACGACAATGCCGATACCGCCGATCCACTGAATCAAAGAGCGCCAGAGCAGAATACCCGGCGGCAGCTCGTCCAGACCGGTCAGTATGGTCGAACCGGTCGTCGTCAACCCGGACACCGCCTCGAACCATGCATCAACCAGGCTGAGGCCACGGCCCAGGAAGACAAAGGGTATGGCCGCCACGGCAGACAGCACGATCCAGCTCGTCACAGTCAGCACGAAGCCCTCTTTCAGGGACACATCCTGCGACCAGCTTCCGCGGCTCATCATGACCAGCATGAGGCCGATAAACCCGGTAATGAACGCAGAGGCGGCAAAGACCTGCCAGTCAGGGTTGTCCGCGATAATATCGGTAATCGCGGGAGGAAACATGAAAACAGTCAGCACCAGCATCATGATGCCGATGACAAACGAAACCCGGTTGAACTCAACAACCGGAATCCGCCGCTTGTGAAGCAACGATCCCCATTGATCGGCCAACCGGTTCATCTCTCAATCCCCACCCTTGCTATCCATCCGCCCACTGCCGGATGATCGCATGTTATGCCCGTTGACACTGCGGATTGTCCATAATGCGATCGCGTAGCTGATGTGGTATCGTGCACTGGCAGGAACCGGCTGCCCACGGAATTGCTTGAGACAAATCGTCATGTCGTCCAAATAATTGCTTGAATTTTGACCCGGCCCGTTTGCAAGATGTTATGGTTTGCTTTCTAGAGTTGGGTTCCACGAGGCCCATTGAACAGGCTAGGCCTTTCAAGTTGGTGAAAGATTATGAGTAATTACAGAGCCATCGGCTCTTCGCTTCGAGAACGACGCCAACAGCTGGGCTTGCGCCGGGTTAAGCTGGCGCAAAGATTGGGATTGTCCACTGAGACGATCGAGCGCATCGAAATGGGCGAAACCGCACACTTGTCAGCAGGTTGCCTGGCGATGGCAATGGAACTTGGTGTTGACGCCGAATGGCTTTTGGTCGACGCTAAGGAGACCAAGAATTAGGGCCTAACGGGAGACCGGTCGTAATGACTCCTGAACAGGTTGCCAGAACGAAACTGTGGGTCGACAATGGACAGGCCGCTGCAGAGCTGCCGGCCATCGTGGGTGACTTTGACCGGGACCTGATGTACCGGCACTTTGCGTTGTTGAGCGTCGAGCGCAGCGCCAGCGATACCGTTGTGCAATGGGATGTCGACCGGGTTCCGGATTCCTCGATCAACTGGCTGTTCGATCATTTGCCGGAATTTGACTCACCCTTCATCCTCAAGACGTTCAAGGATGGCTGGATCACCGGAACATTCCGAAACGGAATCGCGGCGGTTGAGCGCATCGAAGCGCTGATGCGACTGCGCGGCGTTTCAATGGCCAACCGGTTCGTAAGCCGGGAGTTGCCGGTCAGAAACTGGAATAGCAAGTGGCCGGGCATCGTCGACCGGCCTGAATTCGCCTCCGACCGGATCGTTTATTCGGAACTTGTCGCAGACGACCATATTCCCATGCGCTATGTGGGAACCGACTCCCTGGTTGCGAAGATTCTTGGCAAAGACTGGGGCGCGGACGAGAACTATCTGCTCGACAACAATCTGCAGAAAATAGAACGTGATATGATCCGGTCCTATCTGAAAGCCTATTCGACCGGCCAGACGACAATTGAGGACGTTTTCGCGCAGGTGCCCTCACCTAAGGATGGAGAGCCGTTCTGGCTGCCATACCGCCGGCTGATCTGGCCGACGGTTCACAAGGGCAAGGACTGCCTGGCGTCGATCAGTCTGTATGGCCAGCCGGACGTAAGATTAAGTCCGCTTGCTGAGCAGTTTTGCGGATCATATGTTCCAGTTGAGCGCGCCTTATGATGGATAGGGCCTCGCTGGGGTTCTTCAGGCCGGGTGGCGGCCTTTCCCAGGTGATGAAATCCGTCTCGGCATAGGGATTGCCGGCCCGGTAGACCCCACCACGCATGACACTTGCTTCCGCCACCAGCGCCCATACGGCATCAGGTTTCCAGTGCGTGTAGGCCAAAGTCAGGCCGACGCGCGGCAGAAGATCGAGCAGACCAGTGGCGGCTGCACCTTTGACCATACCACGGTCGACCCAGAGTTCACCTTGATATACCAGCTTGCCGCGCAGCGTGCGGACGTCGGGCGAGGGCGGTTCATGCGGCTCGGCGATTGCCACGTCATGACCGGCCCGGATATGCAGGCCCAGAAGCTGGTTGATCATCCAGCTGCGTAGATCCTGCTCAACCTGATCCATACGGAACGCATGCAGGAACACGGTCCGGTTGCCCTTGAGACCCTTGACCCAAAAGGCCGTGTCATCATTGAAATCATTGTAGCGATAGTCGAAGTTCGGTGACGGCTCGTCACCGCGCGCTTCCATGCGCTCCTCGAAATATTGCCGGAATCCGAATCGCACCAGTGTCTTGATGCCAAAATCCTCCTCAGCCCGCGCGGTCAGAAGAAATGCCGCCCGCATCACGGTCAAAGGATCGAGTCCTGTGTCAAACTCCATGGATGGAAGCCCGCCGCCCTACACTTCAGATCGGCCTTGCAAGCCGTAACAACTCCGCGGCAAAGCAGTACAAACGGGAAATTCGCATGCCAGACCTCGCCGCCTGGTTATTCCTGCGCGGAACTCCAGGGTCGTCAGACCTGGTGCTGCCGGTGAGATTTGAACTCACGACCTCTCCCTTACCAAGGGAGTGCTCTACCCCTGAGCTACGGCAGCGCTGGTCAGGCTCTAACGCCTTGAAGTCACTTCGGTTTGAGAGAAGCTCTCCGCCACACGCTGGGCGTTTCTATCATGGCGTCCGTCCATTGTTCAAGAACGCCGCGTACATCCTCGGCAATATTTTGACAAGCTCGTTAAAAAACGTCTTTGGCATTACTGAGCCGGCATGGCCGTTTCGACCAGCCGCACCCAATAAGAACACCCTACAGGAATGATCTCGTCGTTGAAATCGTACATCGGGTGATGAACGTTGGCCGTGTCTCCCTGACCGAGAAATATGAATGCTCCAGGCCGGGCATTGAGCATGAAGGAAAAGTCCTCGCCACCCATCACCGGCAGGACATTGGTATCTACCTTGTCCTCACCGACGATCTGGCCTGCCACGGAGGCGGCGACCTCGGTCTGGGCCTCGTGGTTCACCGTTACCGGATAGTTGCGCTGATAGTCGATGTTTGCCTCAAGACCGAACGCGGCAGCCGTGTGCTTGACGATTTCGGTCATTCTGCCCTCGACCAGATCACGCATTTCCTTCGTCAATGTGCGCACCGTTCCGCATAGGTGGGCATTTTGCGGAATCACGTTGAAGGTGTCGCCAGCCTGAAACTGGCATACCGAAATGACCGCGGAATGTAACGGATCGGCATTGCGCGAGACAACGGTCTGGAACGACTGAACGATGTGGGTGGCGGCAATGATCGGATCGTTGGACAAGTGAGGTTTTGCCGCATGTCCGCCAATGCCGGTAATATCGATGGTAAACAGGTCAGCTGCGGCCATGAGCGGTCCCGGGCGGATGGCAAACTGGCCAACCGGCGAGCCCGGCCAGTTGTGCATTCCATAGACCTCCTGAATGTCGAACCGGTCCATCATGCCGTCGTTGACCATTTCGCGGCCACCGCCGCCGCCTTCCTCCGCCGGCTGGAATATCACCACGGCAGTGCCGTCAAAATTCCTGGTCTCGGTCAGATATTTCGCCGCACCCAGCAGCATTGCAGTGTGGCCGTCATGGCCGCAGGCATGCATGACACCATCGGTCTTCGACTTATAAGACCGGTCCGTCAGTTCGTGGATCGGCAGCGCGTCCATGTCGGCACGCAGCCCGATGACCTTTCCGCTGCCGGTTTGGCGGCCCTTGATGACGCCGACCACTCCGGTGCGGCCGATGCCGGTGGCAATTTCATCGACACCGAATTCCTTCAGCTTGTCCGCCACCAGGGTCGCCGTGCGATGGACGTCGAACTGCAGCTCCGGATGGGCATGGATATCCCGGCGCCATTCGGTTATCTCGTCGTGAAACTCGGCTATCCGGTTAATGACTGGCATGTGTTGTAGTCTCCCTGCACTCTTGCCGGCAAAACGTCATCAGGCCGGCACGCCTAATCAATGAGTATATCGGGTGCCGGCACGCGCGCGTCAAATTCTAATCCTGCCTTCGGGCCACGTCGTTGGCGCAATCGCGCCAGTGCGATATGTTCGGCAAGATCGGAAGGGGATCATCATACCATGGCATCATCAAAAAACCGGCAAGACCGAAAGCAGCGCCTGGCCGAGGCGTTGCGCGCCAATCTGAAACGGCGAAAGGAACAGGCACGCACGCAGCGCGAAGCGGCGAAGGATATCGATCCAACGCAAAACCACAGCAAAGAGGAAAATTCAAACTTCGACGGATAAGCGGCCGACCCCGGAACCTCAATCCGAAAACCTTGCCCTCGACATATCTAATGTGCTTCAAACCCTCTAACCAGGGGATAAAGGTGCGAAGGCACATATCACCGCCTCAAAGATAGTCTCAAGGACGTTACCGCAATATGGACCGGATACGCATTCGCGGTGGGAACCGGCTGCAGGGTGAAATCCCGATCAGTGGTGCCAAAAACGCCGCACTGCCACTCATGATCGCCAGCCTGCTGACGGACGAAACCCTCACCTTGCGCAATGTTCCCCGCCTGGCGGATGTTCAGCTCCTGTTGAGAATCATCCGCAACCACGGCGCCGACATGACGGTCGACGGCAAGCGCGCCGGACAGTTGGGACATGGCGAGACCATTCATCTGACCGCACGGCAGATCGTCGATACGGTCGCGCCTTACGACCTGGTCTCGAAGATGCGCGCCAGCTTCTGGGTTCTGGGACCGATCCTGGCGCGATGCGGCGAGGCCCGCATTTCGCTGCCCGGCGGCTGCGCCATCGGTACGCGGCCGGTGGATCTGCATCTCATGGGAATGGAGAAGCTCGGTGCCAAGATCGAGCTGGACGGCGGATATGTGGTGGCAAGCGCGCCAAAGGGCCTGACCGGCAACCGTATCGTCTTTCCGAAAGTCTCCGTCGGCGCGACACACAATGTGCTGATGGCCGCCGCCCTGGCGAAGGGCGAGAGTATCCTGGAAAATGCCGCACGCGAGCCGGAGGTCGGCGACCTCGCCGAATGCCTGCAGAAGATGGGTGCCAAGATCGAAGGCATCGGCACTTCGCGGCTGATCGTGCAGGGTGTGGACCGGCTGCATGGCGCAACACACAGCGTGTTGCCCGACCGGATCGAAGCGGGCACCTATGCCATGGCGGCCGGCATGGCCGGTGGCGATGTCAAGCTGGTCGGGGCACGTGGAGATTTGTTCGATGTTCTGTTCGGAATTCTGGCCCAGGCCGGAATAGAAATGACCACCGAAGCAGATGGCCTGCGGGTGCAGCGCGACGGTAACGGCATCGAGCCCGTCAATGTCGAAACACAGCCGTTTCCGGGGTTTCCGACAGACCTTCAGGCCCAGTTCATGGCCTTGATGTGCAAATCCACCGGCACTGCGGCGGTGCGCGAGACGATTTTCGAGAACCGCTTCATGCATGTTCAGGAGCTTGTCCGGCTGGGCGCTGAGATCACCTTGAACGGCGATACGGCCCTGGTGCACGGCGTGGAAACCCTGCGTGGCGCGGAGGTGATGGCAACCGACCTTAGAGCCTCGGTATCCTTGGTGATCGCCGCGCTCGCCGCGGAAGGCGAAACGACGATCAGCAGGGTTTACCATCTCGATCGCGGCTTCGAATCGCTGGAGGGCAAACTGACCCATTGCGGGGCGGACATCGAGCGCATATCTGGCTAGGGTCAGGACCCAAGAGCACTTCGCCCTCAAGAAGACGGGCAAGAAGACAGGACAAATCCGCAGCATGACCGGTGAACTGAAGCTGAAAGCACTCGACGAGGAAGATCTTGAGGTAATCGCCACGCATATGCAGGACGCGATCGTGCTGACCGGCGACATGCAGTACACGCCAAGCAATCAGCAGTTTGTGATAATCGCCAACCGGTTCAACTGGCAGGCCGGCAAGAACGAAAAGCCATCGCGCCGGCGCAGCGCCGTGTTCTTCGACCGCGTGTCATCGGTCAAGTCACAGCGCATTCGCAGGGACACAGAAGACGCCGTATTGTCGCTCCTCACCATCTCGTTCAAGGTATCGCAGGCACCAGCCGGCACGGTTGAACTGACGTTTGCCGGCGGTGGCGCCATTCAGCTCGAAGTCGAGTGCATCGAGGCACAGCTTGACGATCTCGGTCCGGAGTGGGAAACCGTGCGCGTGCCGGATCACAGCGATGCCGGCTGACGCCGACAGACCGGAGACACGCCAGACATGCCTATTTGGCTCAATGCCGCAGATGCCGATTTCGAGGCGGCCTTCGCCCGCTTTCTGACCGCCAAGCGGGAAACCGACGAAGACGTCAATAATTCCGTCAGCCAGATCCTGGCGGACGTGAGAGAACGCGGCGATGAAGCCGTTATCGCGTATACGAGCCGGTTCGACCGGCACGACATCTGCGCACAGGACATGCGTTTCAGCGCAGATGAACTGGTATCGGCAACGCAGAACTGCCCGACAGACGTGCGCGAGGCGCTGGAATTCGCCGCGGCACGGATCACCGCCTATCACCAGCGCCAACGCCCGCAGGACGAGCGCTACGAAGACGACATGGGCGTCGTTCTGGGGCATCGCTGGAGCGCAATCGACGCGGCCGGACTGTATGTACCGGGTGGGCTGGCCGCATACCCCTCTTCCGTTCTGATGAATGCCATTCCCGCCAGGGTGGCCGGGGTCGCGCGACTTGTCATGGTGGTGCCGACACCGGATGGAGAGGTCAACAACCAGGTCCTGACGGCCGCGCAGATTGCCGGCATCGACGAGATATACCGCATTGGCGGGGCACAGGCCGTCGGCGCGCTGGCCTACGGCACGCAGAGCATCGCGCCCGTTGCGAAAATCGCCGGACCCGGCAATGCCTATGTGGCGGCTGCCAAACGGCAGGTGTTCGGAACCGTCGGCATCGACATGATCGCCGGGCCGTCGGAAGTTCTCATCATCGCCGATGGCTCAAACGATCCTTCCTGGATTGCCGCAGACCTGTTGGCCCAGGCGGAACACGATACAAGCGCGCAGTCCATCCTGGTAACCGATGACGAAGATTTCGCCCGCAAAGTAATGCGGGCAGTGGACGGGCACCTGGAGACGCTGCCCAAGCGTGACATTGCCAGCGCCAGCTGGCGCGATTACGGGGCAATCATCCTGGTGCCGAAGCTTGCCGATGGATGCTCGCTCATAGACCGGATCGCACCGGAACATCTCGAAATCATGACGCCGGACCCGGACGCGCTGGCCGATCGCATCAACAACGCCGGTGCAATCTTTCTCGGCAGGCACACGCCGGAGGCGATTGGCGATTATGTCGGCGGACCGAACCATGTCCTGCCGACGGCGCGCAGCGCTCGGTTTTCCTCCGGCCTTAGCGTGCTGGACTTCATGAAACGGACATCGCTGCTAAAGTGCTCGCCCGAAGCGTTGCGTGAGATCGGGCCGGCAGCGATCACCCTGGGACAGGCAGAAGGCCTGGAAGCACACGCCAGGTCTGTCGCCATCCGGCTTAATCTGCCATAGAGCACGTTGTTCCAGACGGATCCCAGGTCCCAGGTATCGCAAAAACGGATTTGACGCTCCATGACCCGCTCCCCAGGCACACCGGACAAAACCGGAGAGAGCCCCGAGAGACTGATCTCGGTGGAGCTGGACGAAAGCCTGGCATCGGCGCCCAATCCGGATATCGAGCATGAACGCAATGTGGCGATCTACGATCTGATCGAGGAAAACAATTTTTCAGTGGCCGGAAAGCCGTCCGGTCCTTATCAGCTCAACCTGATGATCGCCGACAAACGGCTGGTGTTCGATATTTTCGATCAGGGCGGGGCGCGCTGCCAGATGATCGGCATCGCGCTGTCACCGTTCCGGCGGATCGTGAAAGACTATTTCATGATTTGCGAGAGCTATTACCAGGCGATCCGTACGGCGACTCCGAGCCAAATCGAAACCATCGACATGGCCCGGCGCGGGTTGCACAACGAAGGCAGCGAAATCCTGATGGAACGCCTCAAGGGCAAGGTGGACGTGGATTTCGACACCGCCCGCCGCCTGTTTACGCTGGTGTGCGTCCTGCACTGGCGGGGCTGAGCCCGGCTGACGCTCATGCAAGGTGAACTCCCCGGTGCCGTCCTGTTTATCTGTACGCAAAACGTTATCCGTTCGCCAATAGCCGAAGCGTTGATGCGGCATTTTTATGGTCACAAGGTGTATGTCGCCTCGTGCGGCGTGCGCGGCGGGGAGGCCGATCCGTTCGTTGCCGCCGTTCTAGAGGACATCGGCATCTCGCAGCGGGCGTTCGTGCCGCGCGGAATCGATGATCTGGAGGATACAAGCTTCGATCTGGTCGTTTCCCTGTCACCGGAAGCACACCATCGTGCGATGGAAATGACCCGCACCATGGCGATAGACGTCGAATACTGGCCGACACTGGATCCGTCCGTCGTTTCAGGCTCGCGCGAGCAGATCATGGATAGCTACCGCGCGGTGCGCGACGCTATCAAGGACCGCATTCGTGCACGCTTCGGCGATGTCGCCGCGCGGGGCATCTGACACGATCACAGCGCTTGGGAAGCGGCGATTACGTCTTGTTGATGGTGTCGACAGTGACTTTCTGCGGGCTTAAATGAAAAAGAGTTCTTTGACTGCTTGATTTTATGCGACAACACGACCATTCTCCCGCGCGTTCGGCCGGATCGGCCGTGAATTGACTGGCACCTGCGCTGGCCGGAGGGTGCGACATGCCAGGAACCGAACCGCGCAAGGATGGAGGCGCATGGCTAAAGAAGAACTTCTTGAGTTCGAGGGTACCGTTACCGAACTGCTTCCGAACGCGACTTTTCGCGTGAAGCTCGACAATGATCACGAAATCATCGCACATACCGCAGGAAAGATGCGCAAGAACCGGATCAGGGTTCTGGCCGGGGACCGGGTGCAGGTTGAGATGACGCCTTATGACCTGTCCAAGGGCCGCATCACCTACCGTTTCAAATAGTTCAGCCTGGACCGCTCAGCCCCAAGCGGGATGAGGCCATGACGCAACGGGTTCTATGACAGACAACCGTGTCAAATTGGTGTTGGCAAGCGCGTCTCCGCGGCGGCTCGCGCTGCTCGAACAGGCCGGCATCGAACCCGACCTGCTCAACCCGGTCGATATCAGCGAGGAACGCAAGAAACGCGAATCACCCAGGGCGCTTTCGCTCCGCCTGGCCAACGAAAAGGCGAAAGCCGCACTCCAGGCCCCGCTGGTCAAAGCACTGGCATCACCGCCCTTTGTCCTGGCGGCCGACACGGTTGTTGCCGTCGGGCGGCGGGTGATCGACAAGCCGGACACGATCGACGATGCCTCAGATGCTCTTTGGCTTTTGTCCGGGCGGGCGCACAAGGTCTATTCCAGCGTGTGCCTGATTTCACCGTCGGGCTCCAAGCGCAGCCGTGTTTGCGAAACCAAGGTGCGCTTCAAGAGGCTGTCGCGCGAGGATATCAACAGTTATCTGGCGAGCGACGAATGGCGTGGCAAGGCAGGTGGCTATGCAATCCAAGGTCGGGCCGAAGCCTTCGTAAGAATGCTCAACGGATCGCATTCCGGTGTTGTCGGCCTGCCACTTTACGAAACCATTTCGTTGCTGCAAGGTGGTGGGTATCCGGTATATTTTTCCTGGATGAACGCCGCACCGGAGTGAGCTGCCGACCACAAAGGCACCGCGATGACGCAAAAACCGAAATCTGACAAACCCGTCCGGCTCAGACCGCGCCGCCCATGCCCCGTGTGCGGCAGCCCGTCCCAGCAAAAGTACCATCCGTTCTGTTCGGCGCGCTGTGCCGACATCGATCTGCATCGCTGGCTTGGCGGGCAATATGCCATTCCCGCCGTCGATGTGCCGGATTTCGCCGATGCCGGCGAAAGCAATGACGGCAGGGATGAGACTTGATTGAGTGCCCCCGCCTAACCAAAAGGCAACGCCCACTTGGTTTTATTCCACCGGACCTGCTAAAGGACTGCCCGGCAGGTAAAATTGGGCCAACAGTCCGGCAAAGGGCGAAACGATATGCGCAGCGCCAAGATTGAACGCAAGACCAACGAAACCGAGATCGGCGTGGAGGTAAACCTCGACGGTACGGGTTCGTTCGACATTTCTACCGGAGTGGGTTTTCTGGATCACATGCTGGAGCAGCTCAGCCGGCATTCGCTGATCGATCTTAAGGTCAAAGCCAAGGGCGATCTGCATATCGACATGCATCACACGACCGAGGATACCGGTATCGCCATCGGTCAGGCTGTGGCCAAGGCACTCGGCGACCGCAAAGGCATCCGCCGCTACGCGCATGCCTATCTGGCGATGGACGAGGCATTGACACGGGTGGCGCTGGATATCTCCGGGCGGCCATACCTGATCTGGAACGTCACATTTTCCAGGCCGAAGATCGGCGACATGGACACCGAACTGTTCCGCGAGTGGTTCCAGGCGTTTGCCATGAATTCCGGCATTACCGTGCATGTCGAAACACTCTATGGGGACAACAACCACCACATCGCCGAAAGTTGCTATAAAGGACTGGCACGGGCTCTTCGTGAAGGACTGGAAATCGACCCCGGACAATCAGGGCGCATTCCCTCCACCAAGGGTTCCTTGAGCAACTGAACGCCCGGCAAAGCAAGACGGCAATGAAGCTCTATACGGTTCATTTTCGCCAGGAAGTCTCCGGCAGCCCCGACGGGCTGGCTGACGGCGTGCGGCTGGTGAAGGAGGGTTTTTCCTGGCCCGCCTTGTCGTTTCCGGTGCTATGGACCATCGCCAAGGGCATGTGGCTGGTACTGATTGCGGTTGTTGCCGCAAGGATCCTTATTGCGGCGGGCAGTATCGGGCTCAACATGTCCGCCGGCGCGGCACTCATGCTCAATATTCTGGTCAACATCTTCATGGGGCTGCAGGGTAACGACCTGTACCGCTGGACGCTGAGGCGCAGGCGCTATGAGGAACGGGCCGTCGTATCGGGCGGCAACCGTTCGGAAGCCGAAGAGCGGTTCTTTGCCAAGGCACTGGCGTCCTTGAACCACCATGCAACCGGAACACACGCATGAGCGTTGCGATTATCGATTATGGATCGGGCAATCTGCGCTCGGCGGCCAAGGCGTTCGAGCGCGCGGCACAGACGTGCCCGCAGCGGCCGGAGGTCACGGTCACTTCGGATCCTGAGGCCGTACGCAAGGCTGACCGTATCGTTTTGCCTGGTGTCGGCGCGTTTCGAGACTGCCGTGACGGCCTCAAGGCTGTGACCGGCATGTGGGAGGCGGTCGAGGAACAGGTGCACGGTCGCGGCAAGCCGTTTCTGGGGATCTGCGTCGGTGCACAGCTCATGGCAAAGACCGGTCTGGAACACGGCGAGACGGATGGATTCGGCTGGATTGCCGGTGTCGTCGACAAGATCACGCCGAACGATCCCGCCTTGAAGATCCCGCATATGGGCTGGAACACCTTGACGCTGCATCATGAGCACGCGCTGTTTGAAGGCATTCCAACCGGCGAAGGCGGCTTGCACGCCTATTTCGTGCATTCCTATCATATCAAACCAGGCAACGATGCCGATCTGATCGCCGAGGCCGACTATGCAGGTCCGGTGACGGCCGTCGTAGCGCGCGGCAACTTCGCCGGCACACAATTTCATCCGGAAAAAAGCCAGCGTCTTGGTCTGGCCGTCATTTCCAACTTTCTCAACTGGACACCTTGAGCGTACCGGACCGGCAAAATGATCCTGTTTCCTGCAATCGATCTCAAAGACGGCCAATGCGTCCGGCTCAAGCTTGGCGAAATGGACCAGGCGACCGTGTTCAACGACGATCCGGCGGCACAGGCGGCAAGCTTCGAGACACAAGGCTTTGAATGGCTTCATGTGGTTGATCTGAACGGGGCCTTCGCGGGCAAACCGGTCAATGGCGATGCGGTGGACGCTATCGTGTCTCGCGTCGCCATGCCGGTGCAGCTCGGCGGCGGGATCAGGGACATCGCGACGATCGATACCTGGCTGGAAAAGGGCATCAGCCGGGTGATCATCGGTACGGCCGCCGTGCGGGATCCGGACATGGTGCGCGAAGCCTGTGCGCGTTATCCGGGCCGGATTGCCGTAGGCATTGACGCAAGGGCCGGCCGGGTGGCCATTGAGGGTTGGGCAAAATCCTCCGAGCTGGAGGTGATTGAGCTTGCCCGGCGGTTCGAAGACGCCGGCGTGGCAGCAATCATTTACACGGATATCGATCGCGATGGCGTCTTGCATGGCTTGAATATCGAGTCGACACTCAATCTTGCCGGGGCAACGAACATACCCGTGATCGCCAGTGGTGGGCTGGCATCGCTGGCTGATATCGAGCGGCTGGTTCAGCCTGACTGCGCTGTTCTGGAAGGCGCCATCACCGGCCGGGCGCTCTATGACGGACGGCTGGATGCCAAACAGGCACTTTCGCTGATCAACTCGGCCCGGGAGGCGGCAGCATGCTAAAGGCCCGGATTATTCCCTGCCTTGATGTCAAGGACGGCCGCGTGGTCAAGGGCGTCAATTTCGTCAATCTACGCGATGCCGGCGATCCGGTGGAAATTGCCGCTGCCTATGATGCGGCAGGGGCTGATGAACTGTGTTTTTTAGATATCACCGCCAGCCACGAAGACCGCGGCATCATTCTCGACGTCGTCCGGCGCACGGCGGAACGGTGTTTCATGCCGGTCACCGTAGGCGGTGGCGTGCGCACAAACGACGACATCCGCGCCCTTCTCCAGGCAGGCGCCGACAAGGTTTCCATTAACACGGCAGCCGTGTTCAACCGGCAGTTCGTCGCCGAGGCAGCGGGAAAATTCGGCAGCCAGTGCATCGTCGTGGCAATCGACGCAAAACGGGTTTCAGCTGAGGGAGAACCGGATCGCTGGGAGATCTTCACCCATGGCGGACGCAAGCCGACCGGCATCGACGCGGTGGAATATGCCCGCGAGGTGGTGGCGCTGGGTGCGGGCGAAATCCTGCTGACATCCATGGACCGGGACGGAACCGGCGAAGGCTTCGACCTCGCCCTGACGCGGGCCATTGCCGATGCGGTGCCGGTGCCGGTGATTGCCAGCGGCGGCGTCGGCACTTTGGATCACCTGGTCGACGGCGTGGCGCACGGACATGCAACTGCCGTTCTGGCGGCTTCAATCTTCCATTTCGGTACCTATTCCATTGCCGAGTCGAAGCGATACATGGCCGAACACGGTGTCGCCATGCGTCTGGATGGGCTGTGAGGGGGCATTGCGATGACAAACGGACCTGACGCGATGCTCAAGACGGAGGTGCTGGCCAAGCTGGCTGCGATCATTGCCGAGCGCCGCACACATTCCGCCGAGACCTCCTATACCGCGAAACTGTTGTCGCAGGGCATGGAGAAATGCGCCAAGAAGCTTGGCGAAGAGGCCGTGGAAGCCGCACTTGCCGCCATGACGGGCGACAAGGAGCATCTCACCAGCGAGGCGGCGGATCTGCTGTATCATCTTATAGTCGTATTGGAACTTTCCGACATTTCGCTTGATAAGGTGATGTCTGAACTGGAATCGCGTTTCGCGATGGGCGGACTGGAAGAAAAGGCCGCACGGAGTCCTGATTAATGGACCAGCAAACGACAGAGCTGTCGCCGTACCGGACGTTCTCGCGCAGTGAGTGGGCCGCCAAGCGCGCCGGCACACCGCTGACGTTGAACGCGGAGGAGCTGGAGGAGCTGCGCGGCCTCAATGTGCGGATCAATCTGGAAGAGGTGGTGGCAATCTACCTGCCGCTGTCGCGGCTGCTTAATCTGTATGTTGCCGCGCGGCAGGAGCTGTTTGCGGCAACCTACAAGTTTCTCGGCGGAAACGATCACAAGGTTCCCTACATCATCGGTATGGCCGGTAGCGTCGCGGTGGGCAAAAGTACGACCGCGCGTATTCTGCAACGGTTGCTGGCGCGCTGGCCGAACCATCCCAAGGTAGATCTTGTTCCGACGGACGGTTTCCTGCTGCCGAACGCGGTGCTGGAACGCGAAGGTCTGATGAACCGCAAGGGCTTTCCGGAGAGTTACGACCTGCCGACCCTGCTGCGCTTCCTGTCGGACATAAAGGCCGGGCGGCGCAATGTCGAAGCGCCGGTTTATTCACATCTGTCCTATGACGTGCTTGAGGGCGAGCGGATCGTCATCGACCAGCCGGACATACTCATCGTCGAGGGCCTCAACGTTCTGCAAACCGGCCGGCCGCCACGAGACGGCAAGGCCATACCTTATGTTTCGGATTATTTCGATTTCTCGGTCTATCTCGATGCCGACGAGGAAGTGCTGCGGACCTGGTATATCGACCGGTTCTTCTCTTTGAGAGAAGGCGCGTTTCAGAACCCGAAGTCCTACTTTCACCGCTACTCGACGCTGTCGGACAGCGAAACACGGCAGACCGCCAACCGGATCTGGGAGACCATCAACCTGGTCAACCTGCGCGAAAACGTGCACCCGACCCGGCAGCGCGCCGACCTGATCCTGCGCAAGGGCGCCGACCACCTGATCAACGCGGTGGACCTGCGAAAGATCTGACTGATACAGTCGGCCTGACTGGGACCAAAATCGCCCGAATGCCGTTGTTCGTTGCGCGGGTCCAACTCAACACCTCACCCGTCATACCGGGCAACAAAAGGCGAGAAGGGCCGCAGACCCGACAGGGAAGTCAACAAAGAGGCGAGGAGCGGCTTAGAGCAGGTCCGCCTTTGACTGAATCTTTTGGGATTCCCAAATCATCTGGGATCTGATTCAAGATGTGTGCTGGAGCTGGAGGCCAGGACACATGACCAAAGCCTATTCAATTGATCTTCGTGAGCGGGTTGTTGCAGCGGTTTTGCAGGGAGAAACGATCCGTTCGGTTGGCGAGCGGTTTGGTGTTGCGCCGTCGAGTGTTTCCAAATGGTCGCAGCTCTATCAAACGACCGGCGGTCTGGCGCCCGGCAAGATGGGTGGTCACAGGCCATGGCTACTGGCGCCGCATCGGCACTTCATAGCTGAGCGAATGAAGCAGACGCCCCATCTCACTGTTAGCCGCTTACAGGAAGAGCTTGCCGGGCGCGGTGTTTGTGTGTCCCGTGACACGGTCTGGCGCTTTTTGCGCCACGAGGGCTTGAGCTTCAAAAAAAGCCTGCTCGCCGATGAGCGTTCGCGTCGCGATGTCGCGTGGCGACGCAAACGCTGGATAGCCTGGCAGGGCCGATTTGACCCCGAGCGGCTGGTGTTCATCGACGAGACATGGATCAAGACCAACATGGCGCCCCTACGCGGGTGGGGACCCAAGGGCCAACGGTTGCGTGGCCATGCCCCGCATGGCCGCTGGCGCACCATGACATTCCTGGCGGCCTTGCGCTGTGATCGGCTGACCGCGCCGTGTGTCTTCGATGGCCCGATCAATGGCCAGTGCTTCCGTGCCTATATCGAGCAGCAATTGATCCCGACCCTCAAGCCCGGTGACATTGTCATTCTCGACAACCTGGGAAGCCACAAGGCGAAAGCCACGCGTCAGATCATAAAGGACGCTGGCGCACGATTGTGGTTCCTGCCGCCCTATTCACCGGACCTCAATCCGATCGAGCAGACATTCGCAAAGATCAAGCACTGGATGCGAATGGCTCAGAAACGAACCCCCGAGGAGACTTGGCGCCATATCGGCGACCTCATCGGCACAATCCCGCCGCACGAATGCGCAAACTACTTCAAAAACGCAGGCTATGCTTCCGTCTAAATCAGATAGAGTCTAAAGGGCAACAAATGTTATTGGCGCAACCAGCAGGTTCCTCGCCGCCGGTGCAATTTTCAGTTCCAATAGACACGTTCATGCGCTGTATTTCAGGATCGAATCGCGCCGGGAAACACTGATCACTGTGCGCGTATGACCGCCGTACAGGCCTTTGGCAGGCCGGCAAGCGTCATGGGTGGGGCAGGCTTGCGGCGCGGAATCGGTATTTCGGTCTTGGCCTTCTTCCGTGGCTTGGCTGCCGGTCTTCTCCTGGGCTTCCAGGGCAGGTCCGAATACCAATGGGCCAGCTCTGCACCGCAGCCTGTTCCATCCGCCGGCCTTGGAGCGGGCTGGTCGCGGCAGCCCAGGTTGCCTACCGGACAGCGCATGCGAATATGGAAGTGATAGTGATGGCCGTAATAGGGACGGATCTTCCGCAGCCACTTGTTGTTGCGGGACTTGCCGGCCCATTTGCACAGTTCCCGTTTGATCGGCGGGTGCACGAAGATACGGGCCACCTGCGGATAGGACGCGGCACGGCGTAACAGTTTTGCGTGGCCTTCCGTCCAGACCCGCGGGTTGATCTCTTTACGGCTTTTGACCACGGATACGGCCGAAATGCTCTCACGTTCGTGCGGGCTCAACACACGTTTCGGCATGGGCTTCAGCCAGATGTCCGCATCCAGCCCCATTTGATGGCTTGCATGACCGGTGAGCATGGGGCCACCACGCGGCTGCGACAGGTCGCCAACAAGAAGCCCCGGCCATTCGTCGGCGCTTTGCGCCTCGATCGCCAGCTTCTTCACCAGTTCAACGAGCTTGGGATGGCCCCAGTTGCGGTTGCGCTTCAGGCGCATTGCCTGCCACGCCGAGCCGGTTGGGGGCAGTTCGACACCGCCGGCCAGGCACCCGCGAGAGTAGAATCCGATCGCTTTCGGGCGAAGGGCTGCCGGTGTTGGCGTATGCCCGAACAGTTGCTTGGCGGAGCGGAAGATCACTGTCTCTGCTGAGCCAGGTGATGACTTGTCCTGCTTCTCGGCCAGGGCTACGGACGTGCCCATGCCGACCGCCATGACAGCGACACCGGCCAGACACCGCAGCAGTTTATTTCTTTCGGAAGGAATCCAGGGAAACGACTTTCGTGTCGTCATTGGAGGCCTCGTCTGCGACATGATCGCCCGTGCTTGTTGGGCGCTCGTCTTCCGTTTCGCCAGCGGCCTTCTCGGCCGATTCTGCGGCGGTGGCGTCATCGCCGGTATCGTCTGCGTCATCGCCGGCCTCGGCCATCTCAAACTGCAGGCCAAACTGCACCGAAGGATCGAAGAAGCCTTTGACGGCGGAGAACGGAACCACCAACTTTTCGGGAATGTTGTCGAACGACAGCTGCACCTCGAAGTGATCATCATGGACAGCGAGATTCCAGAACTGGTGCTGCAGAACAATGGTCATCTCGCTGGGATATTTCTTGTTCAGCCGGTCGGACAAACGCACACCGGGCTGGCGCGTGCCGAACGCGATGAAAAAGTGATGTTCGCCAGGCAGACCTTCGCGCTCGACGCGTTTTAACGCCAGGCGGACCACACCTCGCAGGGCGTCCTGCGCAAGAAGGTCATAGCGCATCTGGTCCTCAGGCATTCCAGTCTCCATGAATCAAACCCTTTATCGTAATGCCGTCTATACACCACACAACCGGGCTTGTCGTCCATCGGTGGTAAAGAAATCCGTCATCTGATGGAGAAGAGAGGGCTTCTGTTGCCAGGTGCCCTCGAACCCCGCCTGCAGCGGCTAAGCTACAGGACTTAATTTTCGGCTAGAAAACTGCGTTAAGCAGCCATCCGCGCCGGAGCTACGTTGTCATTGGCAACTATTAGCTTTGGCCCGATATCGGCGGTACCATGCCGAGCGAAAGAAAGCCCTTTACGCCCTCGTCGATCCTATTTCACCCCCATCAGATATTCCGGCCTGCCGGGCATTCTGAGCGGTGGTGCCACCTGCATGTTCGAACCGGAACATTTGGTGGAGGTGCCGGGTACTGCCCCCGGGTCCGATGGGTTTATTACGACAACCATTTATCGCCATAGCCGACCTTGCGGACGGCAATTTGTATATAACGTTTCGCTCGCCAAATTGAAAGATGTTGCATCGGTTAAGGTGGCGTTTTTGCTAACCGCCGGTGAAACCGGCCGCGGCCACGGGGGGTCTTCCAGGCGCGCAACCGCGTGGCAGAACGTGTTGAGTGCCGCGCATTGCGGCCAGTTTGACCATTTGGTGGTGGACGCCGCCGGCAGGTGTGTTCATCTCATCACAAACGGCAAAAATCGTTCACTTTCTTTTGAGCATTGTTCAGTCAGTGCTTTATTGCGTTGAAGTTATTGGCTAAACAGAAAGCTCTGGTGACAGCAGGCAAGGGTGAGACATGGCGCGAAGAACGATCGAGAACCGGGATGAGTTGGGGGGCGCAATGATCTCCCATGCGGAGAACATCATTTCTTCGGAAGGGGCGGGCGCATTGACGGCACGTAGAATTGCCGGGTTGCTGGGTGTTTCCGTCGGAACGGTCTACAATGTTTTTCCAGCCATGGATGCGCTGGTTGGCGCTGTCAACGCGCGCACGCTCGACCGTTTCAAAAAGGAAATCGAGAACATCCCGCTTAACGGGCGGGACACGGCAGACGTCTTGTTCGACTTTGCCGATACGTACATGTTCTTCGTCGATGGAAATCGGAATTTGTGGTCGGTGTTGTTCGAAGGCGACCTGCCGCCCGAAGATAGTCCCAACCAGCTTCGCACCGACGAATTGTTCCAATTCTTGGAGCAGGCGATCACGCAATCCATTGGCGATCCGCAAACCCGGGCGATCTCGGCCCGTACATTGTGGGCAACGGTGCATGGTATCTTGTCGATGGCCTATGCCGGACGGATGCGTGTTCTCAGGACAAACGATGTGCGTGCCCTGGTCCGCTTTGCCATCAAGGCGCATCTGGAAGGTGTCAGAGCGGGCGTCGGGGCGCAAACCGGCTGAACTGCACGCGCGGTTCACCGAGATGTGAAACCGCGTCAGTTGGGGTTGCTTGGAAATCGGCGCATTGTCGGCCTATGTGAAGTTCCGGTTGCAAAGCCCCCCTGCAAGGAGACGAAAATGAAACGCAGACACGTATTGATGGCAGCGTTGGCTCTCATGGCCGCGCCTGTCGTGATGGGAACGGTCACGCCGGCAGAAGCCAAGAAGGCGGATATCTATCAAGGTTACTTCTGGAAGGCCGCGCTGAACGGATATGATACCGTTGCTTATCATACGGTTGGCAAGCCGGTTGAAGGGTCCTCGAAGTTCCAGACCGATTGGAAAGGCGCCAAGTGGTTCTTTGCCAGCAAGGAAAACCTCGATAAGTTCAAGTCGATGCCTGACAAGTACGCGCCGCAGTATGGCGGGTATTGTGCCTATGGTGTTTCTCAGGGTGCGGCCGTCAAGGGCGATCCGCTGCTCTGGAAAGTGGTCGACGGCAAGCTCTATGTGAACATCAACAAGGATGTGGTGAAGATCTGGAACAAGGATATTCCCGGCTACATCCAACAGGCCAACTCCAAGTGGCCGACGGTGCTTGGCAACTGATCAGGTTTCGGTTGTATCAAGTGCCTTAAGTCATCGAAACTGGTAAAAAAACGGATTACGCAGACAGGAGGCCTCCAGACCGGAGGTCTCCTTTTGTCTTTTTTGAAGAGACTTTGAAGAGGCGGTGAGCACCAGCAGGTATGCTGGTGGCGTGCGTCCTGATTGTGTGCCGGCGGCTTGGAATCAGCTAATATGTGATCATGCACCAATATCATGATCTGTTGAGACTTGTACGGGATACCGGCGTTCAAAAGGGCGACCGGACGGGAACCGGGACGCTTTCGGTGTTCGGCCATCAGATGCGGTTCGATCTTTCTCAGGGCTTTCCGTTGGTTACGACCAAGAAGCTGCATCTGAAATCGATCATATACGAATTGCTCTGGTTTCTGGCCGGCGACACGAATGTCAAGTATCTGAACGACCATGGCGTGAGCATCTGGGACGAGTGGGCCGATGAGACCGGCGACCTTGGCCCGGTCTATGGGCATCAGTGGCGATCCTGGCCGGCGCGTGATGGTGGAACCATCGATCAGATCTCCGCGGTGGTCCGGCAGATCCGGGACAATCCCGACTCACGCCGGTTGATTGTCACCGCATGGAACCCGGCCGATGTCGAGCGCATGGCCTTGCCACCGTGCCACTGCCTGTTTCAGTTCTATGTGGCAAACGGGCGTCTGTCATGCCAGCTCTATCAGCGTTCCGCTGATATTTTCCTGGGGGTGCCGTTCAACATCGCGTCCTACGCGCTGCTTGTGCACATGATCGCGCATGTGAGCGATCTGAAGGTGGGAGAATTCATCCACACACTGGGTGATGCGCACCTCTATATGAATCACCTGGATCAGGCGGACGAGCAGTTGAAACGGCAGCCTTTGCCGCTGCCACGGCTTGTCATCAACCGGGATGTAAGCGGTATTGACGCGTTCCGATTCGAGGATTTCGACATCATCGGCTATCAGTCGCATCCGCATATTGCAGCGCCTGTCGCTGTTTAGCATCGGTTTTTGAACCGGATTGCGAGCTGCGCGCGCTTGTTACGGAAGAATTTGGACAACTTGTCGTTTTGGCTGGCAGAGCCACATGCCGAGACGGTATTATCACTGTGCGGATGGCTTGCCGGGTACCGTTCGGGTTGGGACTTGGCTGAAGCTCGACCTGAATGTGCCTAACATGGGAGAAACGGCATGGCGGAGCCCAGGATCTCACTTGTTGTTGCTGCTGCGCGTAATGGAGTCATCGGAACACGGAACAGTTTGCCGTGGTCCCTGCCTTCGGACATGAAACGGTTCAAGGAGCTGACCATAGGACATCCGGTGATCATGGGCCGGCATACCTATGAGAGTATCGGCAGGCCGCTGGCGGACCGTGACAATATCGTGCTGAGCAGTGGCGGTTATATCGATCATCCACAGGTCTATACGGTGAATTCCATCGAAGAGGCGATCGCCCTTGCCAAGAGGTTCGCTGTTTCCCGGGGCGTTGACGAGATCATGGTGATTGGAGGCGGTCAGGTCTATGCCAAGACGCTTCCGATGGCGCATCGCATCTATTTTACCGAGGTGGATCTGGATGTCGATGGCGATACGGAGTTTCCCGAGTTCGATCGGGCGAAGTGGCGTGAAACCTCCCGTGAAGACCATAAGGCCGGTCCCAACGATGCAGCCGATTTCTCAATTTTGACGTTGGAACGCGCCGCCTGACTGGACATAAGGCCGCTTGTGGGTATATGGGGCGGGCATGCCTGCGAACCCTACATTCGATGTCGCGACTTTTTACAGGTTCACCCGGTTCGACGATCCGGATGCCGTCCGGACGCGGCTGTTGACCGCGTGTGAACGTCATGGCGTGCGCGGCACGATTATTCTCGCGCATGAAGGCATCAACGGCACCATAGCCGCCCGGTCAGCTGGTATGGGGGAAATGCTGTCGGTCCTGCGCGGTTTGCCGGGCTGTGTGGACCTGTCTTACCGAATGTCGCAGTCCGAAGACATGCCGTTCTGGCGCATGAAGGTAAAGGTCAAACCGGAAATCGTCACAATGGGTGTGACCGATATCGATGCACAGCGCCACGCCGGCACCTATGTGGCGCCTGAAGACTGGAACGACCTGATCAGCGACCCGGATGTCGTTGTTATCGACACGCGCAACGATTACGAAGTCGAGGCGGGCACATTCAGGGGGGCCGTCGATCCGAAGACCGTATCGTTCCGCGACTTCCCGGCCTGGTTCGCCGGGCAGGGGCCGTTCCGGCCGGACCAGAAGATTGCGATGTTCTGTACCGGTGGTATCCGCTGCGAGAAGGCGACCGCGTTTGTCAAGCAACAGGGGGCCGGTCAGGTGTTTCACCTGAAGGGTGGTATTTTGAACTACCTGGAAACGGTGCCCGAAGAGCAGAGCTTGTGGCGCGGCGAGTGTTTCGTCTTCGATCAGCGGGTTACGGTCGGCCACGGACTGGCACAGGGTACTTACGGCATGTGCCATGCTTGCCGCCGTCCGCTGAGCCGGCAGGACATGCGTTCGGATTTTTTCATTGAAGGCGTATCCTGTCCGAAATGCCATAATTCGTATGTGGAACAGGACCGCACCCGGTTTGCAGAACGGCAAAAACAGGTCGAACTGGCCGAGGCTCGCGGAACCCGGCACATCGGCGCGAAACTTTGTGAAAGAACGGAAACGGAGCGCTCCGGCGACGGTTGACGCTACCGTGACGCACTCCTACGCTCGAACGGGATTCCAAAAAGTGCCAGGGAGAGACGTCATGGGTAGCATGGCTCCTGTATTTTCATCTGTCATGGACGCCATTGGCAATACGCCGATGCACGAGGTCACAAGGCTTGATACCGGACCGTGCCGGATGTTCCTCAAGCTGGAGAATCAGAACCCGGGAGGCTCCATCAAGGACAGGATCGGCAGATCGATGATTCTGGCAGCCGAGACGGACGGTTCGCTTCAACCCGGTGGAACGATCATCGAAGCGACGGCAGGCAATACGGGGCTGGGCCTTGCGCTGGTTGCGGCGCAAAAGGGTTACAAACTGGTCATCGTGGTGCCCGACAAGATGGCGCAGGAAAAGATCTTTCACCTCAGGGCCATGGGCGCGGAGGTGGTGACGACACGTTCCGATGTGGGCAAAGGACACCCCGACTACTATCAGGACATTGCGGAGCGCCTGTCGAAGGAAAACGGCTGGTTCTACGCCAACCAGTTCGCCAATCCGGCCAATCCCAGCGCCCACGAGACAACCACGGGTCCTGAGATTCTGGCGCAGTTGAGCGCTGCCGGTACATCGTTGGATGCAATGGTGTGTGGTGTCGGGTCAGGCGGAACCGTCACCGGTCTTGCCCATTGTTTTGCGGAGCATTCTCCCGGTACTGAAATGGTGCTGGCCGATCCGGAAGGCTCTATCCTCGCCCACTATATCGATACAGGAGAGGTCTCCACCGACGTCGGTTCGTGGATGGTCGAAGGCATTGGTGAGGATTTCCTGCCACCGGTCGCGGATCTCAGTTCCGTCAAGACGGCGTTCACGATCCCGGACGAGGAGGCGTTTTTTACCGCGCGCGAACTGTTGGAGAAAGAGGGGGTGCTGGCCGGTTCATCCTCCGGCACGCTGATCGCGGCGGCATTGCGCTGGGCGCGCCAGCAAAGCGAACCCAAGACAGTCTGTACCTTCGTGTGCGACAGCGGAAACAAGTACCTGTCCAAAATGTTCAACGATTATTGGATGTTGGACAACGGGTTTATCAAACCAAGTCAACGCGGCGACCTGCGCGACCTGATTACCCGCAAGCACGGCGAGCGCCAGACCGTCACGGTCAAGCCTGCCACTCCGCTTGAGCAGGCCTACCGGCAAATGAAGCTCTATGACATCTCGCAGCTTCCGGTCATCGACGACGACAGGCTGGTCGGTATCCTCGACGAGGAGGACCTGCTTTTGCAGGTTTATCAGGAAGGCAGTTTTTCCGGACTGACGTCGGATATCATGGCGCGCGATATCAGGGTGGTTTCTCCAGATGACAGCCTCGACCGGGTGCTGCTATTGCTGACCAAGGGTATGGTTGTGCCGGTTGTCAGCGACAGGGGCTTTCTCGGCCTGATAACCAAGATCGATGTGCTCAATCACCTGCGGTTGCACGCATCCTGATTAAGTCAAGGGAATTTCAATGAAGAAGAACCGACAGGGGTTCGCGACCCGGGCGATCCACGCCGGTCAAAGGCCCGACCCGGTGACCGGTGCCATCATGACGCCGATCTATGCCTCTTCCACCTATGTTCAGGCCAGCCCCGGCGACCACAAGGGGTATGAGTATTCACGTACCGGCAATCCGACGCGCAAGGCATTGGAAGACTGCATTGCCGATCTGGAAAACGGCGGGGCGGGCTTTGGATTTGCCTCCGGCATGGCTGCTACGGGCACGATACTGGAACTTCTCGATGCAGGCGCACATGTGGTTGCCGGGGACGATCTTTACGGCGGCACATACCGGATCATGAATAACGTTCGTAACCGGTCTGCGGGTTTGAAGATCACAACCGTTGACTTTTCCGATCTGGACACCGTCGAGGCGGCGATCACGCCGGACACCAAGATGCTGTGGGTCGAAACGCCGACCAATCCGCTGCTGAAGCTGGTCGACCTAGAGGGTGTGGCGGAGCTTGGCCGCAAGCACGGGCTGATAAGCGTTGCCGACAACACCTTCGCCTCGCCTTGGTGCCAGCGGCCCATCGATCACGGTATCGACATGGTGGTGCACTCGGCGACCAAGTACCTCAACGGTCATTCCGACATTGTGGCGGGTGTTGTGGTGACGCCTCCTGACCAGCGCCATGATGACTTGGCGAGCCGGATTGCCTACCTGCAAAACGCCGTCGGCGGTGTGCTGGGCGCCAATGATGCGTTCTGGGTCTTGCGGGCGCTGAAGACGCTTCCGCTCAGGATGGAGCGTCACTGTGCCAATGCGCAGGCAATCGCCGAGTGGCTTGAGAGGCATGACAAGATCGATAAGGTCTACTATCCCGGACTTGCATCTCATCCGCAGCACTATCTGGCGAAGCGGCAGATGAACGGATGCGGAGGTGTCGTTACGGCAATCATCAAGGGCGGGCTGGAGCCGGCCAAGCGGTTCCTCGAGCGCACGGAGCTTTTCGCACTTGCCGAGAGCCTTGGCGGTGTCGAGAGCCTGATCGAGCATCCGGCAATCATGACCCATGCCTCCATTCCGCCGGATGTCCGTGCCGAAATCGGCATCGACGACGGGCTGGTGCGTCTGTCGGTCGGCGTGGAAGACGTGGATGACCTGATTGCGGATCTTGGTCAGGCTTTGAGATAGGCTGGACTTGATGTCTCCTGAGAACTTCGAACCAGTGCGAATTGTTCATTTGCAAGGTGGTTTGAGAGCAATTGATCAATGCGAAGACCACATTGCAATTCAATGCAGTGCGAAACTACCTCTCGCAAAAACTAAACGACCCGCCTACAAGCAACTCTATTCCTTTCTTAAAGGCTCTGGTTTTTCGGTAATTGGTGTCCAAATGCTGTTGTATCAGGAGCACTACGATGGGCTCGAACATCCTGAATTTGAGACAGTGAGTCTTCCAGATGCTTTTGCGGGAAGGGCGTGCCGACAATACTGGAGTGGTCTTGCGCAACACGCAGAGGCTTCAGGACATGCGGTTGCGGCCGATATCGGTCAGCAGACCCTGACTTACCTTCACTTGCTAAATATCCGATTGAACGAGGTGAGTGATGCGTATTCGTTCGCGCTGAGAAAGCTCATTGCGAGGGACGATAGTAGCCCGAGTACGTGCATCTCAGATTTCAATCTCTATCGAATTCAGGCCACTGTCCATGCGCTGATGGCTGACGCGGTGAGTTTCCGAGATTGCATGGCTAAGGCGATTTGGAGGCTGGTACTTAGAGAGAAAGACGAAAATGTTCAGACAATGGGGACGTTACTAAAAAGGACGCGAAACCACAAAGGGAAGCTTGTCGAAAAGGTCCAACGATGTGGGGCAAAGGGTGGCTGGTTGAAACAAATGGGGGAACTACGAGACGAAATCGTTCATGTGGCGCCGCTGAATACTCAGCACAAGATTTCAGGCTATCACAAGAGGTCCATTTCGCCTCCCAACGCAAATGTTGCATTGCCGACACTCAAGTATCCGCTCTTGCAAGCCGACGGCTCTCTTTGGAATGGGGGTGACGCTATAGGCCCGCATGCCGATGATGAGGCCTATTCTGCAGCGTTTGGTGAATACAAAGCGTTTGCGGATGACGGTCTTGACGCTCTTGATTATTGTCATTCGGTTGTGGTGAATCTGGCCGCTCTGGCACACGAGACTGCCGTTAGTACTGGGCTAAAGAGTGAGATGACCGTCATCACTGACGAAGACCTATTAGACAAGCCGAGCTTCCGTTAGTGTCGGCGCGAGAAAATCCAAGTCTGACAAGCAGTTCATCGTGGCCGCTGGATGCCACGTCCCATCCGCTTTTCGCCGATGTGCCGTCGTCGGTGACGTTCCGCAAGCTGCGCAAACGGCTGCTGCGGCAGGTCCGTCAGGCACTGGATGACTTCTCGATGTTGCCACAGGCGGCCTCCGGCGGGCGGCCGCGCTGGCTTGTGGGCCTGTCAGGCGGCAAGGATTCCTTCGGCCTGCTGGCTCTACTGCTGGACCTGCAATGGCGCGGGTTGTTGCCGGTGGATCTCCTGGCGTGCAATCTGGATCAGGGGCAGCCGGGGTTTCCGAAACACGTATTGCCGGAGTTTCTTGACCGGTACGATATCGCGCATCGCATTGAACAGCGCGACACATATTCGGTGGTGACGTCCAAGATCGAGGAGGGCCGGACCTACTGTGCCCTGTGTTCCAGGTTGCGGCGGGGGCATCTTTACCGGGTGGCGCGCGAAGAGGGGTGCGAGGCGCTGATCCTTGGCCATCACCGCGAAGATATCCTCGAGACGTTCTTCATGAACCTGTTTCACGGCGGTCAGCTCTCCACCATGCCGGCCAAACTGAAGAACGACGATGGCGATGTGATGGTCATGCGGCCGCTTTGCTACTGTGCCGAGGACGATCTTGAGAAGTTCGCCCATCTGATGCGATTTCCCATCATTCCCTGCGATCTGTGCGGCAGTCAGGACGGTTTGCAGAGGGTTTCGACCAAGCGCTATCTGGCGGAGATGGAACAACGGTATCCCGGTCGCAAGGATACGATGATCCGTGCGCTGGCGAATGTCCGTCCAAGCCATCTGCTTGACCGGCGGATCTATGATTTTGCCAATCTGGTTCGCCTGGATGATATTAATGGGTCCTGACCATAGTTGAATGCGCGTATTCGTCGTAGCGTCAATGTCGCGCCGGAAGCCGAATTTTCAGCTTGCCAAAGGGCGTGCGATTTGAGACGTCTTCGCGCAGCGGCCGCGCGTTCGGGGAAATGCGGGGCGCAACGCACCGAATTGGCTCTTCCAGGGGAGGATTTTTTAATGAAGACACGTGCTGCAGTGGCGTTCGAGGCGGGCAAGCCTCTGGAAATCGTCGAAGTTGACCTGGAAGGGCCGAAAGAGGGCGAAGTGCTGGTCGAAATGAAGGCGACCGGTATTTGCCATACAGACGAGTTCACGCTGTCGGGTGCCGATCCCGAAGGTGCTTTTCCAGCCATTCTCGGCCATGAGGGCGCCGGTATCGTCCAGGAAGTTGGCCCCGGCGTAAAGTCATTGCAGCCAGGCGATCATGTCATTCCGCTTTACACGCCCGAATGCCGCGAGTGCGAATACTGCCTGAACCCCAAGACCAATCTGTGTCAGGCGATCCGGTCGACACAAGGCCAGGGCGTCATGCCGGATGGCACCAGCCGCTTCTCCTACAAGGGGCAGAAGGTCCTGCATTATATGGGGTGTTCGACCTTTTCCAATCATTCGGTGCTGCCGGAAATAGCACTGGCCAAAGTCAACAAGGATGCCCCGTTTGAGAACATCTGCTACATCGGCTGCGGTGTGACGACCGGCATCGGTGCGGTGATCCACACGGCAAAGGTGGAAGAGGGCTCCAACTGCGTCGTCTTCGGGCTGGGGGGTATTGGTCTCAACGTAATCCAAGGATGCCGGCTGGCCGGAGCGGATAAGATTGTCGGTGTCGACATCAATCCCGATCGCGAGGGTTGGGGCAAGAAGTTCGGCATGACCCACTTTGTCAATCCGGACAAGGTCGAAGGAGATCTGGTGGCGCATCTGGTCGAACTGACCGGTGGCGGCGCGGACTACTCGTTCGAGTGCATCGGTAATGTGAACGTCATGCGCATGGCTTTGGAATGTGCCCACAAGGGATGGGGCGAGTCGATTATCATTGGCGTCGCCGGTGCCGGGCAGGAAATTTCCACCCGGCCGTTCCAGCTTGTTACCGGCCGGTCCTGGCGCGGCACCGCTTTCGGTGGTGCCCGCGGCCGTACGGACGTGCCGAAGATCGTCGACTGGTACATGGAGGGCAAGATCCAGATCGATCCGATGATTACGCATAAGCTGGCGCTTGAAGATATCAACCAGGCTTTCGACCTGATGCATGCGGGCGAAAGCATCCGTTCGGTCGTGGTCTATTGACGATGCCTCATGTGCGGGCGACGGTGTGTCCATGAGCACACCGCTGCCCGATTACAGCGAAGAGATCGGCCTTCTGCGGGTCCAGGTGCAGCGCTTCATCAATGAAGAGGTGATGCCCTGCGGTGATACCTGGGAGGCAGACGGTGCAGTTCCCCGTGATGTGCTGAAGCGGATGGGCGAACTGGGGCTTTTCGGAATCCGCTATCCCGAGAAATATGGCGGCGCAGCGCTCGATACCCGCGCAAGTATCGCGTTTGCGGAGGAGCTCGGGCGGTCTACCTATGGCGGGTTTGCAATCACGGCTCTGGTCCATACGGATATGGCATCGCCACATGTGGCCAATGCCGGTACTGATGAACAAAAGGACCGCTACATGCCGGGCATCGTGTCCGGCGACACCATTACGGCGGTCGCCGTCTCAGAACCGGGAGCGGGCTCTGATGTGGCAAACATTCGCACCAGCGCCCGGAAATCCGGAAACGGCTGGGTGCTGAACGGCTCCAAAATGTTCATCACCAATGGCCAGCACGCAAATTTATACTTCGTTGCTGCCAAGACCGACCCGGATGCCAAGGGCTCGCGGGGTATCTCGATGTTCATCGTTGAGAAGGGGGCTGCGGGCTTCGCCGTCAGCCGCAATCTTGATAAAATGGGATGGCGGTCATCGGATACGGCGGAGTTGTCGTTTGACGACTGCTGGGTCCCGGCGGACGCGATGTTGGGCGAAGAGAACCGCGGTTTCTACGCGATCATGCAGAATTTCCAGAACGAGCGCGCGGTGCTGGGTGCGCAGGCGATGGGGGAAGCCCAAAAAGCAATCGATCTGACGTTGGGCTACGTAAAGACGCGTGAGGCATTTGGCGCCGCGCTATGGGAAAAGGATGTGATCCGGCAGCGGCTGGCGATGCTGCAAGCGCAGGTGGCGGCGGCGCGGCAACTGGTCTATCACGCCGCTGCGCGCGATGCCGCCGGCGAGGAGTGCGTCAAGGACGTGTCGATGGTCAAGGCCCTGTGCGGCGAACTGGTCAACGAAGTTGTCTATACATGCCAGCAATTCCATGGCGGCTTCGGATATATGCGCGAAGCGCCGATCGAGCGTATGGTGCGCGATGCCAGGGTGCAGGCGATTGGCGGTGGTGCGACGGAAGTCATGCTCGAAGAAGTCGCGAAGCGGATGTAGGACCCTTCAATCCGGCGAGATTGGGTTAGCGGAGAAATACGGCAGTGATCAGATCGATTGCACGGTTCATGGTTTGTGGGATGCTTCTGGCGGGCGCAGGGGTACCGGGACTGGCTGCTGACGGGGCGAAGATCCGTCTCAAACTGTTCAGCCTGGATATGCTTAAGCAGAACTCGGGGAACTACCGTAAAGGCTGCATGGTGGATCTGTGGCAGCACAACAAGGATCGCTGGGACGACAAATTTCCTTTCGTCTTTCACTGGTCGCTGGCCGATCCGGAGGAGTTCGTAAACCCTGTGATCAAGGTCGGGGATGATTTCATCGAACTGGAGCGGATCGCGACGGGTGGCGGTGAGAAAGGCTATCGTCTTCATCCGCATCAGTTGTTTCGCAGCCTTGACGGCAAATACCATGTCATCATGAACCTGACCCTCGTCGAGGAGCCGGGTGAGGTTATCGAGGTCACCAAAGGTGCAATGACCGTGATTCACGACGGCAAGCCGCCGTTTCGGGTGCCTGTCGCCGGTGCCGGCGGGTGCCTGTAGCTATAAATCAGTCCTAAAAAACCCAGGAATTCCGTCTATGACCATAAATGAGATTTCCGCCAACAGGTGTTTTGGCGGCGTACAAGGTGTCTACTCGCACGAATCGCGCGCCACCGGCACGCAGATGACATTTGCGGTCTTTGCTCCCGAACAAACAATGGACGGACCGGTTCCGGTTCTTTGGTATCTGTCGGGGCTGACCTGTACGCACGAGAACGCCATGGTCAAGGCTGGTGCCCAGGGCCTTGCGGCCAAACATGGCATCATGCTGGTGTTTCCCGATACCAGCCCGCGTGGCGAGGGGGTGCCGGACGATCCCGATGGGGCCTACGATTTCGGGCTTGGGGCAGGTTTCTACGTTAACGCCACGCAGCAGCCGTGGGCAAAGCACTACCGGATGTATGATTACATTGTCAGTGAACTACCGGACATCCTGGCAGAGTATTTCGCTGCGGATATGGATCGCCAGGCGATTACCGGCCATTCGATGGGTGGCCACGGTGCGTTGACAATCGCTCTCAAGACTCCGGGGCAATTCAAGTCGGTGTCGGCATTTTCTCCCATCGTGTCACCGATGAATTGTCCGTGGGGCCACAAGGCTTTAGGCGGGTATCTGGGCGAGGATCGGAATGCCTGGGCCGAACACGATGCCTGTGCACTGGTCGGACAGGCCGCCGAGCGTCTGCCACTGCTGGTGGACCAGGGTGATGCGGACGGATTTCTGGCAGAACAACTCAAGCCGGAACTGTTGCAGCAGGCCTGCGAGCGCGCCGGTCATCCGCTGATCTTGAGAATGCAAGAAGGTTACGATCACTCATATTTCTTTATCTCGACATTCATATGCGACCATATGGACTGGCATGCAAAAGCGCTTAAACAGTAAAAAATACATGTCGGAACGGTGCGACAAAAGGATTAAACTGACCTGATCCATGGACTTGGGACGACCGTTTGCATATATGGTCCCCATGGAAGCAAGGCAGACGTGAAAACCTGCCCTTCGGATAAGCTTAAGGAAACAACTATATGCCGTGGAACAACCAAGGGGGTGGCGGCTGGCAAGGTGGCGGTGGCAACCGCGGGCCCTGGGGACAGGGACCGTCCGGAGGCCGCGGCGGACCTAACCCACCAGACCTGGAAGAAATCATCAAAAAGGGCCAGGACCGGCTGAAGACCATGATTCCCGGCGGAGGTGCGCCGGGCAAACTGACGTGGCTTATTGCGGTCGTAGCGCTTGTTGCATTCTGGCTGTTTAACAGCGCCTATCGGGTGCAGCCAGACGAGCAGGGCGTGGTTCTAAGGTTTGGCGAATACAACAGGACGACAGGTCCAGGCCTGCATTTCGCATTCTGGCCCATCGAGACCTATGAAACGCCGAAGGTTCTGAAGGAAAACCAGATCAACTTCGGCGGTACCGGCCAGAGTGAAGGGCTGATGCTGGCGGGCGACCAGAACATCGTCGATATCCGTTTCACCGTGCAGTGGCGGATCAACGATGCAAGAAAGTACCTGTTCAACGTGCGTGATCAGGAAGAACTGGTCCAGCTGTTGTCGGAAAGTGCGATGCGCGAGATTGTCGGTCGGACGCCGGCTGACCAGATCAGAACGCGCGGGCGTCAGGAAGCGCAGCAACAGGTTCGCGAACTTATTCAATCGACCCTGGATTCCTACAATGCCGGTATCACGATCAATGGTGTGCAGCTTGAAAAGGCCGACCCGCCGCCGCAGGTGATCGACGCGTTCGAGGAAGTGCAGCGGGCTGAGCAGAACCAGAACAAGTTCATCCGTGATGCGGAACAATATCGCAACAAGCTTCTTGGCGAGGCTCGCGGTGAAGCCTCGAAGATCGTCGAGGATGCCAAGGGCTACAAGGCACGTGTGGTGGCGGAGTCCGAAGGTGAAGCCGAGCGCTTTTCCAAGGTGTACGAGGAGTATGCGAAGGCCAAGGACGTGACCCGCAAACGTCTCTTCCTGGAGACGCTGGAAGACGTACTGTCAAAGTCCAACAAGGTCATCATTGAGGGCGGTGAGTCCGGAACTGGCGTTGTGCCGTATCTGCCGCTGCCTGAAGTCCAAAAGCGGGCCCAATCCAACCGTCCGTCGGTTAGCACTGGAGCGAATCAGTAATGAACAGTGTCAAGACAATCGGTCTTATCGTCGTCGCCGGATTGCTGGTCGCGATCTATTCCTCGGTGTTTATCGTCGACGAGCGCGAGAAGGCACTTGTGGTACGGTTCGGCGAAATCCAGCGTGCAGAGAACGAGCCGGGCTTGTACTTCAAGCTTCCGATTATCGATGAACTGGTCCGCATTGAGGATCGCATGCTCTTTATCGAAACGAATGATAAGAGTGTTCAGGTCGTGGATGGCCGGCGGTATCTCGTTGATGCCATCACGATGATGCGGATCGTTGATCCGCAGAAGTTCCGTGAGACAGTCGGAGCATCTTTGTTCGTCGTCCGCGACCGGATCGAGACGCGTATCGAATCCGCCTTGCGTCAAACCTATGGCCGCAGGACCTTCGATCAGGCGCTTTCCAAGGACCGCGCTGCGATGATGCGTGAGATTCGCGATCAGGTTCGGGCGGAAGCTCTGACCCTTGGTATGGAGATTGTTGACGTTCGGGTGCGACGGACCGACCTCATGCCGGACGTCTTGAAGGACACCTACGAGAGAATGAACTCGGAGCGCTTTGCAGAGGCTGCGGAGTTGCGTGCTGTCGGTCAGGCGCAGGCGACCCGGATTAAGGCCGAAGCAGACCGCGAGGCTGTCGAGCTTGTATCGAAGGCCAACCGGGAATCGGAGATTGTTCGCGGTGAAGGCGATGCCGAACGCAACCGGGTGTTTGCACAGGCGTTTGAGAAGGACCCGCAGTTTTTTGCATTTTACCGGTCTATGCAGGCTTATGCGAAGAGTCTGTCGAATTCAGACACGACCCTCGTTCTGCGGCCCGACTCGGAGTTTTTCAAGTACTTCGGATCGTCCAGCGAAGCGCCTGCACAATAGGGTGTGATGAGTGAGTTCATCACCGCGATCGGTTTGGTGTTTGTCATTGAGGGTTTGCTCTATGCTTTAGCACCTGGCCGGCTTAAGTCGATGATGGCAATGGCGGAGCAGTTACCCGAAGAGATGCTTAGAACCGGCGGGCTTTTGTCGATCGGTGCCGGTGTCGCAATCGTGTGGGTGGCCAGAAGTCTGCTCTCCGGAACGTGAACGCAGTCATGGCCCGTAGGTCGGGACGCCCATTGCAGCGCCCGGCTCAGTCGAGTTCAATGTCGAGGGATACGTGGCGGATCTGGAGTGTTGCGATGAAGATGGGTTTGAATGCGGTTGCTGCCTTCATCTGGCGTCAAGGCGGTGCGATCGTTTTGACGACAGCAGTCGTGGCGCTGATGCTGGCGCAAATGCCGGCAGCGTCTGCGCAGGGTCCGGCATCTGTTGCTGATCTTGCCGAGCAGCTGACACCGTCGGTCGTTAATATTTCAACGCGGCAGAATGTCAAACGGCGTTCTGGCCGGCCCGGCCCGCAAGGACCAGGAAACCGGCGGCCGGAGGGGCGTCAGTTCCCGGAGTTCTTTGACGATCTGTTTCGCAACCGGCCTCCCGGCCAGCGCCCACGCCGGCGCCGTGTCAATTCGCTGGGATCGGGTTTTGTAATCGATCCGTCCGGAATCATCATCACCAACAATCATGTCATCGACGGTGCGGACCAGATTGACATAAATTTCCACGATGGCAGCAAGCTCAGCGCCAAAGTGCTCGGACGTGATCCCAAGACCGATATTGCCGTCCTGAAGGTTGAAAGCGACAAGCCGCTCAAGGCCGTGCCGATTGGAAACTCGGACGAGATACGGGTTGGCGACTGGGTGATGGCGATTGGAAATCCGTTTGGTCTTGGCGGTTCGGTGACACTGGGGATCGTGTCCGCACGCAATCGGAACATCAATTCGGGCCCCTATGATGACTACATACAGACCGATGCGGCGATCAATCGTGGCAATTCCGGCGGCCCGCTGTTCAATATGGCCGGAGAGGTTGTCGGTATAAACACGGCAATTTATTCGCCTTCCGGCGGTTCCATCGGCATCGGGTTCTCCGTACCGACGTCCACGGCAGCCGGCGTCATCTCTCAGTTGCGAAATTTTGGCGAGACGCGGCGTGGGTGGCTTGGCGTGCGTATTCAACCGGTGACGGAGGAAATGTCCAAGGCGCTTGGGTTGGACAGCACCCGCGGTGCGCATGTCGCCGACATAACACCGACCGGACCGGCTGAGCAGGCGGGTCTTCTGCCACGTGACGTTATCATCTCTTTCGACGGTAAACCGGTTTTGAAGATGCGGGATTTGCCGAGAATCGTTGCTGAGACTGCGGTCGGTACGAATGTCGAGGTCGTGGTGATCCGCAAGGGTGAACGTCAGACGATTTCGGTCAAATTGGGCCGCCTGGAAGACGGAGAAAAACTGATCAGCGCGCAAAGCCAGGTTCCCTCAGGTCCGGCTGAGTTGAAGTCGGTCTTGGGCATGAAGCTTGCGCCGCTGTCGAAGGAACTGCGCGAACAGTTCAAGATCGAAGAAGACGCAACCGGTGTGGTGATCACCGAAGTGACGCCGGAAAGCGCGGCAGCGAAGAAACTCCTCGCGCCGGGTGATGTGATCGTTGAGGCCGGGGAGCAGCGCATAAAGATCCCGGCCGACGTCAGCAGCCGGGTCGATCAGCTCAAGTCCGAAGGACGCAAGGTCATTTTGCTGTGGGTGCTGAAGGGCGCCGGCAAAGGCGATGCCCGTTATATCGCCCTGCCGCTCGGCAAGGGGTAGGGCGCGTTTGCTCTCGGTCTTTCCCTAGACCGTTTTCGAGATTGAATTATTCATAACCGGCATGTCGAATGTAATTTTGGCACTCGGTTGCAGATAACTGGTTGATGATTTCACCGACTTTTT
>JANQIR010000144.1 GCA_028282065.1 Aestuariivirgaceae bacterium
GATGAGCCTGTCGTACTCTGCAGCCGGATCGCCATAGGACGTCGGCATGTACATGTGATTGTAGATGGTGAAATGCGAAACGCCGTCCTCGACGGTTGAATCGAAGAACGGCGATTTCCGGACCCTCGGCCCGATTACGATCTCAAACGGCATGGTTCATCCCCTCACGCCGATGCGGGCGGCCCGCCTATGACCGGTTCCAGCCCTGCTTCACAAATGTCTACGCTCAAGCTGAGCCAGCCTACTTCCGCTGCCAACCACCCGATACGGTAGCCTTGGGGCGGCCCGAGAGGGGGAGTGGGCTGGTACCAATTCAGTCAAACAACGGCACGCTCAACGCAACCGTTCCAGAATGGAAACATAGTTGGCAACCGCCGCGCCGCCCATATTGAAGATGCCCGCCAGTTCGGCATCGTCAACCTGCATGCCATCAGCCTGGTTCATCAGCTGCATTGACGCCATGACGTGCATGGAGACCCCCGTTGCCCCGATCGGATGGCCCTTGGATTTCAGGCCACCTGACGGATTGATCGGCAAACGGCCATCCTTTTCGGTCCAGCCTTCTTGGATGGCGCGTGCGCCCTGCCCTTTCGGCACCAGACCCATCGCCTCATATTCGATCAGTTCGGCAATCGTGAAACAATCATGGGTTTCCACCAAGGACAGGTCGTCCAAAACCGTCCCTGCCTGCTCGTGCGCCTTGGCCCAGGCTTCGCTGCAGCCTTCGAAATCGACGATCTCGCGCTTGGACATGGGCAGGAAGTCCTGCACATGCGCCGCCGCCCTGAAACGGACCGCCTTGTCGCGGCCTTCGGCCGTTTCGTCGTCGCACAACACAACAGCCGCCGCGCCATCGGACACCAGCGAACAGTCGGTCCGCCGGATCGGCCCTGCAACATATGGGTTCTTTTCCGAGATGGTATTGCAGAAGTCGAAACCCAGATCCTTGCGTAATTGTGCAAACGGGTTCTCGACACCGTTGCGGTGGTTCTTTGCGGCAATCCGCGCCATGGCGGCGGACTGGTCGCCGTAGCGCTGGAAGTAGGAATTGGCGATCAGGCCGAAAACACCGGCAAAACCGCCCGGCGTGTCGCCTTCCTCCTTGCGGTAGGAGGCATTCAGCAGGATATCGCCGATCTGGTCCGGCGGCGCCACCGTCATCCGTTCGGCGCCGACGACCAGCACAAACCGGCTCTTTTGGGCCGCAAGATCGTTAAGCCCCATATGAATGGCGGCCGATCCGGTAGCACAGGCATTTTCGACCCGGGTCGCCGGCGTGAAGCGCAGGGCATCATCGGCGGAAAGGGCGAAAGATGCCGGAAAACCCTGCTTCTCGAAACTGCCATAGTTGCCGACATAGATCGCATCAACGTCTTCGAATTCGATCCCGGCATCCTCGACGGCGTTTTTTGCCACCGCCGCGATCAGGCCCTCAAGGTCGCCTTCTTCCAGCTTGCCGAATTTGCTGTGCGACCATCCGATGATTGCGGCCATGATCCATGTCCTTTCCTGCCCGGCAGCATTGCTGCCTAACCCTGTCCTGCAGCGTTGCTGCCTAACCCTGTCCTGCAGCGTTGCTGCCTAACCCTGTCCTGCAGCGTGCTCTATCACATTTTCATGCCCTTGAGCGAGAGGCGGCAGGCTCCAACTTTCACCCGGTTCCAGGGTACGGAACCGGGCGGTCTCGATATCGCGTTCCTCCAGGGCGCACGTCAGGTCCGTAACAGGCTGGTCGATTGCCTCATCGGTCAGTTGGATAGTGCCGTGATGCATGCCAAGCGAGGGCGGTGCCCCCAGGTCGCAATAGGCCCTGACCGCATCTTCCGGGTTCATGTGCATTGTCTTCATGAACCATCTCGGCTCATAGGCGCCGATCGGCAGGATCGCCTGCCGCAACGGCCCGAACCTCTCACGCACCTGACGAAAATGCGCACCTTCGCCATAGCCGGTGTCGGCTGCAAAATAAACCGGCCCACCCGGCGTTTCGATGACAAAGGCACACCACAACGCCATGTTCCGGTCATGCAGCGTGCGTTTCGACCAGTGCTGCGATGGTGTGAGATGAACGGCCACACCAGTGCCGAGGTCCAGACGGTCCCCCCAGTCTGCCTCCTCGACTTTGACCGGCCGCCGGCTGCCGGCAATAATCGCCCCGTTTCCAAGCGGCGTGATCACCCGTGGTTCATGCCGGTCGTGCAACCTCCGCAAACTTGGCAGATCCATATGGTCGTAATGATTATGGCTAACCAGGACGGCGTCAATATCGGGAAGGTCCGCAAGGGCGATGCCGGGATCACGCACACGCTTCGGCCCGGCGAACTGCACCGGACTGGCACGTTTGGAAAAGAACGGATCGGTCAGGATGTTTACACCGCCCACCTGGATAAGCACAGTGGCATGGCCGATGAATGTAACCGTCAAACCATCCCCCTCAACCCGGTTGGACACCTGTCCGGCCATATCGTTTTCAACCCGGCGCGGCCAGGCCCTGCGCTCGCCATTGAGCTTCCATTTCCAGAAGTCCGACGTGCAGTTGGCGGTGGTATGTCCGGGTATGAAGAAATGCGTGCCATCGAAGTGATCCGACGGCGGGCCCTGGTAATATCGGTTGACCTGATCTGCCATGCCCAATAGGTAAGCACCGCTGAGCCTATGGTCCAGACCCCGGACCGATATCTGGAACTGTGGGCTGGGCTGGTAAGGACCAGGTGATGGATCGCCGGAGGGGAACGATGGGCAGGATCGTCTATGTCAACCAAGAGTATGTGCCGGAGGAAGAGGCACGGGTTTCGATCTTCGACCGGGGCTATCTCTTTGGCGACGGCGTCTATGAAGTCGTCCCGGTGATCGGCGGCGCCATGATCGACAAGGCCCCCTTGCTTGAGCGCCTCAACCGGTCCCTGTCCGAACTGGAGATCGCCTGGCCCTGCTCAAAGGAAGACTATCTCGGCGTCCACGAACAGCTGATCGAGCGCAATGACCTGAACGAAGGGGTGATCTATTCACAGGTCACCCGAGGCGTTGCCGAGCGCGATTTCGGCTTTCCGAAAGATACGCCCTCCACCTTGATGGCCTTCACCCAGAAAAAGGCACTGGTGGACAATCCGAACGCCATCTCCGGGGTCAAGGTGGTCACGGTTGAAGATCTCAGATGGAAGCGCCGCGATATCAAGTCGATCGCCCTGCTCGCCCAGTGCATCGCAAAGCAGCGTGCTGTCGAAGGCGGCGGTTTCGAGGGTTGGATGGTCGAAGACGGCTACGTCACCGAAGGCACATCGTCCTCCGCCTACATCGTCAAGGAAGGCCGTATCATCACCCGGCCTCTGACCAATGCGATCCTTCCCGGCATCCGCCGCAAGGTCCTGCTGAAGCTCGCCGCAGAACATCAGATCCGCATCGAAGAGCGCCTGTTCACCGTCGATGAGGCAAAGGGTGCCGACGAAGCATTCCTGTCCAGCGCCTCGACATTCGTGCTGCCGATTGTCGAGATCGACGGCCACAAGGTTGGAACCGGCGAACCGGGACCGATGGCGCAGCAACTGCGGGCCATGTACCTGTCGGCCGCGAAGGCGGAAGCCGGCATCGCCTGACGGGCACGGCCCTTCGCGGTAACACCAAATACCCCACCGACGGCATTCACGCCCGAGCACTGATCAACCGGCAATGCCCCCCCAAGTGCCCCCCAAGTGCCCATACAGGCCGTCACCACCGGCCCTGAGCTTGCCTATAGCGGAATGAGCAAAAGTGTTGAGCACTTTTGCGCCCGCATCCCGCTACAAATTGACAAGACCGATCAACGGCTGGACTGAACCATCGCCGGCAAGCTCTTGCAAGCCAAGCACCGCAGAGCAACTGGGTCGTTCCAATGCATCAAAAACAAAATAAATACCCTGCAAACAAATCAAAAATATCAAACGACATATTTTCGCATTCTATCACATTTCACATGATTCAGTGCTAATTTAGCTGTGTACTGTTCAATAATTTTATGATAACAGATGCTCCTTGTACATCACGTAAAATCAGGAGAATTAAAATGAGCACAGAAAACAAAGAGGTTCAGTCACTTCTCTCCGAAAAACTAGAGCTTATAAGTCAAATCAAACAGTTAAAAGCACGGAGTGCGGAGCTTTCGTCAAAGATCGTTCAAACTGGCGTACGGGATGCGTCAGTGCTTGCCATAGTCGCGCGCTGGTAACACAACGCCTGACGAAACCAGGCATTTGACTAGACCTGCAAGATCCCACGTAGCGCCGGCCGGAAATTTCATTTTCTGTCCAACGTATCGAGACTACGTGCGAGTCTGCCTGAATCCGATCCGCCGGCAAGATGACATTCCCGTTATCGCGGACTCTTGCCGGCGGCTCACTGAACTCGTTGAAAAAACAGAGCAATCTTCAAAGTTTGATATTATCAAGGCGTCCGATTTCTATCCGGAAACCGGGACGTTCAGGGAAGATCAGTGGGAACAATGGAGTTGGGGCCGCCGAAGTGAAATTCTAGCGGGAAAACGTGCTGATGCTGCAGGACAGACGGTCATATTGTCTGAGAGGAGCCCTGCGGCCCTGGCAGCAAGCGTTCTTGCTGGCGCTCTGAATTTACCCCTGGTGCTGAGTTCAGGACCGGAGATTTTAGAAGAAATAAAGAACGCGCCTCAAGGTTGTTCTGTCGCAGTATGTCTATTGGCAGATAACGCGGCCGACAGTCTTTTGTTCTCCCTTTTGGACCATTTCCATGATCGCCTGGGAGGACAGGACACCTGGGAAACTCTGCCAAAATTTAGCCTGATCACTGGGCGTGATATCTCGTCATTGTCCTGGTTTGTGGCGAAGTTAGCAGCTCAACCCGGCCTCGGCTGGGGAAAGGGCAGCCGCTACGGTTTGCAGCACGAGGACGTGCGCAACGGACACAGTGCCACCCATGAAATACACACTGGAGCCGGTCACGGTTCGATCGATTTGGCGCGGGACCTTGAGGAGCCTCCAGCCGTAGTGGCTTACAGTACGCATGGCACCGAGACCTGCGCGAAAGGCGGCGACAGCACCGTATTGTGCGGGAAACGGCATGAGAATCTTGCGTTCGATCGAGATGATTTCGGCGTTCTCGCTTGCGGGCGGGGATATTCCTGCCCTAAAGCACCCTCTCCTTTGCCGCTGCGGAATGTGCCGTGGAAGATCTTGTTTCTTGATTCCTGTAATGGGATCAGATTGGCGGACAGTTCCACAAAGTTGGATTTCAATCTGGCCCTGTCGTTCATAGACAGCGCAGGATTGGCATTTGTCAGCACGCTTCAATCTGGAATAACCACCGAAACCGTCGCGCAGTGCTTTCTTGCTGCGATGGGGTCGGGATGCTCCCTGGCCGAGGCAACCGCACTGGCAAATGCCTGGGTAACTGCTTCGGGCACCGAGCGCGGAAGTTATCTCGCCATCGCAATGCCGCACGAAGGCATAGACACACACGGACCTGCATGTGCCCCGCAGGCGCTTTGCGCCGAACAGTTCAAACTTGACGGTCCCGCCGTCCAAATTCACGCCGGCGACTGGCCGATGAGAAGCTTCACGATCGACGATCCGCAGATCGTTGCGGCGGCACGGGAGCGACGCCTGGCTTTGTCAGCCTACGCTGAAGCCGATCAGACCGGGCTGGCCTGGTTCTACCGCGTCGAAAAGTTGGCCTGCCCCGCGGGCGATACACGATCCGGTCTGGCTGTTCGCATTTTCATCTTCAGATTTCCCGGAGCGCTGCAACGGATTTCTCTGCGTTTTGTGGACATCGAACTGCTTCGCGCTCGTGCCGGATGTGCAGAGCGAAATCTCCACCGGTGGCTGAACACAATAGAGCTGTGCGGGGTGGAAAACGAAAGTCATGAAGCCATCACCGAGATATCGCAGATCGGCGCGCAGTCGCAACAGAGCATCGCCCTTGCGGCTCTACGCAGCCGTTGGAACGGCGCGGCTGCCGGGCTGTTGAGCGAGCAGACGGCTGTCTTGGAGCAAACGGCATGGGCAGCCGCAGTAACTGCATTGAACAATCTCTCGGCGAAGCTGGGCGGGCCCTTCTGGCTGACAAACGCGCTTGCATCGGCATTTAGCCTCGATACGACCGCACGCGGCCAATGTCCCTATTGTTCGGGAATGACCTTGGAAAAGACATTGCGCCACATCCATCAGGAAGAACATCGCCGTGTGAGCGTCTGCCCTCGATGCGGCATTATCGAGGATGTCGGGCCCGCCGGACCTTTTGGCAAGATTGTACTGGAATCGCCGGAATACTGCTCAACCGGCGAGGACCTCGCCGTCACGCTGCGCATTGACCCCGCAAAGGCGCCGGCGGCAGACATCCGCTTTGCGTCCTGCGCCCGGATTTGCACCAATGGAAAGCACGAAATCCCAGTGGACGCCGAGTTTCAAACAGGTGTCCTGGAAGGCAGTTCAATCCGCGTTCCGTTTGTATTTCGCATACCTCCGGACGTTCAGCCGCACCAATACGCCATCAAGGCCATGGTTGTGTGTGCCGGGGACATCGCCTTCGCAAGCCGTCTTTTATTTGTTCGTTAGCCTGCAAGATCCGTCGGAACGACGGACCTGCAACACATAAGTGGAGACTTGGTCATGACCCGTCAGATTGGCAACAGTTCACACAGTGCTGGGACTGGTGACACCGATCCCTACAAAAAATTCCGTGTTTCCAACTTTCCCCAGACCGATCTGGCCGACTACATTCCAGTGGATGGCATCGAAATCAAGTTTCTGGACGGCTGCAACCGTTCATGTACGTTTTGCGTGAATTCCGACTTCGCAGGCAAACCCTTGAACGCGGTAGATGCGGATTTGTTTATGCGATCCCTGACGGATTGGCTGGACGACGAGACAGAAACCGAAAAACCGCTGGCCCTGTATGGAACCGGCGGAGAACCGCTGATGGTCCTTGATTTGGTGGAACGTATTTTCCGGCCGGTCAGCGAACGTGGTTTGGTCACCCGGCTGGTAACGAACGGAACGTTGTTGGACAAACGCAGAGTGCAGCGCCTGGTGGATATGAAGCTCACTGGCCTGAAAGTAACGTTCAACACCGCTCAGGATGCACGGTTGATAGCCTTGATGCGCGGGTCCCGAGCCGGAGACGCGCAGCGTATTCTCGACAACATCAAACGCGCCAAGGATGCTGGCTTGTGGCTGTTCGTCAGGATCGGCCTCGGCAAGCACAATCAGGACGAGGCAGTTCGCCTCTATCATACGCTGCATGGCATCGGTGTCGATGTGGTTCAGATCAAGCCCTGGATCCCATCTGGCATGGCCCGCACGAACCAGGAAGAACTGAGCCTCGATAGAGCTGAACTATTTGCCCTCTTTCAGGGCATCGCAGATGAATTGTCTGTCGACTTTAATCGAAATGAAGGCCCGGAATTGACCGTATCGTGCTACCCGCCAGCACGGGATCTTGGATTTTCGGTAAAAGACTGCGCCAATGTGGCAAAGATCTACTGCGAACCGGGCGGAAATGCCGGGATCTGCAACTTTGCGGATGAACATCTCGGTAGCTGGTACCCTGAAGAAGGGGGATTGTTGGCGTGCGTCAGACGCCGGCGGGAACTCTACGATTCAGTCATGGACAAACACGGTGTTGCATCATGCCCGGCGCGCTACAACTGGAGCAAACCAAGCACGGTCGTTAGCCCCTCGGCGTAACCGCCAGAACCTGACAGTCCGCGCAATTGGGGCTTCACTGGAAGGCGTGCGTTTGCGCACCGTTGCCATCCATTGCAGCGCGTTTGCGAAACACTTCCGGCCCCTGTCGGCAACCGTGAAAGGGTGCTCGCCCCTCCCACCCACACTGGATTGAACGAATGCGAATTGCGGTCTTGTCCAAGAAACATCTGGCCCGGCGCCCCTACGACCGCTGGCTCGGTAGACCCGGTGTCGATGTTCTTGTGTTCGCCAGCGACGAAGACCCGGCAGCGAGCGCTCTTCGCGATCAGCCCGACCGCTTCGCATCCTTTGCATTGTTTGATAATTGGCGCACCAGCTGTGCCATCGATGAAGCCCTGATTTTGGCTCACAAAACGGAACCGATCGATCGCATCGTTGCATTGAGTGAAAGTGACATAGTGCGCGCAGCACACCTGCGGTCCGAGCTGGGTCTTGCGGGACAATCGCCTCTGTCGGCCCGCGCCTATCGCGACAAGCGTCTCATGAAGCGTTTCGTCAAGCACGCGGGGATTGCGGTTCCCGACCACGCACCTTTGGATGACCCAGAAGCGTTCCGGAAATTCGCCACGCAAAACAAAGGACCTGTTGTGATAAAGCCGGCCGGCGGATCGGGGGCGGTGGGTATACGTGTTTTCCCCGAGCCGACTGCCATCGACTTGCAGGCGGCGGGGGCAAACGGCAGTCCGCACGGCGCGCAAGGATGGATTGCCGAAGAGTATATCGACGCACCGATGCTGTCGGTCGATGGGCTGATGTCCGACGGCCGTGTCGTTCTGTCGGTCGTGAGCAAGTACACCAATACATGCCTGTGCTCCGTCCAACACGCCACAGCACACGGCCTCCTGCAGCTGCCGGACAGCCACGCAACCGCATTGCGCGCCGCAAGCTTCACCCAAGACATTGTCGATGCCCTGCCGCAGATTCCCGGCATCACGAGCTTTCACTGCGAGTTGTTCGACAGTCCAAAAAGAGGTCTACTGTTCTGTGAGATCGCATGCAGGACCGGCGGAGGCGGCCTCAACGACATGAGCATAATGTCGCGCGGGGTGGACTTGGACGAGTGGACCTGTCTGGGGCAGGCCGACCTGCAAAACGGCTCAAGTCTACCGGCGTGTCCGCCTGCCCCACCCTTGTACGGCGACATCATGATTCCGCATCCGGGCGGAACTTTGATCCACGCGCCGGAACGCTGCGATATTCCCGGCGTGGTTTCATTCTCAGTGCACCCGGCCGTTGGGCAAAGCGCGCCGAAGTCTGAAAAAGTCTCACAAGCTGCGGCGCAGGCGATCTTTCAGGCCCCGAACTTTTCTACCCTTGAGGCGGCCTATATTCGGGCACGCGACTGGTTTGACGAAGAGCTTTGCTGGGAACAATAGAGCGTGCCAGCCCCCGCCCGCTCCTATGCTGCCTCATCAAACATGCGCCCGCTCCTATGCTGCCTCATCAAACATGCGCACGATCATATCGCCGGCCAGCTTGCGCTTGCGGATAATACCTGTGTCACGATGCCGGCTCGGATGCACACGATTGGTCAAAATTGTCCAGGCCAGACCACAGTCAAAATCGATCCACAGCCCCGTGCCAGTAAACCCGGTATGGCCGATGGTCATGTCCGAGCAAGCCTGCCCTCCGGGCCAATTGTCATGCTTGATCTGCCAGCCGACCGTCCGTTCCGCACTGACCGGCGTCCTGATTGCCAGGTGAAGCACCTCAGGCAACCCGGAGCCGTTGAGCACCGTTTGCGCGAAATCAAGCACGCCATCAACGGTTCCGAACAGCCCCGCATGCCCGGCGGCGCCACCGAGCGCATAAGCGTTCTCATCATGAACCTCGCCGCAAAGGACCCGGCCGCGCCACTGGCAGTCTTCCGTCGCAGCCGTCACAGCCGGATCCGGAGCGAAGGACAAGCCGTCAGGAAGGGGCCGTTCGCTCAAAGGGTGTCCGGTAACCCGCTCTATCGCAATACCCAGAAGGATGAAGTTGATATCCGAATAGACCGAGGGCCCCTGAGGCCAGGGGTTTTGCAGGATGAACGCCTTAAGCGTTTCCGGATCCGGACCGTAAGTATATATCGGCGCAACCGCCGGCAGGAACGTCTGGTGCGACAAACACTGCCGAAAGGTCAGCGCCCGCTCCGGTGCGTTGAGATCGTACTGACGCAGATCCGGGATAACCTTGGCGACAGGATCATCCAACGCAAAGGCGCCTTCGGCCACAAGCTTCAGGATCGCCGGTGTCGTCACCATCACCTTGGTCAGTGACGCCAGATCAAACCAGGTGCCGTCCGTCATTTCACGAACATGCGGAACCCGTTGCGCGAAACCTCTCGACACAACACCGCGTCTGCCGCCCGCAGTGACAATCCCGACCACCGCGCCGGCAATTTGCGTGTCGCCGGCACCGCAATCCAGCTCTTCAGCGGCGGTCAGGCAAATCTCGTTCAAGCAGTTATCGGGCCGCATTCAGCGCTGTTTATCACGCCATTGCGGATGAATCCACGGTTCCTGGTTCGATGCGGGCAGGAGGTCGCGGCCGAGAATATGATCAGACGCCTTCTCGCCGACCATAAGCGATGGCGCATTGAGGTTGCCGTTCGGGATCAACGGGAAGATCGAGGAATCGGCCACACGCAACCCTTCAACACCTATGACCCTGCACTCCGGATCGACCACTGCGGTCGGATCGTCCTTTGCCCCCATCTTGCACGTCCCGCAGGGGTGATAGGCACTCTCGCAATGCTCGCGGATGAATGCGTCGATCGCATCATCGGACTGCACAGCCCCGCCCGGCTGGATCTCGCTCTTGACATAGTCCGCCAGGGCCGGCTGCACGAATATCTCGCGAGTGAGTTTCACGCAGGTACGGAAATCTTCCACATCGCCTGGTTCGGAAAGGTAGTTGAAACGGATGACGGGCGCTTCGGACGGGTCGGCCGAGCGAACCGCCACCGATCCGCGCGACTTCATCCGGTTCGGCCCGACATGCACCTGAAATCCGTGCCCCTTAAAGGCGGCTTTGCCGTCATAGCGAATTGCACCGGGCAGAAAGTGGTACTGGATATCGGGATATTCCACGCCGGCCTTGGAGCGAATGAACCCGCATGCTTCAAAGTGGTTGGTAGCGCCTAAACCACTTTTGAACAACAGCCATTCCAAACCGATACCCGCCTTGGAGAACAACCCAAGACTTCCGTTCAGCGTGACCGGCTTTGGGCATTCCACCTGCATGTAGATTTCCAGATGATCCTGCAGATTGCCGCCCACACCGGGCAAATGACATATCGGTTCGACACCGATCGACTTCAGGGCATCGCCATCGCCAATGCCGGACAGCTGCAGCAGCTTCGGCGAGTTGATCGCACTGGCGGCCAAAATCACTTCACGGTTGGCATAGGCGATATGTGTCTTGCCGCCCCTTTTGTATTCAACCCCGCATGCTCTGCCGTTTTCGATGACGATCCGCTGTACAAATGCGCGGGTTTCGACTTTCAGATTGCGCCGGGACATCGCCGGTTTGAGATATGCGTTGGCCGCAGACCATCGCCTGCCCCGCCAGACCGTCATCTCCATAGCCCCGAAGCCTTCCTGCTGCCAGCCATTGTAGTCTTTGGTGACCGGGTATCCGGCTTCCCGCCCCGCTTCGACGAAGGCTTGATAGAGAGGGTTGACGCGCCGTCCGCGTGTCACATGCATTGGCCCGTCTGTGCCACGCCAGCCGTCTTCGCCGCCATGCGATGTTTCCATGCGTTTGAAATAAGGCAGCACATGCCGGTATCCCCACCCGGCCGCACCCATCTTCTCCCACGTATCGAAATCGCGGGCATGTCCGCGCACATAAACCATTCCGTTGATCGATGAGGATCCACCGATCACCTTGCCGCGCGGCGTCGCCAGTCTCCGGCCGTCCAGCCCTGGTTCGGGTTCGCTTTGGAACCCCCAATCGTACAGCGGCATATTCATCGGATAGGACAAGGCCGATGGCATCTGGATCAGCGGGCCGGCATCACTGCCGCCATATTCAAGCGTCAGGACCGTATGTTTGCTGTCTTCGCTAAGACGATGAGCCAGAACCGAGCCGGCCGAACCGGACCCGATGACGATAAAGTCAAACCGTTCAGTCATAGAGTTTTCCCCCTTGGCGGATAAAAGCGTCGAGCATGGCGCAGGCGGCTTCGTGCGTCAGGGTACGTGGACCCTTTGGATCAACGGCATCGCGCGACAGCGCGCAGCGCAACCACAAACCGTCAATCATCGCGGCGACACCATGGGCAAGCCGTTCCGCCTGACCGGCCGGCACCAACTGTTTGCAGGCGTGCACCAGATTGGAATGCAGTCGCCGGTGGTAGAGCGTTAGGATGCGTGTGAGGCGCACCGATTGCCGGGCCGAACCGTAGAGCGCCAGCCAGGCGGACATTACGCCAGGAGAAAACTGAGTATCATCGAAATTCGCATCGATAATCGCCTCCAGCCTCTCCTTTGGCGTTTTGGCAACCTTTAGGCGTGCGGCCATGGTCACGCGCAGGGCTTCCAGCATGGTTCCCATGGTCGCGAACAACAAATCGTCCTTATCGTCGAAGTAGTGATGCACGATACCCGATGAAACGCCGGCCTTACGGGCGATGCGCGACACCGTGGCATCGGCGAGGCCGTACTCATGTATGGATGCAATCGCAGCATCGATAAGTTGCTTGCGGCGCAATGGCGCCATCCCAAGCTTTGGCATCTTTTACCCCGTCGTAACTCTCGTTTGGCAATGCAGGTTTTTAATTGGTCAGTCAATCAAAAAAACCGGCGGGAAGCTCCGCAGGAGCCGACCGGGAAACCAACAAAGAGGCGTGGAGCGGCTTAGGCCGCGACCGGGAAGTCAACCAAGTGGCGAGGAGGGCCGAAGGCCCGACCGGGAGGTCAACCAAGTGGCGAGGAGGGCCGAAGGCCCGACCGGGACTAAACAAACGTCATCCCGGACAGCGAGCGCCAAAGGTGCGAAGCGTGATCCGGGAACCAGATGTGAGTCAGAAGTTGGGCGCAACGGCCCAACTGGATGCCGGGTCAAGTCCGCTTCCGCCCACCATTTTGAACCGGACGGTAGCAGGCCATCCCAAGGCTGACGTCCTTCTGACTCCTGCGCAAAATTCGGCCTGTTCGCCTCAGGTCAGACCCGTCTCACCAAGGTTCAATCCGGCGCGGGCGAATTCCTCTTTCGCAAGGTCCAAGTCTTCTGACGTGAGCTCGGTTTGCCATTTGCCGATTTCGCCGCCACGCAGATGGCTCTCGGTCGGTATGGCCTGATCGCGGCCCAGCGAAGCGCCCATTACCCGTTCAAGGTTTTTCAGGCTTTCCTTTTTGCTGGCATTGAGGGCCTTTTCTATCGCCACGCCAAGTCCATCCAGACTCTCCACCTGCTTGGAGAGAAAATGTACTGCATGGGTGAACGCGCCTCGCGGATCGTCCATCAGGTCTTCGTAGCGAATGCAAAGGACCTGTTGCGGTGCCACCTTCTGCATCAAGTGATAGGTCAGGTACTGCTTGAGATAGCTTTGAATACCCGCATGACGAAGAAAATCGGACATGTTTGCGAACACGCGCTCTTGTCCGCGATCATCCACATAGGCGCGGGTTGATGGCTCGCGGTGCGCCTGGATGTGCCGATAAAACGAGGCAATCTGGTCAAGTGGATTGCGGTAGAGATAAACAATGCGGACATCCGGGTTTTGCAAGGGCGAAAAGGCCGGTTCATTGCCCTCAATAAACAGCCCGTATCCGTAGTTATAGCCGGGCGTGTAGAATTCAAGCTGATCCCAATATTCCCGCAAGGCGCCGTCGCAGGTCTCCATGAAACCAGGGCAAATGCAATGTGCATGCAGCTTGCCGATTTTAAGACCGTGATGCACGTGCAGATCGAGCCGGGTGTTCAGGGTCTTCCGCCCGGTCAAGAAGACGTCGAGAAACTCGAAGAAATAGAACGAATACCAGGTGCCGGACCGCGGCATGGTCGCAACCAGCGTAGTCCGGTACCCGGCAGGAATCTCGTATATAGCCAACTTTCACCGACGACTTTAGTAGAACCTTGGTTCCCGGCGGCTAGGCGAAAATGAACGATCCACCCAGATCCGTCGTGAGAACGTTGTTCAGGATGATGGTATCATCCGCGTCGATTTGGATCGTCGTGTCAACACCATCGTCGGTAAATGACAGGAAGTCCCCTGTACCTGTGAGCCCAAAGTCACTGACGTCCAGTATCTCGCCCTGCACGAAATCAAAGTCGGTGATTGTCGTGTTGCTTGTTCCGACATCGTCGAACACAAACGTATCGATCCCAAGATCACCCGTCAGCGTATTGGTGCCGCCGCCAGCATTGAGCACGTCGGCACCGGCGCCACCGTTGAAGTCATCGTCGCGAACCGACCCGAACAGGAATGTCGTCTCCGGATCGACGGCGGCCATCGTATTGGCACCGACATCCAGTGTTATCCCGCCGCCTGGAATACTGTCATAGGTCAGGCTGAGCGAGTTGGCGCTGGCCTCGTCAAGACCTGTCACCGCCAACGAAACCTGAGCGGCGTTCCCGGTCGCACCGCCCGTTGCGTCGAGGAACTCGAATGCGGCGCCACTTGTCGGGGCAAACCCGTCGAAGTTGAAATGCACCAGGCCGCTGTTCAGGTTCGCGCCACCGTCGACATCCAGGAAATCGAAACCGTTCACAGAGGCGCCCTGGTTGGCACCTTGCATATCAATGACAATCTCCGGTCCGGCGCCACCGGCGTGACCGAGGTCGACAAACCCGTTCAGCGTCAAAGCACCGGTTTGATCAGCCGTGGCAACCGTGTCGCCCGGCCGGATGAAACCACCGACAAAGTTGATACCGGTTCCAGCTGTGACGATACCGCCATCGCCCAACAGCGTCTGGTCGGCGCCGTTGATCGTGAAAGCATTGGTAGCCGAAATGGTGCCGCCATTGCTGGCCTCGAACGTCACCTGACCGCCGTTCAGAGTGAAGATCTGGGTGGTCGCGTCGATCACAGCGGTGCCGCCAATTGCGGAGATGGTGGCCTGTGAGCCAGACTGGTTGCCGGCCTGCAGTTCGTTGACCGTCAAGGTGCCGTCCGTCACCTCGACAATGCCCTCCCCGAACGCATTGATGCCGACCTGTAGGGTCTGGGCGACCGTGACCGATCCGCCTGAGACTTGCAGGATGCCGGTGCCGGTCGTGGCCGCCCCAAAGTCGTCACCCGTATAGCCCGGCGTCCCGTTGTCGAAGAAGTCGCCAACACCAATATCCAGATTGGCAACCTGGATGCTGGCGCTGTCAGAAACCGTGACCTGTCCGGAAGCGCCACCGGTATCTGAGATGACCATCCGCAGATCGCCGCCGGAAAGCGGTTGAACGGTGCCATTGCCGGACAAGCTCAAGGTACCATCTGCGAATTGCGTCCCGCCGATGGTTATCCGTTGACCTACGAACAGATCGCCCTCGACATCGACGGTGCCGGTGCCGGTGATCTGGCGTCCGAAGTCGTCCTCGGGGATGCCCTGGGTGCCTCCATCAAAGTAGCTGCCCTCACCGATATTCAGCCGTTCGCCGACCTCGACACTGGAGCCGTTTGCGTCGATCTGCATATAGCCCGTCGAGCCACCGGTTACTGAGACCGCCAAATTGTTGGCGCTGACAAATCCGCCGTTGATGACGTTCAGCGTTCCACCTGGATCGCCGCCTTCGCCTTCGCTTGTCTGACCGATCTCGAGATTGCCACCAACGTCCAGTGTGCCGCCATCGACATTGATGGTGCCAACGCCGTTTGTGCCTGTGTTCGACGATCCTGCTGACGCACCAAAAACGACATTGACGGAGCCGCCGTTGATATTCAGCGTGCCCTCTGACCGGGCATCGAAACCGCCAAACTCGAAGTCACCGTTTGCCATCCAGAGGAATTCGACGTTAACCGAAGAGGTCGCATCGACATTGACGGTACCTGAGGATCCACCCGAATTGGCGATCACAAGCTCGACCGTTGTAATGGACGTATCCACGAGATTGAGCGTGCCGGTCCCGCCGTTTTGACCGATACCGATGCCATTGCTGATGTCCAGATTGGTTGTGGCGCCATCGACATTTACGGTGCCGACAGTGTCCTCGCCGGTGCCAACTTCAAGAGACGCGCCGCGCACAGTACCGCCTGCCTCGACGTTCAGTGTTCCAACGGCATCGAACGCCAAGGGCCCGTCAAAGTTCGAAGCGACATTCAATGTGGCGGTTGAGGCATACAGGAATTCGGAACCGGCGCCGGTGACCGTAACAGTCGCATTGGTACCTTCGCCGTTGGCAATGACGGCACCGGAGGCGTTTTCCGCCGGCAGAAGCTCGATCCGGCCGCCATTTTGAACCGTGATATCTGAAGTTCCGGCATTGCCGAAAGCAGTGAACTCCGATTCGATGGTCAGGTTCGAGTCAGGCCCGTCAATCAGCACGGTTGCCGCAACGAGAGAGCCGTTGGCAACGGTAAAGAACCTCACATTCGCATGCAGTGCGCCGCCATTGGTGAGGTTCAGGTTTGCAACACCACCGCCGCTGCCACTGCGATTGCCGCCGATCTGGACGCCGCCATCGAC
>JANQIR010000159.1 GCA_028282065.1 Aestuariivirgaceae bacterium
CAAACACTTCCGGCGAATTGCAACCCGCTACGACAAGCTCCTCGACAACTTTATGGGCTTCGTTACCCTAGGCGCAATCCACCTCCTCTTGAGATGAAAATGTTAAATCCTCACCACGGCCTAGGGCATTTTTTGTGAAACCTGAGCCACTAAAAATGCTCTATCTCTTTGATATTGAGCATGTTCTTATCCGAAAACCGCACACATTTTTCGGGAACATGCTCTAGTTCAACCAAAAGTGATCCCAATCTTGAATTTACGCGAGAAACAGGGTGATAGGCATTCGGGTTTTCTTCGCAAGATCCCCAGGAGCTTTTGATTTGCCGCCTGAACACGTTAGGGAAATCTGAAAATTCGCCAGTTTTTCAACACGTTCCTTGCGGCTCGCCCGGTGAAACTATTTCGCGCAGAATCAACAACATTAATGGGTTCCGGTTCTTGTTTGGCCTGTTTCCTGCATGGTCCGGTGTGGTTTGCAAGACTTCTTAGTTGAGAAGATAATCGCAGACCGTATTTTGAGCGATATCACTGGGGAGTTGTGATATCGTGATTGGATGACGTAGCGTTTGTTGAAACGAACGGTAAATGGTTCTCCCATTTATTCATCTGACCGGGGGAAGATATGAACTGCCCAAGTACATTGCGTGCTGTCGCATTTGACGGTGCGCGCCTTGAAACAAACCGGCACGAACAGTTTTGCCGGCGCGGCGGACGCGCGTTTGACAAAATAGATCGTTTGGCAACAGCGGCCTTTGCGCACCAGGGCGCGCAGGTGGTGGCCTGGATGTTGAGATTGAGAGTTGCCGCATGATTGTTGATGAGATCACGACAAGGCACGCGCTCCTTCACCACGGCCAGGAAGATCATGCTGCGCAATCACCTGGCGGCGGCGAACCGGCAAATTCTGATGACACAGACAAGCGGGTTGTAATTGTCGATTCATTGCCTTTGGTACGAGCGGGTCAACGTGCCTTTATAGAACAAATTCCGGGCTTCAAGGTCGTTGCTGAAGCATCCGACGGTGTTGCGGCAATAATGGCAGTAAAGAGTCACGCTGCGGACCTTGCCATTTTGGAGTTGGTTGAATCCGGGTTTAGCATGTGCGTGACTATTCAAAGATTGGTCACGGCTGTGCCTGGGCTTTATGTGATTGTTAGCTACGACAATCCTGCGGTAAACGGTGTTGCGTCACTGATCAAGGCAGGCGTCGGCGGATTTGTGTCAAAGGCTGCTGAACTCCAGGAACTGACAATAGCGGTTCAGGCTGTATCGGGCGGCGCGGTCTATCTGCCGGGACCGGTAAGCAAGAATGTTTTTGACCTACATAGGCAGCAAGATGACGGCTCGGCACCTTATGGACTGACCAAGCGTGAAATGGAAATTCTCGGTTTCCTTTCAACCGGACTCAGTAACAAGGAAATTGCCAATATCGCCAATGTGAGTGTGCGTACTGTGGAGACTCACCGTCTCAGCATCCGCAGAAAGACGCAATCTTCCACCCTAAGCGATCTGGTGCGTGTTGCGCGCATCGTACAAAGTTCCAGTCCGGACGCCTGGAACACCGCTACGATACCGGAGATAACCGATGAACAGGACTAGATTTTTGCCGTTGAACCGGCTGCTGCGGATTTCCATGATTGGTTTGCTTTTCGTGTCGGCACCGGCTGTGTCGCCGCATGTCGCACACGCCAGCAAAACGGTGACAAATGGATCCGTGGAAATGAAGGGCCAGGTAGCCGGGAAAGTCTCGGACCCTTCGGGCGATAGTGGCATGTTCGTCGTGCGGATGCCTCTTCGAGATGTTTTGTCAGCTTCGGTTCGCCGGGCAGGCATGCGATTGAATGTCAGTCCCAAAGTCAAGGGCACTGTTTCCGAAATGCTGCTTCCCGCTCACCTTCCTGACATGCTGGACCGCATTTCCAAACGCCACAACATCGAGTGGTATCTCGACGGTCGCACCGTCCATGTCGCACATAAGTCGGAATCTCGCACACGAATGCTGGCGTTGAATTACGTCAAGCTTTCGACGCTGATGGAAACGCTTGACTCTCTCGGCCTTTCGCCTGGCCGGCTTGACCTTCGTCACGTAAGAGCCAGCAATACGATTATCGTCAACGGTCCGCCATCACTACTGGCGCGTGTCGAGGCTGTCGCTCTGAATCTGCTGAAGAGCCAAAACCCGGAAGACAGGAGCTATATGGTTATCCGTTACGGGATTGGAAGCGTCAAGCAACTGGGCGACGAAGACAAAGATAAGAACAGCAAGCAAAAATGAAACTGGTGCCATCGTACGTTCTTGCACGACGGCACCAGTTCATTTTTTCCGACTTGCCGCGGCATGTGCCGACGGGTATCGGAAAGGGGGATTCTCTTGCTCTTCTCTCATCGCACGGCATAAGGCCGAACTGATAGAACCTATTGCGGGCTATCGCCTATCCGTACAAAACACTGGTTTTCTTGACTCCCATCGGACTTCCGTTTTCCGCGCAATGCATCTGATCACCCCGATCAAGCTTACGGGAATTAGTGCTGCCCATCACGAGTGCATCTTAAGTGTGCCAAAAAAACAACCTTTGTGACACTGGTGTTAACTACCTAGGTATTGCGGCGACCTGTTGCTTGCGGCAAGAACCTTGCACGGCGTATATGGCAGATTGTTCATCAAACTGGCCGGGGGGTTCGCATAGATGAATGATACAATTTCCTTTCGTCCGGCGGCACCGGAAGATGACAGACTTCTGGCCCAGTTGTTGGATATATCGAACGCGGGCGCAGATTGCCGCGAGATCAAAAAGACATTGCCACCAGGTGCGGACTGGATAGAGGTCGTCACCAGCCGCATCGCCGACCCGGCAAATGAAGTTCATCGCGGCAATGCGGTCATCGCTCTGGCCGGAGGCGAACCGGCTGGTATGATGATCATGAATCCGTTGGCGCAGGACGTTCCTGTGCCATCCGATCCAAATGATATCAATCGGGCATTTTACCAACTGCGTCTGCATGCGACGGGGTCATTGTATTTGCGGAACATTGCCGTGCTACCGCAAATGAGGCGGCGGGGAATTGCCCACGCGCTACTTCAGGTATTTCATGAAATTGCCAGAACGGCCGAGGTGCCCGTGCTCAGTGCCATCGTGCACGAGGACAATGCCCCCATGATTGCATTGTTGACGTCGGCCGGTTACGCCAATCACCATTATGAAGTCTTAGACAACTATCCGGCATATCGTCCTGACAGTCGGATTCTGCTTTTTGAGTTCAACCTAAACAAAGCACGCCCTGGCGCTTGAGAGCGTTTTGTAGTTTGACCGACGCGGTGCCTGTCTGCAAAGCACCGGATCATCCCGCACCCTGCCATCGACGGCGATGTCACCGATACTCTGGTAAACCGCCGGGTCGGTCGTGAAACGAACACGCCCGTGCGAGACACCTCACAGAAAACCTCGAAATTTCAGCGATCTTCCTGAGTTTTGGGTAATGTGCGTACGTAGCCTGCGTATTCAATCCGGATATCATCTCCGGCTGCATTGTTCCAAAATGGTACAGTTGGTTAGTGATTGGCTTCAAGCAGCCGATCAGATTGAGAACCTACCGCAGCAAAGGAGAATTTCGAATGGCCCAACCAGCTGCAGGTGCTCCGTCAGGTGGCGGCGCAACAGGTGCGACCGGAGGTGGTGGAAACTTTGGAAGTGCCCTTCAAAATGCAAGTCAAAACCAGCAACCTGCAGGTGGAACGCCATCGCCCGAAGCAGGTACGCAGGCGCAGATCGAAGCCAATGAGATAGCAAGGCAACAGGCCGAAGCGACATTGTTCATTTCGACCATCTATCAGGCGATCCTCAACGCGCTGCGTCAGATCCCAAGATAGGCCTACCTTGGCGCTATCTTAGACAGCAGATCAAGTTGGCCATCTGTTTTTGAAAGATGGCATCGAAGTTGCATGTTTGGGTGTGTTCATGAGTAACCAAAAGGGGGATGTTATACCATGGCACAACCAACCAATCCAGCTGGTGCAAACCCGGGTGCGGGTAACGATGCTCTTGCAAATGCTTTTGACATTGCAATTCAAGAAGCAAACCAGACTCTGTTTACATTCACGGTTGGCAACGCGATTCTTCAGCCTTTGAGGCAGATCCCGCGTTAGTCTGGTTTTATCCAGAACGGAAAGGGCGGCCACTCGGCCGCCCTTTTTTTTACCCATGCCCCTTCTAAAAATCCAGCTGATCATTAAGAATTCGTATGACGAATGTCTCATCTGGCACGAAACATGCGTAGTACGTAAGTAGCTTTTAACCATTCGGGATGGGGGCATCCAAATGGCGCAAGCCACGACATATATAAATGACATGATGGGCGGCGGACTGGGCCGTTCTCTTAAAGACAACGCTGGTACGCTGCAGAAGCTTCGCGTCATTGTGGAACAAGGCGTCTTTGCAAACGCTTCGGCCTACGTGGATGGTGCGGCGTTCTCGGTAGGTGCATCAACAAACAACGCCATTGTACTGCTCGGTTCGGAGTTGAAGCCGGTTCACTTTTCGGTTTCCTCCGCTCAGATACCGTTTCTGCCAGCCAGGATTACTGCGGTGGAAGGTGCCATCGTAGTGGACGGAAAAACCGCTCTGGAGCCCGGTCAATGGACTTCGGCGCGTTTGCCGGTCAACATAACCGCTGGCACAGCCAGGCTGAGGGTCGAACGTCCGGTCACCAGCCGGCTGCCGGTTCGGCGCATTGCTGCTGTGGCCGCATTGTTTATGGGAGTGTGGTTCGCAGGCGGGTTCATTGCGGACACAGTCATTCCGACTACGGGCAGCATTGTGACGGCGGCGTGGAACACTAAGCCTGCATCCATGTCCAGAAATGAACCGGCCAAGCGACGCCCTGTTCAAACCAATTATGCTGATACAATCAAGCAGATGAAGGACAAACTGGCGCAACTCGGTTTGTTGGCACTGGTGCATCCGACAGAATCTGGAGCCAGATCGGTGCTGGTATCCGGCGTGATCGGATCAGATGAAGCAGAGCGTTGGCGCGATTTCCTGCGTTGGTACGATGCAGGACCTGATCGGCCGCCGCTTTTGAACAATGTCACCAGGCTCGAAGGTACAAGCGCCATGCCTGTTGTCACGGCGATCATGTTCGGTAATGACCCGTCCGCCCTTTTAGCCAGCGGCAAGGAAGTGCGTCCTGGTGATACGTTCACCGACGGCTGGAAAGTTCATGAAATCAAAAAGACATCCGTTGTCATCAAACGCGGCGGCGATGAAGTGTTCGTCGTTGTAGGAGGTTAACACTTTGGAGCACCGCGGCGTGTCCCGGTGCTGCACGGCAAGAGATAAACGGGGGTTGGTCAAATGCCGAAAGTCAATTCGTATCCCATTGCGGACAATATTCGCCCGGCCGCTGATATGGCGTCGCCGCGCAACGCGGCAGCCATCGCCCGATTAGGCCTTCCGGCCCACGGCGCCTTGCCGCCCGCCTCGAAGGTATCCGGTGAAGGTGCGCGAAGCGAGCCGCACATTCCGTCCATCCATGTGACTCAGGAACAGGACCTTGCAACGTTGGCCGGGATGAGCCGGGATCAACTTCGAGCTGAACTTCTGCAGGTTGATGCAATCTTGTCGCGGTTAAATCCGGGTAACGAACCAAATTTGCATATAGTCCAATCGGGCCGCGACAAGCTTTTACAGCACGTGCGTCGCCTTGAACTCGTACAGCGGGCGCACGACGAAGCCATTAGAAAATAGCCGATCTGACCGGGGGGTCACAATGACATTGAACTTTGACTTGCACGCACATGCGGCCGCACCGCCGGCGGTGCAACCATCCGGATCTGAAGTTTCTTCCGGCCCGCCTTCCAGCCTCGTAGCGGATGCCCGTCTCACTCAGGTACACTGTGAACTGATTTGCTCGCTGGCATCGATGCTGTTGCGCTACGGCCAGGCTGAAGACGCGCGCGGATTGCTCGATCTCAACCGGTTGTTTTGGCCGCGCGATGAAAAAACGCTGCGCTTGTTGGCAAAAACGCTGACCATGTCAGGACAATGGCAGGCCGCTGACGACCTGCTACGTGAACTTGACCAAATTAGGCCTGGCGGGCGAGTTGGTCCGGCCTGCCTGTTACAGCGCGCGGTGATTGCCATGAGATTGGGCCGGGTGGCGGAAGCCGCTCAACGCTTCCGGAGTTTCATTTCACTGCGCCCGTCCGCTTCGGCACACGTCAAGACCGGTGAAGGGATCGCATCATGATTGCGCGCAACATTCTCAACTTCATGGTCGAACGTCAGGATCTCACCCTTGTGGGGATCTTGATGATGACCATCCTGCTGATGATTTTGCCGGTTCCGACCTTTCTCATTGATGCGCTAATCGCGCTCAACATCTCGTTCACAATCCTGATCCTGATGGTCGCGATTTACCTTGTCAGGCCGGCGGATTTTTCGACATTTCCCGCCATTATCCTTATCGGCACCGCGTTCAGGTTGTCGATTTCCATCTCGACCACGCGGCTTATCCTGACACAGGGCGATGCGGGCGCGGTGATCGACACGTTCGGCTCATTTGTAACGGCCGGAAACATCATTGTCGGTCTGGTCATATTCGTCATCATCACCACTGTTCAGTTCGTGGTTGTCACCAAGGGTGCCGAGCGCATCGCCGAGGTGGCGGCGCGCTTCATTCTGGATGCGTTGCCTGGCCGGCAGATGAGCATTGATGCAGAACTGCGCTCCAACGCGATTGATCAGGAAGAGGCCAACGAGCGCCGGCGTCTCCTCGACCGCGAGAACCAGTTTTTTGGCGCCATGGATGGCGCGATGAAGTTCGTCAAGGGTGATGCAATTGCCGGATTGATCATCATTGTGGTGAACCTTCTGGGCGGTATCGGGATCGGCATGCTGCAGCAGGGGCTTGCCTTCGGCGACGCGGTTCAAATTTATTCGAGGCTGACCGTCGGCGACGGCCTTGTCGCACAGATTCCGGCCTTGCTTATGGCATTGTGTGCCGGTGCGGTGGTTACCCGTGTCAGCACGGAAGAGCGCCTTGATCTGGGTACCGACATTGCCAAGCAGCTTCTGGGCAATTCCCGCACGCTGGCAATTGCCGGAACGATTGTGATTGCAATCGGATTGATTCCGGGCTTTCCGAAATTCGCGTTCTTTGCCATCGCTGCCGCTCTGGGCGTAGGCGCGTGGCTGATGCACCGCCGCGCGCGCGAACAGCAGGCTGCTGCCGGCAGGGTGCCGATTCAGGACGGCATCATGGAAGCATCGGCAACTTCGGATTTCGCCGAAAACGTGGCCCAGTTCGCAGCTGCTGATGTTGAAGCCAAGGCCGGTGATAGGGTCGTGATTCGTCTGGACAGCTCATTGCGTCAAAAAGTGCCGAATGAGGACTTTGCGAAGGCGCGGGCTGTTGTAACGTCGCGCTTCCAAAACCGTTTCGGCTACACGGCGCCGTTGATCGGACTTCTGGAGAATCCGTCTGCCGCAGCGGGTGCGGTTAGTATTGACCTGGATGGTGTGACGCTGTTCTCGGCAACTGTGCCTGAAGGCATGGTTTTGGCCCGCGCCGAAGCCGCCGTGATAGAGGTGGCAGGTGTCAGCGGTGCGATACCCGCGAGCACTTGGCCTCTGGACCATGTTCATTGGGTGTCCGCATCGGATCAGGCAAAGCTGGCAGATGCTGACATTTCTGTCGTGCCGGTTGCCTGGTTGCTCGCCGAAGCCGCAGCGGTGTTCATGCGCCGCAATGCTGAAGAACTGCTTGGCTTCGAAGAAATTCAGGACATTGTGCGCGACGCCAATCAGGAACTGCCGGCTTTGGCCAAACAGGTCGCACAGGTGCTGACAGTTACCAGGCTGCTTGACATCTTGCGCCGTTTGGTGGGCGAAGGCGTTCCCTTGGTGCCGCGGCGGATCCTGTTTGAATCCTTGCTTGAATGGGCGTCCAAGGAAGATGACCCTGCGATGATTGCCGAGCGGGTCCGTTTTGCCATGCGCCGCCACCTGTGCCGCGGCATTGCCGGCACCAATCAGATCATTGCCGGATACGTCATCGAGCCGGGGCTGGAGGCGGAACTTCGCGCCACGGTACAAGCCGTCGATGGCGAAGCCGCCCTGGTATTGCCGGCCAATCTGGCAAACACGTTTCTCCAGCAGCTTGAGCGCATCAAACCTGTCGCTGATCCAGATGCGCGGCCGCCCGTTGTCGTTACGTCCCGTGACCTGCGCCGCTATGTGCGCAACTATTTGCGCAGTCATGGGATCGATCTTGCCGTGGTTGCGTTTCAGGAGATCTCTTCGGAATTCAATCTCCAACCTGTCGGAACGCTGGGTACGGCCCAAAATCAGTCGCAAACGTCCGCCGCATGACGATCGGGAGGAAAGACGCTACGTACGTAGTTGCTACGCACAGACGTAAAATGATGAAGGTGTCAAAATCATACAGTATGTGCATTTCCTCCACCGTCCGGATTGTGCGACCCGGCGCGCCGGACACCGATCGGCTATGGCACGGTTATTGCAGAAAACTCTTTAACCACAATGGGTTGTGAATGATCTCGAGATACCGGGAACACCTGGTGTCCAACCTAGGCGAAGATAGGAACAATCTTAACAGGAGAAGTGAAAATGACCGGGGGACCAGGGGCGATAGCCTCAGTAGGGAATGTTTTTCAGCAGGCGCAGCAGGCCGTCAATCAACAATCCGGACACGCCTTTGATGCTCAGGGCCTGTCGGGTGACGGTATGCAGGCCGCCAGTTTGAACGTCAATGCACGTGACGTACTGGGCAAACTGCATCAGTCTCTTGCTGAGACGGCCGATAACTCGCAGCTCGGCGGTACATCGAGCGATGGCGTGGGTGCTGAACTCAAAGCGCTCATGCCGGGTTCCAAGGAACTCAGCCCGGTGCCAAGCGGAGGCAGTGGGCTCGACGCAGACGCTTTCATGAAAGGGAACAAGGTGCTCGGCAAGGCGTTCAATCACGCCATGCTGATGGCCGCGGCCGGGCAGGTGACATCTGCCATGACATCTTCCATGAGCATGCTTTTGCGCCAGCAGTGACCGGCTGGTGAGGACACGGGCGATCATTCCGGCTTTCGGCCGGAGGAACGCAAGTACCGGGGGTAAAAATGTACGCATTGAACAAGCCCAGACGCGAGAAAAAGCTATCTGCTGGAAGGCCCGCCAGAATTTGTGCGGTGCTGCTGGCCGGTCTGTTGTTGGCCGGTTGTCAGACACAGCTCCATACCGGACTGTCGCAGGACGAAGCCCAGCAAATGATATTGGCTTTGCAATCACAGGGCATTTCCGCCAGCCGTTCGTCGGTCGGTGAGGGTAAGTATGCTATTTCCATAGAGCGCGGCGATATGGTGCAGGCCATGCGGATACTGTCCAGCCACGGCCTGCCCCGCAAGAAGCATGAGAACATCGGATCGATCTTCAAGGGTGATCAGATCGTATCGACACCCTTCGAACAACATGCGCGCTTCGTTTACGCACTCAGTGAGGAGATTTCAGCCAGCCTCGCGAAGGTTCACGGTGTCGTGTCAGCCAGAGTGCATATCACGTTGCCGAAGCCTGAACCGTTCCGTCGAACGAGTACGCGCTCGCGCGCCTCTGTCTATATCTATCATGCTCAAGATGTCGACTTGCGGGGGAAAATCCCAATGATCAAGTCGCTGGTCGTGAACAGTGTTGAGAAGCTCAACTATGAAGATGTGACTGTGGCCATGTTTGAGGTTGCGGGTGGGCCGGCGCCGACTCTCGCCGCCAGCACGATCAAGGTTTGGAACTCAGTCACGACACTTGCCGGGATCGCCTTGCTGCTGTTCGTGGGCATTGCTTTGTGGACGGGTGTCGGCCGGCCCAAGAAACTGACGGGCGAAGGCGGTGCGCGTTTGATGAAGTCGAATGAGACGGTGTCACAATGAGCGATACTCCAGACTGGCCGAATGTGGTCAAGCCGCATGCCGACTGGACCACGGAAATGCTAACGTCGCTGCCGGCTGCTTTGCGCGATGCAATCCGTTCAGATGAGCGTATGCGGCCAAGGCTCGTGCAGCGATTGCTCACCGCACTGGGTTTGCAAGAACCCCGTGTTGGTCATCTCGTCGGCATTGACAGTCAGATTTTGGCGGCCTTCTTGATGTATCCGGACCGCGTCACTGACCTTGCCGGTTTAATTTGGCATGGCCGGCTGATTTCTGGCGCCATAACACGTGAGGACGTGGAGCCGCTGCTCTCCGGTTTCGACGAAGATGACCTGGTTCTTGCCGCGCGGCTGATGCTGTTTGCTCCGGACGGAACGGCCCAGGGCTATCAGCCTGGCAACCTGACCCAAACGATCCGGATGTCGGGTGCCCGCTGTATCTTGTCCTGGGCGAAGAGCATTGGCGGTGACGCCGGACGGCTGGTGGAAATCATGTTGCCGAAGGATGCGGCGGTTTGCGAGAGCGAACTGCCGAGATATGCCAGTGCGGCTGCGATTATCCTGCCGGCAATCGTCAAGAATCTATTTGATAGTTCGGAAAGGCAGGCAGCGTGAACGTGTCCGATATCAAGCTTTACAAGGGCCGTGTGATCAGGGCGGAAGACCAGCCACCATCTCAGGACGGCCCGGTGACATCCGTACAGGAACAAGCCGAGCGGGACATTCAGGCGTTGCTCGACAATGCCCGCGACGAGGCTGCTGAATTGAAGAGACAGGCGGTTGTCGAGGCAAATGCGACCAAGGCACGTAGCGCCATTGATCTCATCAAGACCCTGCGCCAGGAGTTCGACGCCAGTGAAACCGAACTGATCGAACTTGTAATGAACTGCGTGCGCGCCATTGTTGGGGAATTTGATGATCGCGAGCGCGTGAAGCGCTTGGTTCTCATTGCGCTGAACGGCCTTAAGGACAAACGCCGTGCTGTCATTCGCGTTCCCGCCGGCGACCCGGCTAGGAAGCCTTTTGAAGATGCCATAGCGGATCCAAGATTGAGCTTCCGGATCAAGAAGATTGAGGAAGATCCTGATCTTGCGGCCGGGCACTACTGGCTTGATGCTGGCAGCTACAGCATCCGTATTGACTTGCAAGCTCAGCTGGCCGGACTGACCGCCGCGTTGCGGGCCGGCAATGCGGCAGCTCTCGAGAAAGAAGCAAACACGCCACAACACAAGACTGAAGGGTAACCCATGCTGGCCGAATTGATCGAAGAAATGGGCGAGCGGTTGTCTCAGGCGCAGTTGCGTCCACCTCGCGGTCGTATTCTTGAGATAGTCGGTACCCGTATATCGACAACGCTGACATGCGTTTCGATCAGCGAAGTTTGCATTTTGCGCAATGGCAACGATGCGTCGGAAACTCTGGCCCAGGTCGTTGCGGTCAATGAGCGCTCGTCGCTTTTAGCGCCGATTGGCACGATTAGTGGCCTTGGCCCTGATACCGAGGTCATTGCCACGGGAAAACCGTTTTCATTTCTGGCTGGCGATGCCTTGCTCGGCAAGGTTCTCGATGGTCTGGGTCGTCCGGCCGATGGCTCGTGGTTGCGGAATGATGGCACGCATTTGCGCAGCGTGGAATTCCCTGCGCCTGATCCGTTGTCGCGACCACTTGTGCGTGATGTGTTCGAGACCGGCATTACGGCCATAGATGCATTTAACACGCTTGGCCATGGCCAGCGTGTCGGGGTGTTCGGCCCACCAGGCGCCGGCAAGACCTCATTGATGGGAGCATTGGCCAGGCACGCCGACTGCGATGTCTGCGTCCTGGCGCTCATTGGTGAGCGCGGCAGGGAGGTCCGGGAGTTTCTCGACCATTGGCTGCCGCCGGAGTTCCGCGATCGCACGGTAACGTTGGCCGCCACGTCAGATCGCCCTGCCATGGAAAGATGCCTGGCCGCGGAAACATCGGTTGCACTGGCGCACCATTACAGGTCGCAGGGCCGTAAAGTGTTGCTGTTGTTCGACAGCATGACGCGATATGCCCGCGCGCTCCGAGAGGTTGGGCTGGCATCCGGTGAACCCGCGGTACGGCGCGGGTTTACAGCATCGGTTTATGCGGCCCTGCCTCGACTGATTGAACGTTGTGGGCAGGATGAGACCGGGTCGATGACAGCAATTTTCTCGGTTCTGACGGAGAACGAAGGAATAGGTGATCCGATAGCCGAAGAAGTTATGAGTTTGACTGACGGGCACTTAATTCTGTCTCCTGAACTGGCCAATGCCGGGCAGTATCCGGCCATCGACATTCTCAAATCTAAGTCACGTTTGATGGACACGCTGACGACGTCCCAACATCGCGCCGCGACCACGCGCATCAAGTCGTTGATGGCCAGGTACAAAGAAATCGAAATCCTGTTGCAGGTTGGAGAATACCAAGCCGGCAGCGACCCGCTAAGCGACAGCGCGATCGCAATACAGACAGTATTGCGCGAGTTCCTGACCCAGGATGTCTCCTGCCATAGGCCATTTTCCCAGACCCTGGACGGTATCAGCAAGGTGAACGAGGTCGGCTGATGCCCGATCGCGTCCGCGGACTGCTCTCCCTGTCTAGCTCCCGGATCTCCAGGGCAAAGATGCTGGTCGGCGCTGCACGCGCTGGCTATCAGGCCGCCCTTGGACAGGTCGGTGAGGCCAAACGCCTCTTGGGAAACGTTAACGCTGCGGCCGATGACAGCCGGCAGAAAATGATCGATGAAATCATGAGCCGATCGCTCACGCCCGTGCGGATGGCGCGGCTGGGGCTGGTTGATGAACTGGTTCGCGACACGATCCGTCAGGCTGAGGCCGCTTTGACGTCGGCACAACACCATGCGCAGCAAAAACAATCCGCTTTGCAAAATGCAAACCGGCATTTGGCACAGGTCTTGAAAAAGGAAGAGAAGCTGCAGGCGGCAGCGCGCATTTTGGCACAGCAGGGGTTGTTGAGAGCAGCTGTTGCAGATGAAACCGAAGTGCAGGAGTGATGCCGCTCTGCCGCAGAACATTTGGCAGGATCCAACCGGGGGCACGATATGGATCCCAGATTTACGATGCTCGCTGAGCGGGCGCGCGGTCTTGGCCGCGCTGCAACCAACGGCAATGGTTCCGGCGACCAGCCGGTACCGGACCAACCGGTGCAGGAAACCGCGTCGTGGCAGGAACCTCTGAAGTTTCTGAAACGTGTTTGGCAGGTAACCAGCACCGATCTTTGCTTGGACGTTGCCGGGCGACAACTCCGACTGGAACCGTTGGAGGAACCTCACGCACCTAAGTTCGATCAACCCATGACGGTACGGGTCGATGCCGGAGGTGGAGAGTTCCGCATTGTCGCCGATTTGCATGCGCTGCATCTGTTGCTGGCGAATTTGCCTGTACCGGCCGCTGCAGAACAGGCCGACCCGCAGGATCTTGCGGTGGCACTTGAGTTCTCTTTACTGGATGCGGTCTTGGGCCTTGAGGCCAAGTTCGGTTGCGCCTTGACCATAGTGTCAGTGAGCGCGGGAGATTGTGTTCCGTCTGGCGATGGACTGTGGGGCAGGTTAACTGGTTTGAGCGAGGTGGCGATCGGACTGAAGTTCGGGACTGCCTCCGACGCCATTGCCAACGCTTTGTTGCTTGAATTCCTGACGGCCGATCCCAGCGCAGACAGCGTCATGCCTAATACGCAAGATCCCGAAGAGGGTCGGATCCTGGCTGCTGTGATCGATCTGCCGGCCGAAGATGTCAGCAAACTCACTAAGGACGACCAGATTCTGCTTGAGAATGAGTTGTCTTCCTCGCTTCCCGCGATTTTGACCTTGCCGGATGGCGCTTGCTGGTTTGCGGAGGTGATCAATCAGGAAACGATACGAATTACCAGCACAAACGCCGCCCAAGCCAAGCCTGGCGAAGGTCCGTCCACCCCAGACTTGTCTGAACTTGAGCCGCCCGTGGAAGATGGCTTCGTCAGACTTTCGGTGGACGTAGGCGAGGCGGCCGTCACCATGCGCGACCGCCGCCGTATGACGGCCGGATACCATGTTGGGTTCAGGCAATCCAGGGGCAGGATCATTGCAAATGGCAAAGTCGTCGGAGTTGGCACCATTGAGCGACAGGACAACGCGCTGGTCGTCAAGGTGAAATAGGAGGCGGAAGAATGGAATCACTGCAAGACGGCTCATTTGGCACGCTAGCGCTCGTCTTGATGGCGGGAATGCTGCCACTCGCGGCGGTGACGGTTACCGCTTTTGCCAAGATCGCCGTGGTGATCTTTATCGTACGAAATGCGATCGGCATACAACAGCTTCCGCCGAATGCCATTCTCTACGGCCTGTCGATCATATTGTCGGCGTATATTGCAATGCCGGTGATGAACGAATCCTATAACGCAGTGCGCGATTCGGGCTTGGCCATGAACGAATTCGAGCATTGGCTCGCAGCTGGCGAGACTGCATCCGGCCCGCTTCGTGAATTTCTGCTCAAATATACCGACCAGAAACAACTCGCCTTCTTCGAAAATTCCCTGGCTGGAATTTGGGGTGAGGGCAAGACTGTCGAGATCGATCGCAACAACCTTTCGGTTCTGGTGCCCGCATTCATGATGAGCGAGCTGACCCGGGCGTTTGAGATAGGATTCATGCTCTACCTGCCGTTCATGGCGATCGACATTATCGTCACCACGATCCTGATTGCGCTCGGCATGATGATGGTACCGCCTACGACTGTCTCCATCCCATTCAAGCTGATGCTTCTCATAGCCTTGGATGGCTGGACGAAGATCGTCCATGGCCTTGTCCTAAGTTATTCGGCGTAAGGCGGGGGCAAAGCCAATGGATCCTCAAAATACAACTTCAATCCTCTTCGACGTCCTGATGGGAAGCGCGGTTTTCATATTGCCGCCTCTGCTGGTGGCGACATTGGCCGCCTTCGTAATCGCCCTGTTTCAGGCGATCACGCAGATCCAGGATCAGACCTTGCCGCAGACCATCAAGATCATCGTGATCGGCGCTGTGCTGGTCATGATGGGTGGCACGCTTGCTGCTCCACTGCAAACGGTGTCAGATCGAATCTTCACCGAAGCCAGTGCAATCAAACTGCACTGACCGGAAGCGTGATGAACAATGGATGAGATCCAGATCATCGAACAGTTCATGGGGATGATCCGACCCTGGACCAAGACCATGCTCCTGGCATCGGCCCGGCCAATGGGGTTTACGATTTTCTTCGCTGCCTTCGCCAGAGCCCAGTTAAGCTCCGGTGTCTTGCGTATGACCTTCGCGCTGGCGTTGGCCATGCCCGTTGCCGCTACCGCCGGGACCGGCATGCCGGCCGGCCCGCTCGATCATCCGTTTGCCATTCTTGCCGGCAAGGAACTGATGATTGGTGGGATCATTGGATTGCTGGCCACAGTTCCGATTGCCATTGCAGGTGCCGCCGGTACGATTATCGACGGATACCGGGCAAGCTTTATTGGCCTGCCGGAACCAGCCGGCGGTACGATCACGGAGTTCGCCCAGTTCTTTCAGGCTACTGCTATCTGGCTTTTCGCCATTGCCGGTGGTTTCTGGATTGTCGCGGACACCATTTACGCCAGCTACAGTATCTGGCCGCTTCACACCCTTACACCGGTCATATCGGATGCCGGCGCAGAGCTGATTATGGGACTGGGTGGAAAGATCATGCTGGCGGGGATCGCGCTCGGCGGCCCGTTGATGGCCATCCTGTTTGCGTCGGATCTGATTTTCCTGATTTCCAGCAAGCTCGCCAAACGCATCAATGTGATCTTCCTTCTGTTCTCTGCCAAGAGCCAGCTCGCATTGTTCTTCCTGCCGGTATTTGTGGTCATTCTGGTTCAGTCCGTGCGCACGCACTTGGGCGAACTCGATGGCCTGGTTGAAATGCTTAAAGTGATAGCCGGGCAGAAATGAGCCAGCAAAACGATACCGAACAAAAAAATCTGCCGCCTTCGGAGCGAAAGCTCAAGAAGGCGCGTGAGAAGGGTCAGGTTTCGGGCAGCCAGGATTTTGTCTCGATTTTCACGACCCTTGTCGTTTTGGCCGTGATTGCCTTCACTTGGCAGGAGCATGTCAGGTTGCTTGACGCTATGCTCATACGCTCCGAAGGCGTCATACGAAATCCCACAGGCTATGAATCATCGGCTCTGTTCTTGGAGGTGGTCGATCAACTGGCTGATCTGTTGTTGATTCTGGCACCGATCATAATCATCTCGATCGCCATAACCAATATTATTCACAAGAAGGGAATTCCGATCAGCATTCATCCGATCACGCCAGACTTCAACCGGATAAATCCGGCGAGTGGATTGAAGAAGATGTTCAGCATCCGAAATGCAACGGAGTTCGCCGTGTCCATGGTGCGGTCGTTTGCGTGGTTCGGTGCGGCGGCCCTGGTTGTTTGGATTACCTCATCCGATGTTTTGATGAGCGCTATATGCGGTCCAGGATGTGTGCTGACGGCCAGCGTTGCCCTGACCTTGCGTGTGGTGATCCTGGCAGTGATCTTCCTCATTATTATCGCGCTCATGGATCTGCCGTTGCAGTCAGCCTTGTTCAACCATGAGATGCGTATGGGTCACAAGGAACTCAAGCGCGAACAGAAAGACACCTTGGGATCTCCGGAATTCAGGCGCTACCGCCGCGACGAGGCAAAGCGCGTCATCGACTCCGCGGTTGCGACAAGTGGTGGTTTGGAAGACGCTGCCATTGTCATGGCAGGAGGGCCGTTCGCTGTCGTTTTGCGGTATGATAGCAATGAATTCCCGGTTCCGGTCGTATCCGCCAGAGGCCGCGATGGCAATGCTCGCGCAATATTGCAGGCTGCAGACACGTTGAACGTGGCCATCCACACCGATGGTGTGTTGGCGCGGGCGCTGTTTGAGAATATCCAGCTGGGTGACGAAATCCGTCCTGAGTTCTTTGATGCCGTTGCCATGGCGTTGGTCGCCGCAAGGAACCGCATTTCCTGACGGCGAGGTAGGTGTTTCGCCCGCTACTGGGCAGCTTCTATCTTGAGCCCTTCGGGACATGTCACACCAGTTCCGCCAAGGCCGCAATAACCGTTCGGGTTCTTCGCCAGATATTGCTGGTGGTAGGCTTCGGCAAAGTAGAATTCCGGTGCTTGCAGGATCTGTGTGGTTATGGATGCCAGACCGCGTGCCGACAAAGCTGCTTGATAAGCTTCCCGGGAAACCTGGGCGGCTGCTTCCTGCTCTGGCGTTGTCCAGTAGAGGCCGGATCGGTACTGTGTGCCGACATCGTTACCCTGGCGCATGCCCTGTGTCGGATCATGAGATTCCCAGAATACCTTTAAAAGCTGTTGGTAGCCAACCTCGGCCGGATCGTAGACAACCAGCACGGCTTCTGCGTGTCCTGTAAGCCCTGAACACACCTCCTCATAGGTTGGGTTCGGCGTGATGCCGGCGATATTGCCCACCGCAGTCACCCATACGCCCGGTATCTGCCAGAACTGCCGCTCTGCGCCCCAATAGCATCCCAGTGCGAAATAGGCCCGTTCGCTGCCGTCCGGATAGGGGCCCTTGAGGGGTCGTTCGCTGATGAAATGCTGATGCGCTGTGGAAATCGGCGTTGCGCGCCCGGGAAGCGCCGATTGCGCATCGGGTAATTCAAGTTTCTTTCGTTGAAAACCGAACATGTCCGGGCCTCTCTTTGGCGGCGGATATCAGATAAGATATCATATGATTTGGTGTTGCAATCGGCCGCGGGCAAGGGGTGTGAGGATCACTTGCGTGCACGCGTTCTATGAGTATAGTGCGCGGGCTGTTGAGGGCGCCCGTATGCATGGGTTGAGCGTGCACGGGCCGCCTTTTACGGAGAGGTGGCCGAGTGGTTGAAGGCGCACGCCTGGAACGCGTGTAGGCGGGTAACCGTCTCGAGGGTTCGAATCCCTCTCTCTCCGCCATTTCTCTTTGGTACATACCGGTGACATGGTTTACATTTGATACCGGAGACATGGTTTACACCTGTTCCGGGGCGAACGTCGTTCGCCGCCGAATCCACGCCATTTGGATGTCTGCAAAATCTCCAAAGAGATAGGCGCAAACAATGATCCAAGTGCGGCACGCGGCGCACTTGACTACTTAGACATTCTATCGATTTCTTTGCTGCTATCGGAGCGCGATAGAGTTACTTCACCATCACCAGTTTTTTCTGCGCGGTACTCGATGCTGTTGGGAAGCCAACCGGGGGGAAGCGGGTTCTCCGCAAGTGGGTTGTTGACGACGAACATCGGTGGAGCCCCAGCGAACCGTTTACGGGTGTCCTCATCAGCGTAAATGGACGCGCAGCCGATAAGTGCGCTCACGTATTTGTGGTCCGGATTAAGGAAGCTGTCGGTAGAGACTGCTGCACCGTTGTCCTTCCGGACCGAGGATCGCCGACCTTGCCGTGCTTGGCCAAGCTCACCTTTGTCACGATTGAACGGCACTTCGATAGGTCCTATCGGGAACACCGCCTCGACAACGAATGGCCATTGGCTGATTCCATAATCATCTGACAATCGCGACAGCCTGCAACCATTAACCGCGATGACGAATGGCGTATCGCGACTTACGACTCCGCGTTTGAAGTCCAGATCGTGCTTTCTCCTTTTGTCGGCAATTGCGGAGGTCCAGCGCAGCAGCATCTCCTCGTGCGGCATTGTCTTCACGCCATTGTGCTCCGCCAGCCAATCCGGAGGGATTCCGCATGGAGCTGGAACGACGGCCTCGACCAGAACCGGTCCATGACAAGACGTTATTCGAAAGTCCGGCCCCGGCCGGTTTTGTTCTATGCACCACCCCAACCGTTTGAACCGCGAATAGAGAACCGCTTCCCAAGCCCGCGACCAAAATGCCCCATCATCTCCATTACAGAACTCGTTCACGTATTCGAGGTCCGCCCGACCCGAGTCTGCAAAGTCTTTAACGAGCGGCCCCAAATACTCCCGAAACGGACCGCCTTTTGGGAACCGGGTCCTCAGGCAAGATTCAATCTGATGCACAGGCGTTTCCTTCTTTGATCTCCATGCTGGTTCGTCGACGCAAAGACAGTCATTTTTCTATGCGATGTAGCTATCGTGCTATAGTGAAGGAATAGTTCGCATTTTTATCACGCGTAGCCCGCCATTTTTTCGCGGGTCCATACCGCTCACGACAGTTTCGCTGCACTCAACGCCTCCGCGGGGGCGGGCAATCTAAGTACCCTGTCGCGGCTTCGCCGCTCCACGCCACTTGTCGGCCGGCGCGCAGTCGCGCTCCAGTTGCCGCGTTCGAACTCTCAGCCTCTCTCGGCCAGCCTTCAGATCCAAGCCATTGGTAGATGATAGTGAAGAGCGAAACCGATATCCGGTTCCGCCTGCCGGCGCTCCCGGTCTTCAGAACTTTCCGTTGTCGTTCTTCCATTCACTGCGCGGCGGGATCGCTTCGATTGTATCCCAGTGCTCTACGATACGGCCGTCGGCGACGCGGAATAGATCGTAAAAGCTGGAATGAACGCCGTTGCGGGCTCCTTCGCTCACACAGAGCACGAAATTGCCCTCCGCCAGCACCCGGTGCGTCTTTTCGTAGAGGATCGCGAAGGTTCCGTTCGCCTTGGCCTCTAGCGCCGAACGCAGTGCCGCAACCCCATCGGCGATCTGCGGGTTGTGTTGCATGACCCCTTCGTGGAGATAGTCCGGCAACATATCATATCGCCGGTGGATAAGAATGTCGTCGACAAAGCTGCGTACGAAGGCCCTGTTCGCTTCGGTCTTATCCAGGTCGGTAATCTCGCTCGTGCCGTCCAGCATGGTGCGCCCGGACGGATTGGGACCCTGCATGGGTTGGATATTGTCCCAATGCTCGACGGCCTGGCCATCCTCGAACCGGAACACCTCGAATGCGACCCGCAGGCTGGCAAAGTCGTATTCGTTATGTGCGAAGGCGAAGTCGCCATCTTCGAACACCCTTACGAACGTCACGCGCGGTGAGGTCTTCGACAGGCGTGCGAACAACGTGGCGATGCCCTCGCTGCCCTCGTGCGTTTGGGGATTGTGCTGAATGTACTTTTCCTCGTTGACGACGGCAGCGGCCATCGCATCGCCGGTTTCGATGCCCTTGAGGAACTTTCTTAAAAGGTCTTTCTTCGATGCCATGTTGTCCGAATTCTTGATGAGGAGAGGGGCACACGCTCCCGCTGCCGTCACCATAACAAGGATTGGCAATGAGGGCACCTGGTGACTTGACTTAGGCGGTGCCGTCATCCGGCTTGTACTTTCAGATGCCTTTCACCGGTCGGTTGCTCTTCTATGATCATGACCGGTAAGGGGCAGATGGGACGGTGCGTTGCTCAGATTACCAAACACCTTTTGACCGGCGCCTTCTTTATGGGCATGGCAGCGAGTGCATTTGCGCAGGACGCGCCACAGGCGGCATGCCTGAAGCTGACAGACAACAACGCGCGCTTCAATTGCTACGACAAACTATTTGGATATTTGCCAGACAAGACCGATGAACCGGTCGAATCCTGATGGATGTGTGCCTCAAAATGATAAACGCCGTCCGAGTGTAATTCCCTCCCCGGACGGCGCTTTTTGGAGACTGCAATCCCGCTAACGACTGCATGTCAAATGCTACTGTCATGCTTGTGCGTGTGCAATCGCAATCGGCAAACTGTGCTGTTTTGAAGTGGCTGCGGCTTGTTTTGATCATATGGAACCAATTCTACGCGCCTGTCTTCAGCACGCGCTGGCGCCACCGTCCACCGGGAGTATCTGGCCCGTCACCCAGCGCGAGTCGTCGGACGCGAAAAACAGCGCCACACACGCCACGTCCTCCGGCTCGCCCACACCGAGCAGGTGCCGAGCTGTCATGGCTTCGGTCGGGCCGGAATCATTGCCGGCGGCCATCAGCTTCTTGACCCGCTCGGTCAGCACTGCACCAGGAGCAATAGCGTGGGCCCGAATTTTCTTTGGCGCACACTGCAGCGCCAGCGCCCGGGTCAGCGCGACGATGCCGCCCTTCGCCGACGTATAGGCATCCGCACCGGCCGTACCGATCTGGGTGCGGATCGAGGCTGTGTTGATGATCGACCCGCCGCCCGCGCGCGCCATGTGGGGAATGGCGAAACGGCAACCGGCGAAAGGTCCGAACAGGTTGTATGAGATGGCCTGGTTGAATTCATCAAGCGGCATGTTGAGAAGATGATCGTCGCGCGGCGTGGCTCCGCCTGCGTTGTTATACAGAATATCCAGCCCGCCCATTTCCTGTGCGGCTTTGTCGATACAGGTTTTCACCGCCTCGCCATCGCGGACATCGCACATGATGAAGCGCCCCTTGCCGCCGTCCGCCCGAATGGCATCAACCGTCGAGCGGGCATTTTCTTCGTCGATGTCGAGGATGGTGACGTCGGCGCCTTCGCGGGCGAACAATCGCGCACTCGCCCGGCCGATACCTTGCGCCCCTCCGGTGATGGCAGCCGTCTTCCCGTCCAACCTGCCCATCTTGTATCCTCCTTAAAACGCGCACACGACCTTACCGAAGTGTTTTCCCTCCGGCAATCGCGCCAGCGCGGCAGGTAGGTCTTCAAAGGCAAATCCGGTATCGTCGGTTACAGGCCTTACCCCGTTGAGCTCCATCGCCGCAACCATGCGCTCGAACATTTCCCGGCTGCCCACGGTCACGCCCTGCAGGCGGACGTTGCGGGTCACCACTTTGCCGAGCTGGATCTGCGATGTAACGCCTCCTAGCACCCCGATAACACTGACCGTCCCGCTGGATCGCACTGCGCTGACCGATTTATCAAGCGTATCGGATCCGCCGACATCAATCACGTGGTCTGCTCCTGTTCCCCCCGTCAGGTCACGGACTGTCTTATGCCAGTCCGGCGTCTGCCGGTAGTTGATGGTGTGATCGGTGCCGAGTTCGCGGACGCGTGCAAGCTTATCGTCGCTGGATGAGGTCACAATAACGCGCGCGCCATGCATCTTGGCGATCTGCAATGCGAACAGCGATACCCCGCCCGTGCCCTGTAGAACCACTGTCTGACCGGCCGTCAAATGTCCCTGTTCTATCAGTGCGTTCCAGGCGGTCACGGCTGCACAGGGTAATGTTGCAGCTTCCGCGGCGCGCATGTGTTGCGGTGCCATGACGACCGAGTGTTCCGGAACCAGCATCAACTCACACATTGTCCCGTCAATGGGGCCGCCATGCATGCCCAACTGGCTTTGGTCGCTGGCGGTGCCCGATATCCAGGTCCGGCTGAAGTTCGGGCAGACGAAATCGCCCGGTTTGAAACGTGTGACATTTTCTCCGACCGCGTGTACGCGACCTGCTCCATCGCACAGCGGAATGATCGGCGGTGAACCGCCGATGCGGCCATAGGCGCCGAGCATCTGCAGGCGGTCGCGCGGGTTGATTGAGACGGCTTCGATCCCGATGACGATATCATCTGGCCCCGGTTCAGGATCTGGCAGGTCCCTCAGCCGGATATTTTCAAGTCCCCAGTCATCTTCCAGGCGCATGGCCTTCATTGTGCGTGCTCCATTTGATACATCTTGTTCGTATCTCTTAAGACGCGCTACGCGGAATTTGCAGTTGTCTCCGCCCGTATGTTGTCCATTCCACGGGTGGCTCATCAAGCCTCAGTTGTTGTATTCTATCCCGGATTGCAGATTTTCCGGTCGCCAGGAGCGCGGCAGACAAATTGTTGCAGGCTCAAATCGAGCTGGCGCCTTGCGCGTTCGGCAAAAGATGCCCGAGGGATTTATTGGTTAATACACCGTTTCGGTACGCCGAATTCCGCTGTTGCCAAGCTTTGGGCCGGAATATAGCGTTCAATTCGGCGCTTATGATTCAAGCATCGAAAAATTTGACTCACGAAAGACTCGAATCAAATCAGAGTCATTGCGTTTACAACTTGTGAAGACTCTCAAAATTAAACATGAAAACATCATATAAAATCTATGGTACCGCGATGGTTTTTCTAACGAATTTTAAACGATTTTACCTGCAACCTTAGCGCAGTTACAACCGGTCAGTCATTTTCACGCACGGGTTCTTTACCCAAGAGGGGATTGAAACGCACTCTGTAACCTTTTGGTTATTGTGAATGTGGCACGCCTAGGTTGCATCTGACCGCTAGCTATTCGGGGGCAAGGTCAATGAACCGGAACTCAGCCGTTGCGGAAACGCAACACGGCCAAGCATCTGTAGAAGGTGCACAATCTTGCGAACCGGGTCTGCCGGTACGCGACAACCAACAGCTCTTGAACCAGATTGCGGAGCTGAATCGCGAACTGGACGAGTTTCGCGCATCGAAGCTTCGTGATGAGCGATTGACGGCTCTAGGCCAGTTGTCCGCCTCACTGAGCCACGAATTGCGCAATCCGCTGGGCGCTTTGAGAACATCGATTTTTATCGTCAAACGTCGCCTGCCCGACGCCGATGAGAGCGTGTTGTCCATATTGGAGCGCGCCAATCGTTCCGTGACGCGGTGCGAGAACATCATAACGGATATGTTGGATTTCGCGCGGTGCTCCGAATTGTCAGCTGAGACCGGCGAAATTGACCGGTGGCTGCATGACCTGCTGTCGGAGCAGGAACTGAACTCTGGTGTGACGCTGAAACGGTTCATCGATACCGACGATACCAAGGTGGCGTATGATGGAGAACGGCTGCGTAGAGCTGTGATCAACATCGTCGAAAATGCCCTGCATGCGGTCGAACAAGCGATGAAGCTGGATCCCGACCGTACCGAAAATGTCATTGCGGTGGCGACCAAGGTGAGCGGTGGGCGCCTGGAGATTTGCGTCTCGGACACCGGTACCGGCATTGAGGATGAAACGCTCGAAAAGATGTTCGAGCCGCTTTTCAGTACGAAGAGTTTCGGCAACGGGCTTGGGATGCCGATCGTCCAGCAGATTATGGAACTGCACGGCGGCGGCATCGAGATTGTGTCGGCTTTGGGTGAGGGCACACACGTAACGCTCTGGCTGCCGCTGCCGGGTGTTCAAACTCCGGGAGAAGACGGTGACGAAACTTAGCATCGTCATGCGCGATGGCGCGTCGGTGATCGTCTTGCCTGCAGACTTGCCGTTCAAGGCGGCGGCGCCTTTGCGCGACGTGCTGGTGAGACAGGTTGAATCCGGCGGGGCGATCACAGTTGACGCACACGCCGTGCGCCGCATTTCAACCGCTCCGGCGCAGGTGCTGGCAGCCGCCGCCAAAGATGCCGGCTGCGATCTGTGTGTCGACAGTCCGTCATCGGCATTCAGCGACACGATGGCGGATCTCGGACTTACCGCACTCTTTCAACAAAGGACCTCCCGGTTATGACATTGCAGGTTCTCACAGTAGATGACAGTCCAACCGTCCGCGAGATGATCGGCGATACCCTGTCTGCTGCTGGTTATAACGTCTTGAAGGCCGAGGACGGCGAGCAGGGGCTACGTGTGCTTGGCAGCAATCCGGTCGATTTGATCATCACCGATATCAACATGATGGTGATGGGTGGGTTTGACTTCATTCGCGAGGTGCGCAGTGACGATTCCTATGACGGCACGCCGATCCTTGTGATGACGACGGAGATTTCCGAGGATTTCAAACAGCTTGGCCGGGAGCTTGGCGCAACCGGGTGGATCGCCAAGCCGTTTGACCCAGACAAGTTGATCAAAGTGATTCAGCAGGTGACGCACTAGCGCATCATCAGCTGAAATCAAAGGGGGCTTTGACCGGCGATGACCGGGCTGGAAAAATACAAGCAGACGTTCTTTGACGAATGCGAGGACCGGCTTGCTGATCTCGACGCTGCATTGGCCGCGCTTGAGGATGATACAGCCCGGAACGATGCGCTTTACGAGGCATTCCGGGCGGTCCATTCGATCAAGGGCGGCGGTGCGGCCTTCGGGTTTGAGGCGCTTGTGCAGTTTTCCCACTCATTTGAGTCGGCGCTCGATGTATTAGCATCCAAGAAAGACAAACTGGATCGCCAAAAGGTCGGCGTCATGATACGCGCCGCTGACCTGTTGCGCGTGCTGATTGATGCGGCCCGTTGTGACCGCCATGTCGATGTTTCCGATTGGCATGATGTCGCCGGCGCGCTGGAATCGCTATGCGGCGGTTCGGCTGCGCCGTCTCCGGAGGAAGATCTCGGCGCACCTGCCGCAGTGGCTGAGTTGCCTGACGGCGGCCGGGCGCCATGCGTTTACAGGATCTACTTCAAGCCGTATGCCGGGATCTTTCGCCGCGCGATAGACCCGCTGGCGATCATTGGTGAACTCAAGGAACTTGGTGATCTGAGCATCGAAGCCGATATGGCCGACCTGCCCGGCCTGGCTGATTTGGACCCCAAGGCATCCCATCTGGGTTGGACACTGACCTTATGTACCGTTCACGGGCAGGATGACGTTGCTGCCGCCTTCGAGTTTGTCGAGGGTGACTGCGAAATGTCCATCGAACGTGTTGAGACTGCACCGGCTGTTGCGCCAGGTGGTGTGCCAGATGGTGCGCCAGGTGGTACAGCGGACCGGGGCGATGCGGTTGCCGGGTTCCTGACCAGCCGGATGGCATCGATCCGGGTTTCGCTGGACCGCGTCGATCATCTCGTCAACATGGTCGGTGAGATTGTCATTGCCCAGGCCATGCTCACGCAAAAGTTCAAGGAAACGGCTGGCGGCAGTTTTCCCGAATTGGTCGATGGTCTTGAGCAGTTCGCCGGCCACACGCGAAATCTGCAGGACGCCGTCATGGCGATCCGGGCGCAACCGGTCGGCACCATGTTTGCACGTATGCCGCGGCTGGTGCGCGAACTGTGCGAGGTCACGGGCAAGAACGTTGAATTGCTTGTCGCGGGCGAAGCGACTGAAATTGATAAGACTGTAATAGAGGAGTTGGCCGATCCTCTGGTGCATATGATCCGCAATGCCGTCGACCACGGCATCGAGCCGCCGGACGAGCGCAAGCTTGCTGGAAAGCCGGCGGCCGGCACCATAAAACTGGGTGCTGAACAAAGCGGCAGCCGGATCACCATCTCCATCAGTGACGACGGCAGGGGCATTGACCGCGATGCCGTGCTGCGCAAGGCCATCGGTCTTGGTTTGATTTCCCCGGCCAGCGAACTTAGCGGTACGGCAATCGACAACCTGATCCTTACACCGGGCTTTTCCACCGCTGCGAGCGTTTCCGATGTGTCCGGGCGCGGCGTTGGTATGGATATCGTCCACACGAACGTTAAACGCCTTGGCGGCCGGATGAACATTCGGTCCGAGCCAGGTGTCGGGACCGACATTCAATTGACCCTGCCGCTAACCCTTGCGGTGCTCGATGGCATGGTCGTGCGCATCGGCACGGACAGCTACGTCCTGCCCATCCTGTCGATTGTCGAGACCCTGTCGCCGCGTGCCGTGCGGATCAACAGCATAGCCGGATCATCGGATGTCCTGAAGTTCAGGGGCGAGTACATTGCCGTGGTCGATATGCACAAGCTGTTCGGACAGTGCGCGTCCGGTGGTGGCGAGGACCGTTTGGCGATCGTCACCGAAACGGAAGGGGCAGGCCTGTTGGCCTTGATGGTCGATCAAATCATCGGCCAGCAGCAGGTCGTCATAAAGCGTCTGGACCATAAGCTCGCCGATGTTCCGGGGATTTCCGGGGCAACGATCCTGGGTGACGGCAATGTCGCTCTGATTCTCGATCCCGCCGCGATCAGTGACGTCTTGGGTCCATCCGGCACCGCACCGGACTTCGACGGGCCGGGCCCGGGTTACATTCAGGAGATGGTGGCATGACGAATGTTGCGCATCAAACATACCTACCTGACAACGATGGTGTTTTGGATATCGGCGACGGTGCCATGGCTCCGAAATTCGTCGCATTCAAGGTTGGTCCGCATGACCTATGTGTGGACATCTCGCGGGTTCTGGAAATAAGGGCCTGGACCGGGACAACGTCCTTGCCCAATACGCCCGACTTCGTATTGGGCGTGATAAATCTGCGCGGCATTATCGTGCCGGTCATTGATCTCAGCGCTAGGTTTGGCCAGGGCAATGCGGAACCGACACCGTCCCACGTGATTGTCATAACCGATGTCGGTGGAGAGCGTGTCGGGCTCCTGGTCGATGCCGTTATCGATATCGTTTCGGTGCCTGCCGATTCAATCGTCGCCATACCCGAGTTACAGTCCAGTCAGGGCAATCAGTTCCTGACGGGGCTTATTGAGCATGGCGAAGACATGGTTGCAGTGATCTCTCTGGATCACGTCGTCGACACTAAATCGCTTCCCGGCCAGATCGATCTCGGCACGGTGCCACGGGAAAGTGCAAATGCAGGCACAGCAGAACGCTCCGGAAAAGAAGCTGCCAGGACCGAGGGGGCGCCTGACACAGCACAATGACGTACTGCCTATGAAGGGAAGAGGAACTCGCATCATGTTTAGACGTACATTTATTGGTTCATTGCTGGCCGCCTCGGTTGCCGGAGCGATGACCTTTTCGGCCGGCGCGCAGATGGCGTCGGATACGCATAGCTCGCACGGCTCGCACGACTCTCATGGCCAATCCCACGAAGTGCTGACCGTGAGTGGTTCTACGACGGTGGCGCTGAACATAGTTGCGCCTAACATGGAAGCGCTGGAAACAGCGGTCGATGCTCACGTGGAAGTTGTTGCCAATGGGTCCGGAAATGGCATTAAGGATCTGGTGCAGGGCCGCGCGCAAGTCGCAATGACGTCGGCTCCGTTGGGGGATGTGAAGGTGGCCATTGAGCGCGAAAATCCGGGCCTTTTGGCCAGGGTTGACTTGCGCGAACACCAGATCGGCAATGCCAAGACGCTGTTCATTGTTCATCGCGACAACCCTGTTCGTTTTTTGAGTGAACTCCAGATGCGTCAGATCTGGACGGGCAAGATTACCAACTGGAAGGATGTTGGCGGACCCGATAAACCGATTGTCGTGGTTTCCACCCGCGAAGGTAATGGTATTCGCACGATCGTGGAAAAGCAGTTTCTGAACGGTGCGTCCGTCACGGAATCTGCGCGATTGTTCGCCGCTCCCAGGCAAATCACCAAGGTTGTCAAGCAGTTGCCGGAAGCCATCGGCTTTGGCAACTCGGCATCCATTACCACCGATGTTGCGATCATTGGCGGGATCGTCATCGCGCAACCGCTCAATCTGGTGACAATCGGTGAGCCAACACCGGTCGTTGAACGGTTCAGAGCGGAAGCCGCAAAAATCGGCTCGAAGCTTTAGCCTACACCAGCGGGCAGTGCTGCGGCATTTGCTCCGGGGCCTGCACGCTCCGCTGGACACGGGTACGGGCTTTCCGACCAGGAGATTGACTATGTTGAAACTAACTCTAGCGACCAAGCTCATGAGCGCGATTGCCGCCGCCCTGATTGCGATGGTTGCGATCAGCGCCGTGGCCGTGTTGGGTGCCAGGAATATCGCAGAGACCGGCCAAAAAATCTACTCCGAAGGCTTTTCTCGCGTTGAGGCGGCCACGGACGTCAAAGTGCAATTCGCCACTGTAAAAGGACTGTTGGCGCGCGCTCCGTTGGAACTGGATCTCGGCAACCTGTCCAAACAAAAGCGCCAGTTCATTACGGAAGGGCAAGCTCTGAGGGCAGAGATTGAGAAACTGAACATTGGCTATGGTCCGCAATCGGAAGGCCGCGCCGGAGGGCAGGTCGTCATGGTGGCCATGTTGCGCCAGTATCAGGAGCATGCACTGAAGGTCTATGAGTTCATGTCGCATTTTGCCCAGGACAAAGCCCTTAGGGCGCTGAACGGGCCGGTGCTGGAAAAGCAGAAGAAGCTGGATGAGGCGATTGCGCAAACGATCACGACTGCCAATGAGCTTTCTGCTGGCTATTCCGACAACATGCAAAACAGCATCTCCACGCTCACCACGTTGGTGATCGTGCTGTCCGTCGTGCTTGTGGTGCTGGTCGGCGGACTGGGCTTTTTCATTGTGCGCACGTCGATCAAGGCGATCAACGCAATGTCGGGCGTGACCGGCCACCTCGCCGAAGGGAACCTCGAAACCGAGATCCCAGGCGTCGACCGTGCTGACGAGGTCGGAGAGATGGCCCGCTCGCTCGAACAGATCCGTACTGTCGGGATCTCAGCGGCAAGAACCCAGGCCTCGCTCGATGATGCATCATCACCGATATTGCTGGTGGACACCGACGGTCTCGTCATATTTGCCAACAAAGCCATGCATGCGCTTTATGAATTTCTGGCAGATAAAGTATCGGATGAGTTGGAAGGTTTCGGTGAGGGCAGCATTATCAACGCCCGCTTTGCACACCTTCACAACGCATCAGAATTGCACGAGCAGCAGCTTGCAGAGCTCAACTCAGCGGTTTCATTGAGAATGACAGCGGCCAACCGCGTCCTGGATGTGACGGCGAGTCCTGTGTTCAACGAAAGCGGCGACCGTCTCGGCACGGTGGTCGAATGGAATGAAATGACCGAACAGGTCAAGATCGAGCGTGAAATCGCCGAGATCGTGCACGCCGCGGGTGAAGGTGACTTCTCGCAACGTTTGAGCGAAGAGGGTCGGGAAGGCTTCGTGCTGGACCTGTCGCGCGGCATCAATGATCTGGCGGACAATGTCAATCGCGGCCTGACGGAAACCGTCGATGTGATGTCGGCCATGTCGACTGGCAACCTTGATCGCAGGATTGAGGGCGACTACCGCGGCCAGTTCCTCAAGCTTAAGGACGACGTCAACAAGATGGGCGACCAGATCGCCTCCATTGCCAACCGGATCGTCGTCGTATCAGGGGCCGTGCGTGGCGCTGCGTCTGAAATCGGTTCAGGCGTTTCGGACCTGTCGATGCGTACTGAACATCAGGCATCGTCACTGGAAGAAACCTCTGCGTCCATGGAGGAGTTGTCCGGCACGGTCCGGCAGAACGCGGACAATGCGCAGGAAGCCAACAAGCTTGCGGCGGCGGCCCGTGAATCTGCTGAAGATGGTGGCGGCATCGCATCTCAGGCCATTGCGGCAATGGACAAGATCGAGGAATCGTCGAGCCGTATCACCGATATCGTCGGCCTGATCCAGGAGATCGCGTTCCAAACCAATCTGCTGGCACTCAATGCGGCCGTAGAGGCGGCCCGTGCCGGCGAAGCGGGCAAGGGGTTTGCGGTCGTGGCCAATGAAGTGCGTGCTCTTGCACAACGTGCGAGCCAGGCGTCCAAGGATATCGAAGGGTTGATTGCCACATCCGACAGCCAGGTCTCGCAAGGTGTGGATCTGGTGAAGAAGGCCGGTACCTCATTGCAGGAGATTGTTTCGGTCAACAAGCAGGTCGCCGAACTGGTGTCTGAGATTGCCGGAGCCAGTCAGGAGCAGTCGGCCGGTATCGATCAGGTCTCCAAGGCGATCACCAATATGGATGAAATGACCCAGCAGAATGCAGCTCTGGTGGAGGAGACCAATGCCGCCCTGTCGTCGGCCCAGACCCAGATCAGCGATCTGCGGCAGGTGGTTGCCTTCTTCCAGACCGGAGCCGACATGGAAGATGTGCAGCAGACGGAAGATGCCGAAGAAGACGCCGACCATCCCGTTCATTCCATGCAGCAGACATTGAACCGTGTAACCGGCTCGGGACGGTCGCAGGGTAACGCAGCCCTTGCCGGTTCCGATGAAGACTGGCGGGTGTTCTAAGCAGGTTGCGGCAACAACAAACCGAAAGCCGGACCGGGGGGCATAGCGTTCCGGTCCGGCATCGACCAGCGCGGGTGAGATCACAAGAATGGCGAATATGGCCACGCACGACCTCGTCATGACCAACGAGCAATTCGACTACTTTAGGCAACTGGCTAACACGCATGCCGGTATCGCGCTTGCCGACCATAAGAAACTCATGGTGAAGCGGCGCGTCTCAAAGCGCGTCAGGGCGTTGGGAATGCGCAGCCTCGAAGAGTACCGGGATCTGTTGTGCTCACCGGCCGGCGCACTCGAGGTGCCGCGATTCGTCAATGCGCTTACCACGAACAAGACATCGTTCTTTCGTGAGGACCATCACTTCTCGCATCTGCGGGACATTGCCATTCCGGCATTGCTGTCCCGTTCCGGCTATGATCGCGTCCAGCGTCTGCGAATCTGGTCTGCAGGCTGCTCATCCGGTCAGGAACCCTATTCGATTGCGATGATTGTGGACCGCACGGTCGGGCGCAAAGAACATGTCGATGCGCGCATTCTGGCCACAGACATTGACACGGACATAATCGATTACGCCAGCCGTGGCGTTTACAGCCAGCACGAAGCACTTGATGTTCCGGTTGCTTTGCGGCGCAGGTATCTCGCCGCGACCGACCGCACCCGTGAGTGGTACGTCGTGGCGCCGGAGCTCAGACATCGGGTTGCGTTCAAGCCTTTGAATCTGCATGGCCCTTGGCCGATGCGGTCGGCCTTCGACGCCATATTCTGCCGCAATGTGGTCATTTACTTCTCCAAGGAAGACCAGCGGATTTTGTTCGATCGCTTTGCTGACGTGCTCAATCCTGGCGGATACCTCTACATCGGCCACTCTGAATCGCTTTATCAGATTACCGATCGGTTCCGGCTGATCGGTCAGAATATCTATCAGAAGGTAAGTGAGTGCACGAACGATTGACACGCCAGGGCAATGCCGGCCGGAAGCCTGCAAAGCGGATCATCAAGGTGCTGATTGTCGACGACTCAGCATTGATGCGCTCGCTTCTGGCGGATTCGCTCGCATTGGCCCGCGATATTGAGGTAATCGGCTGCGTCGCCGACGCGGCAACCGCCCGCGAGCAGATCAAGCGTCTTAACCCGGATGTCATCACCCTTGATATCGAGATGCCGGGTTTGGACGGTTTGAGCTTTCTGGAACGCATTATGCGCCTGCGTCCGGCGCCCGTTATCATGATTTCATCGCTGACCCAGCGTGGCGCCGCTGACACATTGCGGGCCCTTGAAGCTGGTGCGGTGGATGTCGTCGGCAAACCGGTCGTATCGGAAGACGCGGACTGGCTGGCATTCGGCCGCGAAATTGTTTCGAAGGTACGTGCGGCCTCGCGCGCGCACGTCCAACCGGTTGCAAGACCGTCGGCAAGGCCGGCAGATACATTGCCGGCCCCATGCCGCCAAGAGTACAAACTCGTGGCACTGGCGGCCTCGACAGGTGGTGTCGCGGCGCTGAAGCAGCTCTTGCAATCCTGGCCGCCGGCCGGGCCTCCGGTTGTGGTTACCCAGCATATGCCGGCGAACTTCAGTGCTGTATTCGCGGCCAGGCTCGACGGGCTGACACAGGTGGCGGTGCAAATTGCAGAACATGGCCAGCGCATCTTGCCGGGATACGTCTATGTGGCGCCCGGTGACAGCCACCTTACGGTCATCCGCCGTGGTGCCCATCTTTATTGCGCTTTGGACGGCGGGCCGCCGGTGAACGGTCATGCAGCGTCTGCCGATGTGATGTTTCACTCTGTTGCCGATGCTGTGGGCGACAAGGCGGTGGGGGCGATCCTGACCGGAATGGGCAAGGATGGTGCCGCGGGGCTCAAAGCCATGCGTTATGCAGGTGCGGTCACATTCGGCCAGGACGAGGCAAGCAGCCTGATCTACGGCATGCCCGGTGCCGCCAAGAGGATCGGTGCCGTCATGCATGAACTTGCCCTGGCGCAAATGCCTGCCGCACTGCTTGAGGCGGCGTGCGCCGGCATTGATCGTGGCCGGGCCGGTTGTGGCCCGGCGGCCGTGCAGGCAGGTCTGGCTTGACGCCGCGTCCTGCATCATACGGTCCGGCCTCTGGTTCCGAGGTTGTGCGGGTTCTGCCGGGTGCATTCCGCATATCCAGCCGGGAAGACCTGGTGTTCTCCACCACGTTGGGGTCCTGCATTGCCGTGTGCATGCGTGACCCGGTGACACGTTGCGGCGGTATCAACCACTTCGTTCTTCCGCACAACACCAGTCAGCCACAAGGATATCCGGACGCCAGGTTGCGATATGGAAGTTATTCCATCGAGCGCCTCATCAATGCGCTTTTGGCCAATGGTGCATCGCGCACCCGGCTGGAGATCAAGGTGTTTGGTGGCGCCGACCTGTTGCAATTCGGCGCCCGGATTGGCTCACAGAATGCCGACTTTGTGGAATCATACCTGAATC
>JANQIR010000164.1 GCA_028282065.1 Aestuariivirgaceae bacterium
TCATCCCGGACAGCGGGCGCTGAAAGAGGCGTGGAGGGCCGCAGGCCCGACAGGGAGCCGAACAGAAAGCGCATCGCGTGATCCGGGAACCAGATGTGAGCCAGCGGTTTGGCGCAATCGTTGATCTGGATACCGGGTCAAGCCCGGTATGACGGTTCAGGAGCGAACAGGGATATACCCAAGAGGCGCGGAAGGCCGAAGGCCTGACCGGGAAATTAACAAGAGCGGCGAAGCCGCGACCGGGAAATAAAAAATCTCGGGCGCCTGCTACTTTGCGCGCTGGAGCACACGCTTCACCGTGAAGGACAGCATGGCCCATACAAAACTGGCTGCGACGCCGGCCAGCCAGACAGTTGGATCGAAATCTCTTGTCCCCCTGACGAAGTACAAAAAGGCTTCACCCGCGCTGCCGCCGATGAGCGCTGTGAGGGCCAGATGCCACCAGCGTTTCGACAGCCAGCCGCCGGAAAGACCGATGACCGCGCCGGGAATATCGAACAGCTTGACGAGAAATCCGACAGCAAGTGTTTCCATTCTGGTGCGCCTTCTGCTTTGCGCTGAAACGGCCGGTCTAAAAACCATGCGCGCCGTTCCACAACGTGTCGGGCCCAAACGTACCGGAAAATTCACAGAACCCAATGACCCATCGGCTTGACAAGGCGACTGTGCTTGCTGCAGGCAGGTCTTGCGTACCGGTCACAAGAACAGTGTTGCCGCACAATTCGAACAGTGTTCTGGAATACGGCTTTGTGCCATAATTCCCTCCGTTGGCTATAGTGCGGTGACAGCGGCGAGCCAGCGGGGGAACTGGAATGGTATTTGAAGTCTTTGCTGTGGGGGCAGCGTTTGTCTTCGGGCTGGCGGCCCGGCAAATTGGTCTGCCGCCGCTTGTCGGGTTCCTGGCGGCCGGCTTTTTCATCAATGCCGTCGGGCCGCAATTTGGCATGCCCGCGAGCACCGGTCCTATTCTCGATTACCTGGCCAATCTCGGCGTGCTGTTGCTGCTGTTCACCATCGGGCTGAAACTCAAACTCAGACAGATCGGCGAGCCGCATGTCGTCGGCGGCGCGGTTCTTCACTTCGCCCTGTCGATAGCGATCTACACGCCCATCGTCCGGCTTCTGTTTACGGACGACTGGATGCTCGCCATGCTGGTTGCCATTGCCCTGGCGTTCTCCTCCACCGTGTTAGCCGCCAAAATGCTGGAGACCAAGCGCGAGCTCGGCCTGTTTCACGGCCGCACGGCCATAGGTATCCTCATCGTTCAGGACATCATAGCGCTTGTGGTCCTGGCCATATTTGCCGGAAAGGCGCCAGGTCCATGGGCGCTATTGGCATTCGCAACGCCGCTGCTGCGTCCGGTCCTGTTCAAGATCCTGGACTTCGTCGGCCACGACGAGGTGCTCGTTCTGACCGGCATGATGCTGAGCCTGGTAATCGGTGGTGTCGGTTTTGAACTGATCGGTCTGAAGGGCGAGATCGGCGCGCTGGTCATGGGGCTGATCCTGTCCAACCATCCGCGTGCCAGCGAACTGTCCAATTCGCTGTGGTCGCTCAAGGAAACCTTCCTCATCGGCTTCTTCCTGTCGATCGGCATGTCCGGATTGCCCGACCTGGACTCGCTGCTCTTCGCCATCGTTCTCGGCGCGCTGCTGCCGTTCAAGGGAGCCCTGTTCTTCTTTTTGCTCGTCGCTTTCCGGCTGCGGGCGCGGACATCCTTTCTGGCGGCACTGTCGTTGACTGCTTATAGCGAGTTCGGGCTGATCGTTGCTGCCGGTATTCCCGAAGCAAAGGACTTTCTCGTGCCGCTGGCCATTGCGGTGTCGACATCGTTCGTCATCGCAGCACCACTCAACCGTTACGCCCATCCGCTATTTGCGCGGCTTTGTGACATTCTGCAACGTTTCGAACTGCAGACACGTCATCGCGATGAAATGCCGAAAGATCTTGGAGACGCCAATGTGCTGGTGTTCGGCATGGGACGGACCGGATCGGCGGCCTATGAATCGCTGGTCGCGCAAGGCAAGCATCCGATTGGACTCGACGCCGACACATATAAGATCCGGGCCCACGTCGAAGCCGGCCGACATGTCATCTTCGCGGATGCGGAAGACACAAATTTCTGGAACAGCGTCAACCTTGACCGGATCGAAGCGGCGATCCTGGCCATGGACGATATCGAGGCCAAACTGATCGCTGCGCGCACACTGCGCGCCCAGAACTTTGCCGGCCCCATCGTCAGCCATGCGCTCTACCTGGACCACGCCGAAAGGATCACCGAAGCCGGTGCGGACGAGACGTACCTCACCATGCAGGAGGCCGGACGCAGCCTGGCCGTACACGCAGTTGATGCGATTGACACGCCGGGCACGGATTGATCGGAACATATGAACACCGGCCCGTACCCCACAAGTGTTGGACATCCTCCTGTAAGTGACGCTCAAGCTGATGCCAAGTGGTGAAATCGGCAACCGGGTACAATGCAAATTCAAATGGTTATGAGCCACACCGTCATTTTGCCAGAGGGTCCTCCACCGGCCAGGTGCACATGAAGTCAGGCAGGTCGTCCTCGTCGACGTCCAATTCGCTGTCGACCCTGCCCTTTACCGATATGCCGGCATCGATCACCGTCTGGCCGGTGCCGGAGACAAGCGGATGCCACCAGGCAAGCTCGCCGCCTGTGGCGATTACCCGATAGGCGCAGGTCGGCGGCAGCCAGGACAGGTCGCCAAGGTTTTCAGGCGTCAGCTTGAGGCAGTCCGCCACCCGCTTGTGACGGTGGTCATAGTCCACACAACGGCAGTTCTCCGTGTCCAGAAGCTTGCAGGCCACCGAAGTGTGATGGATTTCGCCAGTGTCCTCGTCTTCAAGTTTGATCAGGCAGCAGCGCCCGCAACCGTCGCACAGCGCCTCCCACTCCCCGGCGGTCATGTCTTGAAGGGATTTTGTACGCCAGAAAGGTATGTCGCCGGCTATCTTCAACTGCAACCGGGCCCCTGCATCCGGTTTTGCGTATTCACAGGTCATCACACTTTCGTCTTTTCGGCTCATGTGCTGGATTTTGCCGTTCGGGGCGGTGTATGGTGACAATGATCGGGCAACAACCTGGGACCGGGCAACAATCTGGCGGTAGCGGCAAATCCCGTCGCAACAATGTCATATTCATGCCCCCCCGCAGGGCAAGACTGGAGCCGGCGAACATCCGGTAACCAGGAAACCACAAACCGCTTGGCTTTTGTGCCGTTTCAGCGCACATAATCCTTGGATCCATCTGTATCAGTTATTGCGTGTCCCGTGTCGAAGCAAGGTAAACCCGGTCCGATCTACAAGTTCTTCATGCGGATGGACTCTATCGTGAGTTCCGGCGTGTTCGAATTCTTCGATGCGCTCAAACGCGGCTGGTCGGCCTATTCATCCTTTCTGGAACGCTTCCGGATCACCGGTTTCCGGCGATTTTCCGTCGATCTGCTCGACGATGCGGCGACGTTCGGGCTGATTTTCGCCGTCGGACTGATCACCTTCGCCCTGCCGCCGTTTTCCGGTACTGGCGACATCTGGAACCAGCGGCGCGAATATGCCGTCACAATCACCGACATCAACGGCGATATCATCGGCCACCGCGGCGTGCGCCAGGACGATGCCATTCCGCTCGACGAGGTCCCGCTGCACGTGATCAAGGCGGTACTGGCCACCGAGGATGAGCGCTTCTATTCGCATTTCGGCGTCGACATTCAGGGCACCACACGTGCCATGCTGGCCAATGCCAAGGCACAGGAGGTCGTGCAGGGTGGTTCCACGCTTACCCAGCAGCTTGCCAAGAACCTGTTCTTGAGCCCGGAACGGTCCCTGCGCCGGAAAGTGCACGAAGCGTTCCTGGCGCTGTGGATCGAAGCACGGCTGTCCAAGGACGAGATCCTGAAAATGTATCTCGACCGGTCCTATCTCGGTGGCGGCAACTACGGGGTCGAAGCAGCGGCCCAGTTCTATTTCGGAAAGTCGATCCGCGATGTCACGCTGGCCGAGGCGGCGATGCTGGCCGGACTGTTCAAGGCGCCATCGAAATATGCACCGCATGTCAAGATTGCAGATGCCCGGGCGCGCGCGACGGTGGTGCTGTACCGCATGCTCGATGCCGGATTCATTTCCCAGGGCGAGCTTTTCGAAGCCAAGCGCGAACCGGCGGAAGTCGCCTCCAAGGGCGATTACTATTCGCCGGACTATTTCATGGATTGGGCGTATCGCGAAACGCTGGAACTGATTGAGGAGCAAAAGCTCGATCAGGATTTTGTGGTTGAAATCAAGACAACAATCGATCTTGGCCTGCAAAAGAAGGCGCAGACCATCGTCAACTCAATCCTGGACAACGAGGCGGTGCGGTACGGCGCACGGCAGGGCGCATTGGTGTCGATGGCGCCTGACGGGGCGCTAAAGGCGATTGTCGGCGGGCGCGATTATGAAAACAGCCAGTTCATATACAGTGCTAAAGTGAAAATTAATAAAAAAAAAGAGATACACCAGTAAAAAAACCAATAAAAAATTTGTGATTT
>JANQIR010000173.1 GCA_028282065.1 Aestuariivirgaceae bacterium
TGAAGCCCGGTTCGCAGCAGGCAAGGGACATCGAACGCTTCCGCTGGTTCAGCGACGGGTTCATCAGCATGGACCCGGCAAGGCCCAATTCGATCATAGACGTACGCTATTCACTGATACCCAATGAAGTGGCGGCATTGTGGTCCATCGAGCTCGCCCCTGACGCCGGACGAGACGATCACGTCCGCTTCGTCACGCATCGTGAGAACGCCTCGCGCAGAATGGGCGACCTGTGGCGTCTGATCGCCGGCACGGGTGAGTGAGTGCATTCACCGCTTGCATAGACCGGCATTTCAGGGGCTAACTCTCCCTGCCTTGAGCGGTTTGCGGTTTGATCGCGCGGCTCGTCAACGAAAGAGTGAAATGCAAACGGATCGATTTGACATTGCCGGCTGCGGGCGAACCATGATGGCCGTCGTGACGACGGGAAACGGCGGTTACGACAAACTTGTCTATCGGCAGGTTCCTGTTCCGGTCCCGGGCCCTGGCGAAGTGCTGTTGCAGGTCCTGGCGGCCGGCGTCAACAACACGGAAATCAACACCCGTCTTGGCTGGTACTCGTCCAGCGTCACCGCCGGCACGGACGCGGCCGCTGGTGTGCAGGAACGACAGCAGGAACAAAAATCCGACGGCGGCTGGAACAAAGCGACACCGTTTCCCTTCATCCAGGGAACCGATTGCTGCGGGCGCGTCAGCGCGGTCGGCGACGGTGTGGATGATGGGGGCATCGGCCGGCGTGTTCTGGTGCGCGCCTGCATGCGCCCGAACGGTTATGACACCATGGACAACATCTGGATGGCCTCGGATTTCGATGGAGCGTTCGCGCAATATGTCAAGGTGCCGGCCGGAGAGGTTTTCCCGGTCGTGTGCGACTGGTCGGATGCGGAACTGGCGACAATCCCGTGCGCCTACGGCACGTCGGAGAACATGCTGCACCGTGCCGGTGTTTGCCGCGCAGACCATGTGCTTGTGACGGGTGCATCAGGCGGCGTCGGCTCCGCCACCGTGCAACTGGCAAAGCGGCGCGGCGCCCGGATAACGGCGGTTTGCGGCCAGGCGAAAATGGATCTCGTTCGCGCGCTCGGCGCCGATGAGGTTATCGGCCGCGATGCGAGCGTCATCGAAGCGTTGGGCGAAAACGCCGTTGATGTGGTGATCGACAATGTCGCCGGACCGAATTTTCCGCACATGCTGAAAGTTCTGAAGCGTGGCGGCAGATACGTCTCGTCCGGCGCTATCGCAGGCCCCATGGTGTCACTGGACATGCGTGACATGTATCTGAAGGACATAACCCTGATTGGCTGCACCGCCTGGGACGAGCCGGTATTCCCCAACCTCGTATCCTATATCGAGAGCAGCGAAATACGTCCCCTGGTTGCCAAGACATTCCCGCTGCATGAAATTGCCCAGGCCCAGCGCGCGTTTATGGAGAAGAGACATTTTGGGAATTTCGTGCTGATCCCGCCGGCGCCCGAAGCTTCACCTGACTCTGGAACGTTTTCCGGTCATACTGAGCCGTCCTGACGCTGTGAATTTGCACGAAGATTTGAGCAACTCCGCCGCGCAGGGACAGTTGGGTAAACTGTTGAAAGTGCTCTAATGCTGTTGAGCGGGGTGAATTTGTCCCGCCAAAAAAGGGAAGGCAAGGGATATGGCGAATGATGCAGACATTGTTGCGCGCGGCTGGGAAGCGGTTGCGGCCGGTGATTGGGACAGGCTGATCGCCGATTACACGGACGACATGATCTTCGTGATGCCCGGGCAGAACGATATACTCGAAGGCACGGCTGCGTTTCGCAACGCGCTGGAGAACATCGGCGCCGCCCTGCCGCCCGGTTTTGAATTTGTCTCGATCCGTCAGATCGGCGGTGACGGCGAGGTTGTCTCCATCGTCGACTGGAAGAGCGACAAGGTTCCAGATGGCAGCCAGCTATCGATCCTGTTCCGGCTGAAGGACGGTAAGGTCTACGAAGAACGCTGGTTCATCGATACGGAGCAATGGAAGGCTGCTTTCTGACATCTTTCTGACATCCAGGGTATGAACGGGCGGTTTGCCGTGGGCGGTACCGGCCTGCCGGCACTACGACGCGGCGATGGAGCGTGACAGCTCGCACAGTTCACGCACCTGTGGATCTTCAATGCCCAGCGCCTCGAACTGCCCAGCCAGGTTCTCAAGGTACTCCAGGCTCGAACCCAGTGCGCCAACGCCGGTGGCAATGAAACTGGCGGTCTGTTCGATGCTCAATCCGGGCGCATAGCCGGGCGCACGGTGATCGACGACGAAGGCGAGGGCTTCGATGGCTCCCGCCTGCGTTTCGACGGGCACGAATTGGGGCGAGTAGGCATGCAGGATCATTTCGCGCTTCCAGAGGATTTCGGTCTCTTCATCGAGGTGTTTGCGGTCGATCCGGTAGGCCAGGCCATGGCAGCGGCCGCCCGTGTCGAGCCCGGCCATGAGGCCCGGCGCATCCGGCGTGCCCCGTCCCAGTGTCGTCTTCAGGCAGAAACTTCGCCGGTATCCCGTTAGCAACGCGACTCTGACCTCGCTGAACAAAAAGGCCGGGTCCCACATGAGCGAGCCATAGGCGAACACCCAAAGGTCGCGGTTCATCCGTCCTTGCAGGGCTCTGCGCCTGGTTTCCTCGCGATAGTCGTCGGCGTGACGCCAGTTCGCCGGCCCGCCCGCCGCCCGCACCTTTTCATCCCAGGCCGCGATATCCCTGTGCCGGTTGTCCGACGTCAGCGGATCGATGATCCTGCCGCGCAGCTCAAGGTGGTGCCGGAACGGATCTTGTGTTGCGGTCATTTGTGCTGTCGGCCCTGGCTCGGCGAGGAAGGGTCTGTTTCCTATCGCACCGTGACGAGCTTGGCGAACTTCTCCCGCCGTTTTGCCGCCGCACGCGAGCGCTCGACTGCTTCATCGCCGCCTTGCGTGGCCTGGAACAGCTCAAGCCCCTCTTGTTCCTCCGACCCGGCAGGCGTGATGGCCAAGTCGGTATAGTTCGCCAGGTTCTCCTCACGCATCACCTGCTTGTAGGCCCGGTAGCCCTTGAACATCATCCAGCCGTAAAGACTGGCCTTGCGCACGATCTCGGCTGCGTATTTCGGGTAGAAGACCAGCGGGTTTTCAAGCGGCAGGCCCGAACGCCGGTCGCGGCGGTATTTCAGCCGGAAAATACCGCCTTCCAGAGGGTGAAGCCCTTCGATCCGGTACATCATATAGAACCACATCATGACCCGCATCTTGGCCAGCGGCCTGCCCCGGGGGACTGCCGATGCTCGGCGCATGACCGTCTTCATGTGGTCCCATGTATAGTAGGTGTCCCAGGCCAGCCGGTAGATCTCGTCCCATTCCTCGTCCGACATCCTTGGGTGGTGTGTTACCCGGTGGTTGAGGTCGTACTTGTTGAGGTCGGGGTCCATCCACACCCCGTCGGCCTGCATGTTCTTGTGATCCTCCGAGCCCGGCAGCGGCGTGAGAATGAAGAACTCCAGCAGGTCCAGCGGCAATTCGCGCTTGATGATCTCTATATCGCGCAGGATGGAGTCCTTGGTGTCCTGGGGAAATCCCAGGATGTATCCGGCATATGTGGTTGCCCCCCAGGCTCGCCATTCCTGCAACATGGCGCGGTATTCGGTGATCTTGTTCTGGCGTTTCTTGGCTGCCAGCAGATTGTCCGGATTGATGTTTTCAAGCCCGATGAACACCCGGTTGACACCGGCCCGGCATGCCTTTTCGATGAAGTTCGGAATCCGGTGGCACAGCGTGTCGACCTGTATGATCAGCTTGAACTTGAGCTTCTCGCGCACGCGCAGGTGAATCAGCCTGTCGAACAGTTCCTCCCAGTCCTTGTTGCGGGCGAAATTGTCGTCTGTGATGAAGAACCTGCGGATGCCGTGGGCGATATTTTCCCGCACGATGTTTTCCAGGTCGTCGGCGGTGCGAAAGCGGCTCTTGCGACCCTGCACGTTGATGATCGTGCAGAACGAGCACTGGAACGGGCAGCCCCGCCCGAGGTCGAAACTCGACCAGTTGCCCCTGGTGCGTCCGACGGTTTTGGGCGGCAGGAAGGGGGCAGGTTCGCCGTCCAGCGCCGGCAGGTCGGCCATATGGTTGTAAAGCGGCTTCAGCGTGCCGGTGAAGGCATCCTGCAGAACCTCGTCGAGCCGGCCTTCTTCCGCCTCGCCGGCGAACAGCGATATGCCCATGGCTTGCGCATCGGCAATTTCCTTGGGCAACTCCGGCAGCATTGAAATGCAGCCTGCCACGTGAAACCCGCCGATCGCCACCGGCACGCCGGCTTCGGCGAATTGCCGGGCCAGGTCGACCGCGCGCTGAAACTGGTTCGACTGCACGCCAACCAGTGCGATCAGTGCCTTGCCGCCTGACTGGCGTATCCGCGTGGTGATTTGCGCCGGTATGATGCGGGCATTGGTCTCGTCGTAGGACTGCGTTTGAATGTCGACATCCGGTCCGAGAACCTGGCGTTTGCGGCAGTCCCGTGCCAGCCCGTTCAGTGCCGCCAGCGTGTTGGAGGGAATGTCGGAGCGCATCCACTGGATCGGGTAGCCGTCGTCGTCGTAGTGCGTCGGCTTGATCAGGATCAGAGTGAAAATGTCCTGTCGGGTCTCAGACATTGGCTGCGCACTCCATTTGGACGTCTCTGCACGCCGCCCTTGTGCCGGCCGGCGTCAGATTCTGACGGTTTCGAATAAACCCCCCGATGATTAGGGCCCTGACCCTAGGATGCGACACTAAAGGGATATGCTGTAACAATCAAACGCTGTGAGTGGAAAATGCGCATGAGGTCACGCCTGGCCGGGACACACATAACCGTCACCCCGGCGCAGGCCGGGGTCCAGATGTGAGCCAACGGCGAGTCTTGCGCTGGATGCCGGATCACGCGATGCGCTTCACGCACGCCGTCCGGCATGACGGTTCAGGAGCGGACAGGGATATAACAAAGAGGCGCGGAAGGCCGAAGGCCTGACCGGGACACACATAACCGTCACCCCGGCGCAGGCCGGGGTCCAGATGTGAGTCAACAGCTTGGCGCGACCGCTGTTCTGGATTCCGGGTTAAGCCCAGACTGACGAATTGCGCTGAACCATTTCCTTGCATTTGCAACCTGACCGGGTAAAGTGCGGACGGGATCGGCGCAAAGCTGATTCTGGGGCGTAGTAACCCCTCACAAAGCGGCTGGTACCAGCCGTAAAATGGTGCCTCCTCGACCTTTATGGCCGGGGAGGCATTGGCGCATGTCCAAGGCTCCGGCCTAAAGGCCAATGCGACCGTCTTTGTGCGGTTTACTAACTCCCCGGCTGCCAGAGAGTTTTGCCCGTATGGCAGGCTTTCCGGCGGTCATTTCACTTTAGAAACGGCAATGATCCGGGGAGAAAACCGCAATGCCACACAAACCATCATTCGCTGAGGAAAAATGGATCGGCGTCGATCCGGTCAGGACGGCGCAAAGCCTGCTGATTGATTTTGGGTCGGAGGCCGCAGCCGAAAGCCTGCTGCGGGCTTATCTGGC
>JANQIR010000220.1 GCA_028282065.1 Aestuariivirgaceae bacterium
AGCGTCATAGCGTCCGCCGAACAGCCCTTCTGCATCCATCAGGTCTTTGCCGATGACAACAAGCTCGATTCCGTCCGGCACTTCGGTAATGTCGCTGTCGCCATCGCTCAGTAGGGTGAAACCGGGTCCGATCCGGTCGCTCAGCCAGACATCGCTGCCGTTTTCATCATGCATGGGCGCATCGATGAGGGCGCATCCAGGCCGCGCGACGCAGTTCCAGTTGTCCTCGTCCGCACTCGTCAACGCCGAGCCCTCATAGAAGCTCGGCGTAGACAATCGGCCGGAATTGACCATTGAACGTGCAAACGGTGCGCTGCGCGCCAGGTTCAATGCGGCATTGCGGAAGATCTTCGCCGTGCCGCTCTTCGGGCTGATGAAGTCCGTCGCCCGCGTCGAGTGGCCGATATTGTCGTCCGCCGCGCACTGGCGTTCCTGGCCGTAGCTGTCCAGCAGGCTCTCCGGGGCCTCCCCTGCGATGATCGCCGCCAGTTTCCAAGACAGGTTGTTGGCATCCTCAATGCCGGAGTTGGCGCCGCGTGCTCCGAACGGCGAAACCTGGTGGGCGGCATCGCCGGCAAACAGCACCCGGCCGTGCACGAACGAGTCCATGCGTTTGCACTGGAATGTGTAGACGGAAACCCACTCCAGTTCGAACTCCGCATCCTTCCCAAGCATTGCTTTCAGTCTTGGGGTCACGTTCTCCGGTTTCTTTTCTTCTTCCGGATCTGCGTCGTAGCCGATCTGAAAATCGATGCGCCAGACATCATCGGGCTGCTTGTGCAATAGCGTCGACTGACCCTTGTGGAAAGGCGGGTCGAACCAGAACCAGCGTTCGGTCGGAAAGTCCGCCGCCATCTTGACGTCGGCAATGAGGAACCGGTCCTCGAAGACCTTGCCCTTGAACTCCAGTCCAAGCATTGAACGAAGTGGCGAGCGCGCGCCGTCACAGGCGATCAGCCAGTCGGCTTCCAGTTCATAGGGGCCATCCGGCGTGTCGATATTGATGCGCACGCCGGAACCGTTTTGCTCAACCGCCGTGACCTCGTTGCGCCAGCGGATCTCCAGGTTGTCCAGCTCGCTGGCGCGTTCCACCAGATAGGCTTCCATGTAGTACTGCTGGAGATTGATGAAGGCCGGCCGTTTGTGTCCCGGTTCCGGCAGAAGGTCGAATGTGTAGACCAGATCATCTTCGAGAAACACCTTGCCGAGTTGCCAGACGACGCCCTTGTCGACCATGCGCTGGCCGACGCCCAACTGATCGCAAACCTCCAGGCAGCGTTTGGAAAAACAGATCGCGCGCGACCCTTCCGAAATCTTGTCGTTGTCGTCCAGGATAACGACCGGCACGCCCCGCTGAGCGAGATCGATGCCGGCTGCAAGCCCGATCGGTCCCGCCCCGACGACGATGACCGGATGCTTCACCGGCGTTGCCGCATCCTGATCGGTGCTGTGCCGATAGCCGTATTGGTAAAGCGCCTTGAACGGTTCATCTGCCATTGTCCTACCCCTGCAGTGCCGCCCACATGTCCTGATCCCGTTTCGCCGTCCAGATCCGCGGCGTGTCGATGTCCTGCGCCTCGTCATAGGCGCGTGCCACGTTGAACGGCAGGCAATGCTCGTAGATGGCGTAATCGGAGAATTTCGGATCGCATGAGGCCCGGCAGGCATCGAAGGCTTCCTTGAGCGATCCGCCGCGCACCGCCACCTGTGCAACCGGCTGATAGGTCGAGCGCACGAAGTCGGCGGTGCTTTCAAGCGCGGCGTTGACCATCTCGCGGCCGGTCAGCGCATCGCCGCGGCCCGGTCCGATCGCTTCAACGTCAAACCTGCGGATACGTTCGAGTGTTGAAGGCCAGTCGTGGAAGTGCCCGTCGCCGCAATAGCAGGCCGACTTGTACTCGACGATATCGCCGGTGAACATGACATTGGCGTCGGGCGTATAGGCGACGATGTCGCCTGCCGTGTGCGCCCGGCCAAGGAACATCAGGTCCACCCGGCGCTTGCCGAGATAAACGCTCATCCTGTCCGTGAAGGTTGTCGTCGGCCAGGTCAGCCCCCGAATGCTCTCATGGCCCTCAAACAGCCTCGGGAACCGGGCAAACTCGGACTCCCAGTCTTCCTGTCCGCGCTCCGCGACCATGGATCGCGCCTTCTCGCTCATGATGATGGTCGGCGCGTTGTAGGCTGCCGCGCCCAATACCCGAACCGCGTGGTAGTGCGTCAGCACCAGATGCGTAATCGGCTTGTCGGTCACCGACCGGACCCGCTCGATCACCTTTTCGGCCAGGCGCGGTGTCGCCTGCGCCTCGATGACCATCACGCTGTCGTCGCCGATGATCACACCCGAATTCGGATCGCCTTCGGCTGTGAATGCGTAGATATCCCGGCCGATTTCGGAAAAGGTGATGGTCTTCTCGGTAAGATCGCTTGCCGAGGCAAATGTCTTGGACATGTGGTTACGCTCCTTGATACTGCGTGACGGTTTGCTCGATCGCACCGAAAACCGATTGTCCTTCCTCGTCGAGGACCTCGATACGGATCGTATCGCCAAATCGCATGAACGGCGTTGATGGCTTTCCGTCATTGATTGTTTCGATCATGCGGATTTCCGCAATACACGAATAGCCAAGGCCGCCGGCATCCACCGGTCGGCCGGGTGAGCCATCGGCATCCTTGTTCGACACTGTACCCGATCCGATGATCGTGCCGGCCGATAGTGGACGTGTCTTTGCAGCGTGGGCAATAAGTGTGGGGAAGTCGAAGGTCATGTCTTCGCCGGCTTGCGGCTTGCCAAACAGGTTGTCGTTCAAGGTAGACAGCAGCGCCAGGTTCAGTTTACCGCCATCCCAGGCATCGCCAAGCGAGCCCGGCGACACCGCAACCGGCGAAAAGGCCGAAGACGGTTTGGCGTGAAAGAACCCGAAGCCCTTGCCCAGTTCTGCCGGGATCAGACCCCGTAAGGACACGTCGTTGACGATCATGATGAGCTTGATGTGCGCGCCCGCTGCCTCTGGGCTAACGCCCATCGGAACATCACCGGTTATAACGGCGACCTCTGCCTCGAAATCGATGCCCCAGTCCTCGCTGCCCAGAAGGATCGGATCGTGCGGACCCAGAAATGAATCCGACCCGCCCTGATACATCAGCGGATCGCTCCAGAAGCTGTCCGGCATCTGCGCGCCCCGGGCCTTGCGCACCAGTTCCACGTGATTGACGTAGGCCGACCCGTCCGCCCATTGATAGGCACGCGGCAACGGCGACATGCATCCGGCCTGATCGAACGGTTCGCCTTCGACCGCGCCCAGGGTGACTTTGTCATAAAGTTCGCGCAGCCCATCGGCACACGTTTCCCAGTCGTCGAGCGCCGCCTGCAACGTGCCGGCGACGGAACCCGCCGGCGTATATCTGGCAAGGTCACGCGAAACACATACGAGCTGTCCATCGCGCGTGCCGTCCTTCAGGGTAGCAAGTTTCATCGGAGTCCCTGTTGTTGGAATAGTCCTGTTGAGACGTTTGGTTTATGGCGTTCCGTCAAAGTGCCGTTCGATCCCGCTCCAGCAGTCCATATAGTCTTGCTGCAACGTTTCTGTCTCCGCAGCGAATTTCGTCAGATGCTGGGGAAAACGGGTCTCGAACATGAACGCCATGGTGTTTGACAGCTTGTGAGGTGTCAGGTCTTCGTTGCTGGCCTTGGTGAAGGCATCGTTGTCGGGACCGTGTGGCAGCATGCAATTGTGCAGGCTCATGCCGCCGGGGACGAACCCTTCAGGCTTGGCATCATACTGGCCGTAAATCAGTCCCATGAACTCAGACATGATGTTCATGTGATACCACGGCGGCCGGAACGTGTTCTCCGCCACCATCCAGCGTTCCGGAAAAATCACGAAATCGATGTTGGCGGTGCCCGGTGTTTCCGACGGTGCCGTCATGACGGTGAAGATCGACGGGTCGGGGTGATCGAACAGTAGCGCGCCGACCGGAGAGAAGGTTTTGAGGTCGTATTTGAACGGCGTGTAGTTGCCATGCCAGGCAACCACATCGAGCGGTGAATGCCCCAGATCCACCTTGAAGAACCTGCCGCACCATTTGACTGTCAGCGTGCACGGCGTCTCCTTGTCTTCGAAACGCGCGACCGGTGTCTTGAAGTCGCGTGGATTTGCCAGGCAGTTGGCGCCGATCGGCCCGCGGTCCGGCAAGGTGAACTTCGCACCGTAGTTTTCGCACAGATAGCCGCGTGCCGGGCCGTTGGTCAGTTCGACCTTGAATTTCATGCCTCTGGGTACGACGGCCACGTCGCCGGGCTGAATTTCCATCCGGCCCATCTCCGTAAAGATCGCCAGCCCGCCTTCCTGCGCGACGAAAAGCAGCTCTCCATCGGCGTTGTAGAAATACTCGTCCAGCATGGACGCGTTGACCAGGTAGACATGCGCCGCCATGCCGGCCTGTGTGTTCACATCGCCTGCAGTGGTCATGGTCCGCACACCGTCCACGAACGTCGTTGTTTCGTTCGGCATCGGCGTTGGTCCCCAGCGCAACTGGCCGATGGGCAGGTCATGATCGCCGATTTGCGGCGCGGTCTTCCAGAACGGTACCTCGGTGCGCGTGAACTTTCCGGAATGCCTGACTGAAGGCCGGATGCGATACAGCCAGGAACGTTCGTTTTCCCCGCGCGGCGCCGTGAAGGGCGAGCCCGACAACTGCTCTGCGTAAAGGCCATAGGCGCACTTCTGCGGCGAATTTTGTCCTTGTGGCAGTGCGCCTGGCAGCGCTTCGGTCTCGAAATCGTTTCCGAATCCCGGCATGTAGGCTGCAGTCATGGCTGAATTTCCTCGTGCACGGTGATGGGCATACGAACGGACTTGTCCCGCCGCATCAAAAATAGTTACAGTCGCAACTAATGAGCGTCAAGAACAAGCCTGAACGACCGGTGTTAATCGAATTGGAGCAATTTCTGCCCTATCGGCTGAATGTCGTGGCCGAAGCGGTCTCGCGTGCCTTGTCGAAAATCTATGCCGAGCGCTACGGCATAACCATTCCCGAATGGCGGGTCATTGCCACGCTCGGCCAATACGAACGTATGACCGCCAGGGATATCGGCCGGCACTCGCGCATGCACAAGACAAAGGTCTCACGTGCGGTGGCCCGGCTCGGTGATCGCGGCCTGGTCGTCAAGGCACACAATGCAAACGATATGCGCGAGGCATTCCTGACCCTGTCGCGTGAGGGTCGGGAGATCTATCGCGATATCGTGCCATCGGCGCTGGAATTCGCCGAGGGGCTGTTTCACGGTGTCAGCGAAGCCGACAAGATGGCGCTTGACCGCTTGCTGAGTGCGTTGGAACGTAAGGCTGGCGGCGAAGGATGAGGCGTCAGGCAGGGGACTTCAAACATGAAACTCTACGGCTATTTCAGGTCTTCGGCTGCCTACCGGGTTAGGATCGCCCTGAACCTGAAGGGCCTGGAGGTCGAGCACGCCTTCGTGCATCTCGCCCCGGACCGGCTGGAGCAGGACAAGCCGGCGTTCCGTTCGGTCAATCCGCAAGGGCTGCTGCCTGCGCTGGCCCTTGATGACGGAACTGTTCTGACACAGTCCATGGCGATCCTGGAATATCTCGATGACGTCTATCCCGATCCACCGCTGTTGCCGTCAGATCCACTCGCAAAGGCGCAGGTGAGAGCGCTGGCGCAGGTCATCGCCTGCGACACGCACCCGGTGCAAAATGCCCGCATCCTGCGGTATCTGAAGGAACCGCTTGGACATGACCCGGATGAGATAAGGCAATGGGCCGCCTACTGGATTGCGCTCAATTTCGAGGGCATGGAAGCGCTGATCGGTGATGATGGGTATTGCTGGGGCGGGCGGGTGACGCTTGCGGACCTGTGCCTGGTGCCGCAACTGTTCAATGCCAAGCGGTTCGAGGTCGACATGTCGCCCTACCCGAAGATCCGCAAGGTCGAGGAGGTTTGCGGCACGCTGGAAGCCTTTGCCCGTGCCCATCCGCTCAAACAGCCCGATGCGGAGTGACCGGTCGCCATGATCATCACCCGGATCGAAACGCTAAGGCTCACGGAGCGGCCCAACCTGATCTGGGTTCTGGTTCATACGGATGAAGGTTTGACCGGTCTGGGCGAAACCTATTTCGGCGCTGTTGCCGTTGAGGCTGACATTCACGAACGCATTGCACCGCTGATCCTTGGTGAAGATGCCGGCAGCATTGAAAGATTGCATGCGGCCATGCGGCCCTATGTCGGATTTTGCGGTACAGGCGCGGAAATGCGTGCCCTGTCGGCCGTGGACGTCGCCTTATGGGATCTGGCCGGGCAGGCGGCCGGCAAACCCGTTTATACATTGCTGGGCGGCCCGGTCCGAAAGAGCATCAAGGTCTACAACACTTGCGCAGGTCCTGACTATGTCTCGCAGACCGCCGACGTGCGCCCCGGCAATTTCGGGCTCGATACGGTCGAGCCGAAGCAGGGAACGATCTACCAGGATCTCTACGCTTTCATGAACCACCCGGCGGACCTTGCTGCCGAACTGCTGGAGATGGGCATATCGTCCATGAAGATCTGGCCGTTCGATTTTGCCGAAGGGGTAGGTGACGGGATGGACATATCGGCTGGCGATCTTGCCAGGGCGTTGCAACCGTTCGAAGCCATCCGCGAAGCTCACGGCGACCGCATGGATATCAAGGCCGAACTGCACGGACTGTGGAGCCTGCCGGCCGCGAAGAAGATTGCCGCGGCTCTTGATGAGATCGAACCGGACTGGATCGAGGACCCAATCTGGATGGACCGGATCGACCTTCTGCCGGACCTTGGCGGAGGGACGCTGTCGCCGATAGCCGGCGGCGAGACGCTGGGAGGCATCGGTCAGCTCAGCGCTTTGATACAGAGTGGGGGCGTCAGCGTTCCGATCATGGACGTTACCTGGGGCGGTGGTGTCACGGTAGCAAAGAAAGCGGCTGTGCTGGCACAGGCGCATGGGTTGCCGATCGCCTTTCATGATTGTTCCGGACCCGTAACCCTGTCGGCCTCGACGCATCTGGCACTTGCCTGTCCGAACGTTGCCGAACAGGAGATGACGCGGGGCTTTTACTATGGCTGGTACCACGAACTGGTCGATCAGCCAGCGCCAATTGACAACGGCATGATCTCGGCACCTGACTTGCCGGGTCTCGGACTGAAACTGCACGACAATCTGAAATCTCGACCGGATGCTGTTCTGCGAGTATCACAACCTGGTTGAACGGATTATCGCAAGCCGCAAGGGAGTGGTACGATGCTACAAGGCACCATCAGTATGTTGCGTGTCGCCGATGCAAGGAAGAGTGAAGCGTTCTTCTGCGGCAAACTCGGGTTCCGCAAAACATGGGAATATGATCCGGGGGACGGATATCCTGTCTTCATGGAGGTGACCCGCGACGCGGTGTCGTTTCACCTGTCAGAGCATGAAGGTGACGGGCCGGCGGGAATCCAGCTCTACGTCAATGTTGCAGACGCGAAGGCGCTCTACGAGGAGTTTACATCCAGATCGGTCGACATCGGCAATGCACCCGAAGAGGCACCTTGGGGTCACCTGGTCTTTGAGCTGCAGGATCTAGACGGAAACACCTTGCGTTTTGGCTCGCCTATTGCTTAGGCGCGGTAGCGGGCAAGAGCCCAAAGCCAGTGACAGGTTGATATCGCGCGGCAGCCCCCATAGCGTCGGCCGATCTGATTGGCGACATCCGGACATGACATTGGCAATCGTAGGAGTGGGAGACCGGCGCCTGGATCCTAGATGCTTCAAGATGGAAAGATGGGGGTCTTCGGTTTCCAATCGGCTGGTTCAAAGATTGAAATCCGATGGGAACGCTTCCTCAACAGCTATGTAGGTGTGGGCACGATGAAAGCTCACATTTGGGGACAAGTGTTCCGTTCGAACTGGCTGTCAATTGCCAAGGCCACGTTTCATGGTTGGTCGACGGCATAAAGTCATATATATAGAGAAACTGGGAGGATCTTAAAACCAGGTAGGCAGTTATGACTTTCCAAGCAGTCCCAGCAAATTTTCAAAATTCGACCGGCTTTGCTCTTCATTCAAACCATGATGCGCAATTTACGCAAATATTAAATGGTATGCAATTGTCGAAAGCAAATTTAGCGGGGAATTCTACATCCTCAAAAGGGCAATGCACTGAAGGTCAAGGTAAAAATGGAAAGTGCTCGTCGGGTAATTCCGATGCAGGTCAACAAGCAATATCCAGTCAAAGCACAAGTAGGAATGGCGAACCGAAGTTTGCAGCTTTTGAAATAGCAAAAGAAAACGACAAGAAATCTTCGGATGACATCCCGGATGTTGAAGATATTATGGAAAAGCTTGAAGAGCTGGCAGAGCTGTTCGGTATTGAAGAAGATGAAGGTAGCGGTGGGACTGAGCCAGTTGATCCCGGAGGTGCGGAAGGCGGCGCACGGGGTGGCAGTGAATCTGGTGGACCTAGCAGCTCGCCCGACCCCGATCGTCCGCTACAGGCTGAAAATCTTGGCGGGAGAGTCAAGTTCTTTGCAGACAATGGCGTTGATGCACAACAGTTAGCCGAAAACTTTAATGGGCTGTATTCCAGCGATAAAGAATTTAGAGCTGCTGCTGACCAGGTCGTTGAACAATACGGCACTCTGAATATAACCGCCAAGGATCTTGAGAGCGGCGTGGGCGGAATAGCCAATGTCAGAGGAAATAACATTGCTATGGATCTCAATAGCCTAAGCAATGGAACAATTCTTGCGCACGAATTGTTGCATAATATTGGGTGGGAGCATGGCGCAGAAATGGACGCCGCGACGGCAACGGCGAGCGACATGGCGTAATCGCACAATGGATGATATCAATTGAATTAGTTCTGACCCTAGCAATCTCTTTGCATTTCAATCCGTGCCGAGGCTGTTGACCGCCACATCGAACCAGGACCAGTCCCGCGTGACGTCGCCGTTATGTGCCAGGTAGACCGGGCGTACGAATTCGGCCGTGCCTTTGACGGTGAAGAGGGCTCCGCTTTCGATGTGATCTGCGGCCATGCGGTAAGGGATGTATCCTGAACCGCCATTCGTCAGGATGAATTCCAGTGCCCACCCGGCGCTGCCGAACGTCATTGAGGGTGTTTCGTCCACCGGGTAAGCAGCGGCATGCTGGCGGCGGAACTCCGGGCCGTGGTCGACATAGACATAGTCCGGGTCCCATCTTTGAATTGAGCGCTCGACAGTCGCGATCTGGACCAGTCTGTCCTGGGCGATCACCCGGCTTTCCCAGCCGGATGCTGTTACCGGTTCCAGTGAGACCGCCAGATCGACCATGCCGCCGGACACCCAACGTGCGATGGCCGTGGCATCGCCGCTCCACATGCTCAAGGCCACGTCCGGATGTTCTCGCCGGATCCGGTTGATCCATGGCCCGGCCAAACCCGTCCACAGATCAAGCTGGCATCCGACATTGCAAACGCTGCTGAACCCGGCCGGCAGTCCTGCGTCCCGCATTGCCAGATCCCAGGTTTGCACCAACATTTCCGCATAGCGCTGGAAGCGGAATCCGGCGCCGGTGAGTTGCGTGCCGGCCTTGGAGCGCAGCAGGAGCTTCTGTCCGGTCTGCTGTTCCAGCGCATCGATCCTGCTGGTCACGGTTGACGGTGAAACGGACAGCACGTCTGCAGCCTTATTAAGGTTGCCGCATGCGACGACAGCGAGAAATGTTCGGGCGGCCGATACGCTCATGGAATGCCTTTCAATCCGAAAAAATAGAACAAAATAACCAGATAAATTCATTTTACAAAACTATAGGGCGGTATCACACTCAAGATAGGCTGAAATCCACGCAGGTGCCGAAATGGAATTCAATCACTTCCTGTCCGCCTACTACCCTGACACGAGCTACGGCGGAGACCGGCTTTATGCCGACATGATCGAACAGGCGCGCCATGCCGACAGGCTCGGCTATGCCTCGGTGTCGATTCCGGAGCATCACCTCATCAACATCCTGCTGACGCCCGGTCCTTTGCTGATGGCGGTCAAGGTGGCGGCGGAAACAAAGCGGGTGAACATCATGACCTCGGTGGCCGTTTTACCGCTGCATGACATGCGGGTGTTCGCCGGCGAGGTGGTAATGGCCGATATTCTCACGCAAGGACGGTTGATACTCGGCGTGGGCCGCGGCGCTTTCGGTTTCGAAATGGGCCGCATGGGCGTGCCGATGGAGATCTCGCGGGAGAAGTTCGATGAGTCCCTCAACGTTCTGATCGCCTTGTTGACTGAGGAGGAAGTCGCCTGGGACGGCAAGTACTATCGGTTCGACCCGATGACCATCATGCCAAGACCGGTTACCAAGCCCATGCCGCACATCATGATGGCAGCGGTCGCGCCCGAGGCGATTTACCACTCCACGAAGCGCGGGTTCCACATTCAGACCACGCCTTTGCAGGGTTCGAACGAACACATGCTGAAGCAGGTTGATGCGTTCAAACGCGGCCGGGCAGAGCTTGGTGCAGCGGGTAGTCACCTCACTTTGTCGCTGTCGCGTGTCGCTTTCCTCACTCGAAGCGAAGCAGACCGCCGCCGGAAGATCGAACTTGCCTACGACTATTACAGCCGCTTCGATAATGTCTACACAGGGCCAGGGGAGGTGTCTCATGGCGCAATCGCGGCCCTGCCCAGAAAACAGTCCGTGGAGGAGCTGGCGCAGAACATCCTGATTTGCACGCCCGATGAGATGGTCGAGCGACTGGCGCCATACGCCGAGGCGGGCATAGATGAGGCCATCTTCAACATGAACATCGGTTGCAGCCAGTCGGAGACACTTGATGCAATGCAACTGCTTGCCGAAGACGTCATGCCTCACTTCTCCCGTAATGTTCGCCTCCAACCGCATCGGGTGGCGCAATGATGATCGTTGAGGACCTGACATGACGTCGGCCATTGACTGCGCATACACGATCGATGGCGAAGGACCGCCGCTGTTCCTGATTCACGGCATTGGTGCAGCGCGCGATGCCTGGCGGTTCCTTGTGCCGCTGCTGAAGGACAGCTTCCGGTGCATTTCCTATGACCTGCGGGGTCACGGAACGTCTCCTGTTCCCGAAGGACGGTTCGGTCTGGACGAACTTGTGGCTGATCTTGAGCGCTTGCGCGCGGCTCTGGGGATTGCGCGCGCACACTTCGCTGGACACTCATTGGGCGGAATGATCGCGCCGGCCTATGCCCGGCTGCATCCTGACAAGGTCCTGACACAAGGTCTGTTGTCAACCGCCGCAGGACGAACTGAAGACGACAGTGCCAAGGTTTGGGGTGTGGTTGAGGCCATGAAGGCCAACGGCATCGCCAACACGCTGCAAACGCTGGTCGACCGGTGGTTTACCGAAGATTTCATCAAGGCGCATCCCGAATTGGTTGAACGCAGGTTGGAGCAGGTCGTCGATACCAATCCGGATGTCTTCATGAACGTCTTCGAAATCTACGCAGGAACCGAAATGCTGCCGTGGCTGCATGAGGTTACGGCGCCCTCGCTCGTCTTGACCGGCGAATTCGATGGCGGCTGCAATCCACGGCTGAACGGCTTGATCGATGCACAATTGCCTGACAGCGAACTTGTGATCCTTGAGCGCTACAAGCATTCCATTCTGGTCGAGGCGCCCGAAGAGGTTGCATCTCACCTCAAGCGCTTCATGCTGCGCCGGCGTTGAATCCGGCCCGACACGACAGAACCCAAATGTCTTCTTCAATTTGCCGCATTCAGACGGTCTACGTGCCGGTGCTGCGGTAAAGGAGAATTCGGAACTCACACGCTGCGGCGTCAGAACTCTCTTAACCATATTCACTGTAGTGTGCTTCAGCATCCTGCAGGTGGGACCCGGCGGGATGAGAGTTTGTGAAGGGGTAGAGTGGGCGCGCACCTGGCAAGCCGCAGCATTTTGCGGAACGGCTGTCGCTTTGAACGGTGTCGCCGAGGAATTGAAAGACGTAATCCATGAAACATCTGGCAGTTATCGCCGCTGCGGCATTGACGCTGGCCGCCTGCACAACCGATCCGTACACCGGCGAGCAGAAACTTTCGAACGCGGCCATCGGGTCCACGGTCGGCGCCGGACTTGGTGCTTTGACCGGCCTTGCGATCGGCAAGGGCACCAGCGCATCTTCGCGCAAGGCAACCTTGATTGGCGCAGGCATCGGCGCCTTGGCCGGAGCCGGGGTTGGAGCCTATGTCGACAATCAGGAAGCAGCCTTGCGGCAGCGGCTGGAAAGCACCGGCGTAAGCGTCACCCGGGCTGGTGACGACATCATCTTGAACATGCCGAGCAATATCACCTTTGATTTCGGCCGGTCCGAGATCAAACCGCATTTCTATGACGTGTTGAATTCCGTCGCTCTGGTTCTCAACGAATACGATCGTTCGATTGTGGATGTGAACGGTCACACGGACAATGTCGGATCGCACCAATCCAATCAGGTGCTGTCCGAGAAACGTGCGGAATCGGTTGCAGAATATCTGTCCGGCCAGCAGGTAGACCCGCGGCGGCTTGCAATCAACGGGTACGGTGAGTCTTCTCCGGTTGCGGCAAACGACAGCGATGTTGGCAGAGCCCGTAACCGCCGTGTTGAAATCCGCATCGTACCTCTGACGCAGGGTTGATCTGAAGCTCACAAGCCTGTTGAGTGAGGTCAGTGTTTGTGCCCTGACCCTACCATAGGGTCTGGAGTGAAACGCGCTCTGGCAAGCAGAACCGACTGGCTCGAGGCGACACGGATGGTCCAGGCTTCCAGCAATAGGCCGCAAAGGGCATGGTATGCCTCCATGTCCGTTGCTTTGGCATTGGGGTTGGGCTTCTTCGTTCTCGTCTCCGTTGCCGGTGTGCTTGGGGTGGGGCTGGTCGTCGGGTATCAGAACACCGTCGACCTCCTGGCCCAAAAAGCCGGCTTGATCATCAATTCGCAACGCGAGCACACCACCCGCTTCTTTGACGCTGCCAGCAATCAGGTGGAATTTATCGCCGGACGGATCGCCGCCGGGGAGGTGGAACCGGGTGTCTCGGAAGAGTTTACCAGTCTGCTGACCGGGGCGGTGTCCGCCACACCGCAGATCATCCGTATCCAGTTCATCGACGTGAACGGTAGACTTGCGGGTGTGGAACGCCAGCGCGACCAGACCGCTCCAATCTTTCAACGCGTCGGTGACGACCTCGATCTTGCCAAACTGACCGATGCCGCCAAAACCCGGTTAAAGCCGTTCTGGGGACAGTTGCTGTGGCGCGGCGCCTACAAGCAGGCGGTGCTGAACTACCAGTATCCGGTGGTGAAGTCAGGCAAGCTTGCCGGCGTGATGTCCGCATGGGTTTCCATCAACGAAATGTCCGATTTCCTGTCCACGCTGGACACCGACTTTGGCGCCAACACGTTTATTCTGCACGGCAGGGACAAGGTCCTGGCACATCCACTGATGGCCTTCGGCTATGCCGGTCTGCACAGAGGTCAGCCGATACCGAAGCAGGCAACCTTTGCAGATCCCGTTGTCGCGGCAATGTGGAAAGAACCGGAGCAATCGACGTTCGCCCAGCAATTCATATCCGGTCCGGACGTGCGCTTTGCAGCCTATGGCAACCTTGAATACATCATCCTTTTCAAGGAGCTTTCGGGCTATTCCGACAAACCGCTATACATAGGCACCTACTTTGAAGCCCATGACATGACGTCTGAGGCGGGGCGGCTGAAATGGGCGATCATCATTTGCCTTGCGATGTCGCTGCTCTCTGCCGCCGCTGCCGCCTATATCGGCAGACAGATTTCAAAGCCTGTCAAACGCCTGGCGGAAGGGGCCAAAAACGTTCATGCATTTGAACTGACCAAAGTTCAACCTATTCCGCGCAGTTTCTTCAGGGAACTGGACGACGCTGCCCAGTCGTTCAATGTCATGCTTGACGGTTTGCGTTGGTTTGAGCGCTACGTGCCGAAGGGGCTTGTGCGGCGTTTGATGGAAATCACGCCGGGCGGTGAGGTGGAATCCTCTTATCGAGAGGTCGCCGTCATGTTCACCGACATTGTCGGGTTCACCACCATGTCGGAACATTTGACCGCTCCGGCAACGGCTGAATTCCTGAACGATCATTTCGCTGTCATTTCGAATTGTGTGCAAGATGAGGGCGGTTCGGTCGACAAGTTCATCGGAGACAGCGTCATGGCGATCTGGGGCGGCATCGAGCGGCAGCCGGACCTGGCAGACCGGGCCTGTCGCTGCGCTCTTCAGATAGCCAGGTCGGTTGCCGAGTTCAACCAGAAGCGGCAGGAACACACAGCAGGGGCCGCCCGGCTTCGCCTGCGCATCGGTATTCACCTCGGCCGGGTTGTGGTCGGGAACATCGGCAGTGCCGGCCGGGTGAATTACACGGTTGTTGGCGATGCGGTGAACGTCGCGCAACGGCTCGAAGAGGCCGGGAAAAAGCTTGGCAATGCCAAGGCTGACGTCAATATTCTTGTGTCAGGGGCGGTGCGCGACGGTCTAGCAAAGGATTTCGATTTGCGCCATTTGGGGTTGAAGGCGCTGCGCGGCCGCGCCGAACAGGTCGAAATTTACGTGTTGGAAGGCGAGTGAAACGTCTGGCGGCGATCTGCAAGCTTGCCCCTAGGTAAGCGTTCTTTCGAATTATTCTAATTCTAAAACATTGAAATTAAAAGGGAAATTTTGATTTCCATCTTGACTCCTATAGACCCCGGGAGCAATATGCTAAAATTAGGAATGAGAATGGTTCTCATCCGCGATGTTGTCCTGGCCCTTGGGTGGACGCATGATTATATGCCATTGCAATACGATCACCTGCACGGATGTGGAAGACTCCGTAAAGGATCTCACACGCCGCGACCGTCATAAGGTGATTACGCCGGGATCGGTATTCTCGTCGTGCGGGAAACGGCCCAATTGTGGTGGTTGCATGCCTTCAATGATCGCCAAGATAGAGCACCTTCGCCAGCACCTTCCGGACACAGCCGTCAATCGCACATTGATCAGCGGGCCTTCGGCGGTAAGTGGGGTGGAAATCCGTGAGACCGTCAAAAACAAATTAGTTTGGAATAATTCTAATCTGTTGCCGGGCGACTCATCGTACGCTAGTAATGACGATACACGAGGCCGCGAACATCCGGCCGATGGAAACACCGTAACGGGAGCGTGCGATGAAAGGCAGCGAAAAGGTTATAGAATATCTAAATAAGTCCCTGAGGCATGAACTGACCGCGGTCAACCAGTATTGGCTGCACTATCGGCTGCTGGATGACTGGGGTTACGGCAAGCTCGCCAAGAAAGAGCGTGAAGAATCCATTGAGGAAATGCAGCACGCCGACAAATTGATCGAGCGGATTATCTTCCTCGAAGGCCACCCAAATCTACAGACGCTGGATCCGCTGCTCATCGGTGAGAACCTCAAGGAAGTCCTTGAGTGCGATCTGAAGGCTGAGTTGAGCGCCCGGGCCCTCTATACGGAAGCTCGAAAGGTCTGCCGCGAGGAGGACGACTATGTGTCCATGCAGCTTTTTGAAGAACTGTTGAACGATGAAGAGGGCCACATCGATTATATCGAGACACAGCTAGACCTGTTGGAGAAGATTGGCCCGGAAAACTACGGACAGCTTCAGGCTAACTCCGCCGACGAGGCGGAATGACGGGGTGCCGGTAATCCGGGCACCGGCCCGGTTTCGTTTGCAATGACAGGCTCGCCGGGCGATCGGCGGGCCTGTTTTGCTGTCAAATTGGCAAGGAGCGTAACGTGATGGCGCTGAAGCCGGCATTGGTATGTACAGCTTTGCTCGCGGCGGCGGTCGCGATGCCGGCCCTCCTGTCCGGCTCGCGTGCTGATGAACAAAAAACCGGGCGCATGCCGGGCGGAGAGGCGACGGCGGCGCGCGCTGAAACGGGCCAGGATGCGTTCTCGCAACCGGTCGGCAATCTGCGCGGTGAAGCCAAAGCGGCTTTCGTCAACGGAAACCGCCTGTTCAGGCAGGTCTGGACGGCGGGCAGTGAAACCGGAAAAGGCGGTCTTGGCCCGCTCTTCAACGCCAGGTCCTGCAGTGAATGCCATGTCCGTGACGGCCGGGGCCAGCCGGTCGCTGCAGATGGCTTCGCGCATGTCTCGATGCCGTTCCGCTCCGGCGTATTGTCGATCGAGAGCGAAGACATTGAAAAGCTGAAGAACAATCTGGTGAGTGTCTTTCCAGACCCTGCCTATGGTCACCAGCTGCAGACGGGCGCGGTCCCGGGTCACAGGCCGGAAGCACGTATAGAAATTACCTATTCTGAGGTTCCGGTGGAGCTGAATGGCGGTGAGATCGTCAATCTGCGCAGGCCCGAATACAAGATCACGGACCTGGCCTATGGACGGATGATTCCCGGCCGCATGATCTCCCCGCGCATCGCGCCCCCGATGGTCGGACTTGGACTTCTGGAAGCGGTCAGCGAAGAGGATATCCTGAAACATGTCGACCCGGATGACGCGGACGGCGATGGCGTTTCGGGAAAGCCGAACCGGATTTGGAGCCGCGAGAACAAGGCCGTTGTGCTTGGCCGTTTTGGCTGGAAAGCCGGCCAGCCGACCCTTCGTCAGCAGGTCGCATCGGCATTCGCCATGGACATGGGGTTGTCGACTCCGCTGTTCATGCCGGCCCATGGTGACTGCAGTGAAAAGCAACATGCTTGTCGCGCCGCCGCGCAAGGCAGCCGCAACAACATGCCGGAAGTGCCGGAAAAAGCGCTTGACGATGTGGTGCTCTACATCGCCAGGCTCGCCGTACCACAACGCCGCAATGCTGACAGACCGGATATACAAGCCGGCGAGAAACTCTTCCATGCGGCAGGTTGCGCCAAGTGTCATGTGCCAAGCTTCACAACGGCAACAGAGCCGCATGTGGCGCCGGAGCTGCGAGGGCAGCGTATCTGGCCTTACACAGACATGCTGCTGCACGACCTTGGCACCGGTCTGGCCGATACCTTTGCGGAAGGGGCCGCCGATTTCTGGGAATGGCGCACACCGCCGCTTTGGGGGATCGGGCTGACCAGGGCGGTCAACGGGCACACCTATTTTCTGCATGACGGACGGGCACGCAATCTCCTGGAAGCCATTCTTTGGCACGGTGGCGAAGCAGAAAGCGCCCGCAAACGGGTTATCGAGATGACACGGCAAGAACGCGGGCAACTAATCGCTTTCATTGAGTCGCTGTAGCGAATGCCTCCAAAACTTAAGGCGTAATCTGACCAAAATTGTCACAAAACGTGCCGTCGATGGTCACCTTACCGTCAAGGAACTATGGTACTTCACCGGCGACAATCAAAATAGCTAATGAGCCGCAAAATGCCCCAGAAACACCTCCATGTCTTGGATCCGATTTCGACTATCGAGACAAGGCTGAATGACCTGTTGGAAGATCCCATGGTTCAGATGGTCATGCAGTGTGATGGCATTGTCCGTGAAGACATTGCCGACCTGTTTGCCGGCGTGCGAAAACGCATGATTGCGGAGCGTTGGCGCAGAGCGGCGTAACAGCTGCGGTCCTTCCGCTTCCTTCAGATGAATAGTCATGTTGGCACGCAGGCATACCGCCGCTGAAATGGCGATCCAGGCCTGTTTGCATTTCGTGCCCGGCAAGCACTCCGAGTAGATGCGCCATCCGCGATGGCGGCAGTGCTTGGCTTTTGCTTACATAAGATCAGTGCGTTCGGGCCCAATCGGGGGTTCTTCGCGGCTGTTGCAAACGTGTACTGACAAATTCGGTCGATATTGTTTGAAACCCGACACAATCCTTAATTGCGTTTTAAGCCTTATCGGCAATCATGGGGAATCTGGTGTTCCAACTCCCGGATCTATGGATGCAGATTGTCCCTCCGACGCACGAAACGGACCGTACTTCCAAAACCCGAAATGTTTGGCGGAACCTGGTTTCACCGCGCAGTTTGATCGACGCGGCATTGGTGTTGGTCGTGGCCTTGCTGGTTGCTGTTCTGTCGGCCGGCGTTGGTTTTGGCGACCTCATCACCGGATGGCTGGGTACGCTCGGTGATGGCTGGCTGGGCGATCTTGTCATTGCCGAAATCGTACTCATGACCGGTATCATCGTCTTCTGCTTCCGCCGGCTGAATGAGGTGCGTGGCGGAGCGCTGCGCGAACCGGTTGCGGATCTACGCAGCGATCAGCCTGTTTCGACCGATGGCCTGACCGGCCTGCCCAACCGAACCTACTTTCTCGATCAGGTCTCGCGCGCCATTGTCCGGGCCGAGCGCAACAAGGGGCTGGTCGCGGTCGTCGCAATTAACATCCGCCGGTTCACCCAGATCAATGATGGAATGGGGCCCCAGGCTGGCGATCGCCTTCTCATTGCTTTTGCGGAGTTGCTTCGCCCGCATGTCAGGGCAAGCGAATATCTCGCCCGCCTCGATGCGGATAACTTCGGTCTGCTCTTGGAGTTTGCCAGTCTCGATCATCTCGATGATGTCAACAAAGCGGTCAACCGGCTGCGTGATGTACTGAGCCGGCCGGTACCGATTGAAGGCGCGTCGGTTGACCTCAAGCTCAATATCGGCGTGTCGCTGCATCCCTTCGATGCCACGAATGCCCAGATGCTTTTGCGGTATGCCGACGCGGCTATGCGCAAGGGAAAAACCGAGTCGGGCAGTAACATCACCTATTACGAACAGTCCACCGGTGAGAAGATAAAACGGCAGGCCGAGCTGGAGCTGGAACTCGTAAGCGCCATAAACTCAGGGGCGATCGTACCCTCCTATCAGCCGTTGATCGACATTCAGCGCGGCACACTGGTCGGGTATGAAATACTGGCGCGCTGGCGGCACCCATCACGCGGCACCCTCTTGCCGGAACAGTTCATTCCGATCGCCGAAGCGGCCGGAACCATGACCGAACTGACGATGTCGGTTTTGGAGTCGGGATGCCGGACGTTTGGCGATCGTGAGTTTTCGGGCAGTCTGGCGCTCAATGTTTCACCGAAGGATCTGCGCGACCCCTGGTTTCCCGAGAAGCTGCTTTCGACGATGGCGAAGGCGGGCTTTCCGGCAAACAGACTCGAAATCGAGATTACGGAAAATTGCATTGTCGAGGATCCCGCTGCCACAAAGCGCGCCATTATGTCATTGAAAAACCAGGGTGTACGTATTGCCTTGGATGATTTTGGTGCCGGCTATTCCAACCTGTCACAACTTTCCAACCTAGCTATCGACAAGATCAAGATCGACCGGCTCTTTGTCTCCACCATGCTGGAAGATGAAACCAACATGGCGGTGGTGCGCACGATAATCGGGTTGGCCAATGTAATGGAAATTCCCGTTCTTGCAGAAGGTATAGAAACCAGGGAACAGGCCGAAACCCTCCGCGCTATGGGGTGTGATTTCGGCCAGGGCTTTTTCTTTGCGAAACCGCTCGCCCCTGACGATTTGTCGGATCTCACGCTGCCGGAGTTTTCCGCATCGGGCGGCGTCAGTTCAGATGCGGTCATGCTGCCGAGACCGGCATCGCCCAAGTTGTCCAACGCAAGATATGCGCCGGCCGGTTCGGATGCGGATGAGGAAATCGATCAGGATTTGAGCCGACTGGCGCAGATCGGCCAGTTATCGGCAACCGTTGCCCATCAACTGCGCAATCCGCTCGGCTCGATCCGCAATGCGGCCTACCTTATGAAACGCAAGGCTGGCGACGGCGCTGGACCGCTTGCGCGGCCGCTGGAGCGTATCGACTCGGCGATCTCGCGCTGCGACAACCTGATATCGCAACTTCTGACATATGCCCGGGCCAACACGCTGGAATTGGATCAGGTGGACCTCGATGCCTGGATTGAATCGGTTATCCGCGATCAGGCCGACAGTTTGCCCGATGTGGTGGATATCCGTCTTGAGCTTGCGGCAGGCGGCCTGAAGACCGGCTTTGACCCGCATAAGATGGAATGCGCCATCAACAATCTCGTCAACAATGCGTCTGAAGCTATGGTGGGTAAATCAGGCCAGCCGGATGAAATGTTCTGCGAGAACCCTGTCATCGTTATCTCTTCGTGTCTCAGCCCGCGAGGTGTGGAAATCGCCGTCTATAATAACGGACCGGCAATTCCGCCCGATGCACTGAAGAAAATCCTGCAGCCGCTCTATACAACCAAGTCCTTCGGAACCGGGTTGGGATTACCGCTGGTCGCGGACTACATGCGGTTGCACAACGGCGGAATGGAGGTGAAGAGCGGCGAGACGTCGGGTGTCACCTTCACGCTATGGTTTCCGATTGTACAGGACGTTGCGTCGGCCTGCGGCGCCAGCCAGGCCGCTGCGTAAGGGCACACGGCCTACCGTCCCCGCCTGTCAGCCCATCGGTAATAGCGGACACTGGGGGCGAGAAACCAAGGCTTGCCGAAATAGTAGGGCCTGGTCTCAAAGCGCGTTGTGTCCAAAGGTGTGCGGCCCTCGGGCAAGCCAAGAACCTGTTGGGCGATGCGCATGCCGCAATAGCAGGCGAGGGATACACCCGATCCGCAATATCCCATGGAGTGGTACAACCCGTCACGTTCACCCAGATGCGGCAGCTTGTCGAATGTGTAGCCGACAAATCCCATCCAGGCGTGGCTGATCCGGACGTCTGCGAGTTGCGGATAGATACGCACCATTTCATCGTGAAGTGCCGGGGCGGTGGCCCGGGCGCTCGGCTCCTTGATTGAAACCCGGCCGCCGAACAGGACCCGTTGCCGCCGCGGACAGGTCCGGTAGTAGACAACGAGCTTCCTGGTGTCGCTGTTCACCCGTCCCTTGGGGTTCAATTCGCCGATGAGCCGGTCGGGCAGCGGCTGCGTTGCCAGCATGTAGCTGCCAATCGGAATGATCCGCCGGCGGTGCCAGGGCGACAGGCGGCCGCTATAGCCACTGGTCGCCAGGATCACGCGTTTCGCAGTCACGTCGCCTTGCGCGGTGGAAACCCTGAAGCCGTCTGACAGGCGTTCAAGTCCCGATACCGCGCAGTTCGTTGCGATTTTCCCGCCAGACCTGATCGCCAGATCCAGCAGTCCCATGTGCAGGCGGGCCGGATCAACGCTAGCGTGGTGTGGCGAAACGATACCCCCATAATAGTAGTCACTGCCGATTTCGCCGTGTTGCTCGTCGCGCGTAACCGGAAATGAATCGGTTCGCAGCTCCCGATGTTCGTTTTCCAAGTCCCGGCGCAGCCGATCGAACCATGCCAGCGTGTGAGCGCCCAGGAACCGGCCACACCGTTGAAAGTCGCAATCGATACCTTCCGCCTCGACAAAAGACGCCAGCCAGTCGAGCGCCCTGTGGCCTTCCATCAGGATGCTCAAGGCGCGTCCGGCACCGTAGCGCCGCGCAAGGTCGCCAAATGAGGGCTTGAGGCTGGTGCTGATCTGTCCGCCATTGCGCGCGCTGCAGCCCCATCCGGCGGCTTCGGCATCCAGAACGAGGGTATCCAGGCCGCCGCGCGTGGCTTCAATGGCCGCACTCAGTCCCGTATAGCCGGACCCGATGATGGCCAGATCGGCACGTGACGGCAAGCTGCCGGGCTCAAACTCCGGACGTGGTGTCCGGTCCCACCAGAAGGGCTGTTCCTTAAAGTCTTCCGTGAACAGGTCATGTGGCATATTGGCTATTCAATCAGCACTGTGTGCGCCGTCAAGGCATGTTGCCAAATCCACACTGAGCCACTAAGGAATTGCCGACCCGCGCGTGGCGCGGGCCCGCGTTAGGTTTCGAAATATAGCCGCGCGAATTGGAAGCCTGAGACGTGGTAGCGGTAGATGCCATTACCTGATTTCATCATAGCCGGGGAACGCCGCTGCGGTACGACGACACTGGCCAATCTGCTGAACGCACATCCGGGAATTTTCATACACCCCAAGCGTGATGGTGGCTGGTTCGTAGACGAGGCTGCGCGGCGGCGGTCTGTGCCACGCGATACATCCTGGGAGGATGCGCACCGGATTGCCGACTATGATGCGTGGTTTGACGCTGCCGGCCCGGCGCCGGGCCAGCTGATTGCGGAGAAGAGTGCCGACTATCTGTTCTGGCGCCCGGCCCACAGGCGCATCGCCGCTATGCTTCCTGATACCCGGTTCATCATTACGCTGCGAAACCCGGTTGAGCGCGCCTGGTCGCACTACTGGAACGAGGTGGCAAAGGGCCGCGAGAAGCTGTCTTTCGAAGCTGCGTTGCACAGTGAAGAGGACCGGGGCGCGAAAAGCGACTACAACCGTTTTACCCTGTCCTATCGTGCACGCGGCGAATATGACTTGAGCCTTCGCGACTTTTTTGCCGTGATCCCGCAAGACCGGGTCATGGTTGTCACGGTGGAACAGCTCCGATCCAAACCGGATGCCACCTTGTCGGCTCTGTGTGGTTTCATTGGAGCCGATACCGGCCACAGGTTCGAACAACCGCGCCACAGGCACAATGTGAACTGGGCGGTCTATCCCAAGCCCTGGGTGCGATCCGGCCCGATGAAACCTCTCGCACAAGCATATTTGAGTACGCTCAAGGGCGTGTTGAAGCTGACGGTAAAAGACCGTACGCGCCGGCGCGAGGCCATTGTGGCAGCCAGTACGCCGTTTTTCGATGCCGCCCGCTCCATGGAGATGGCGCCTGGTACACGCAAGCAGCTTATGGACCATTTCCGCGGGCACAAGGTGCGGCTTGAGAGTCTTCTCGGTAAGTCCTTCGCCGAGTGGGAGTTTTAGCAATGGGCGCGGTCTCATTTAAAAAGCTGCTGAACCGGCTCCGGTTCGGAACCTCCGGCGAGGGTCCTTTTCGCTTCTTCGTGCGCAATTGGAGCGGCATTACCGATATCAACATTCTGGCGGACGCTTTGGCCGCCGAAACATTCCGCGCAAGCGTCAGGCCCAAGGCGCTTGATATCGCATCGTTCGGGTCCATTTTGGTGATCGCGCCGCATCAAGATGATGAATTGATCGGGGCCGGCGGCCTCATGATCAAGGCGCGCGATCTCGGTAAGCGGCTGGCTGTGTGCTTTGCCACGGATGGGGCGCAAACAGGGCTGATGTTCAGGGGCGCGGAACTGTCGCCGGAGGAAACGGTCGCCCTTCGCGAGAAGGAGGCCCGTGAGGTTTGCGCCGGTGCGAACGCGCAATACCACTGCCTTGGCATTGGCAATATCGGTATGGAGATCACGGCCGGACACATCGCTGCGCTGGCCGATCTTATTGAGGGGACGCAGGCCGAACTTGTTCTTGCCCCCTGGCTGTTTGACGGATCTGCAAAACACCGTGCCGTATGCCAGCTCCTCTGGCAGGCGCTGCGCGAGCATCCGGCCAAAGTGCGCGAAGTCTGGGGATATCAGGTCAACAATACGCCGTTCACCAACGGCTATATGGACATCTCAGCCGAGATTGACGAAAAGATCAGGCTTCTGGAAGTCTATGCCACACAGAACGAGGGGTTGCGGCGTTATGAGCATATGGCGAGGGGGCTTGCAGCCTGGAACAGCCGGTTCCTGCCAAGCAAGCAGCAGAACGTAGCGCCTCGTTCTGCGGAAGTGTATTTTGCGTTACCCACCCGGTCATATTGTGAGCTTATCGAAGAACACTACACGACAAACTTTGAGGCAACGTACTTTGGCCACGCTTCGCTGGCTGGCCGGATGAAGCAATTGGCCGAGGCGTTCCCTGGCACCGCGATGGCGAGGAATTTGAAATGAAAGTAACGCCGGACAAGTCTGATTGGGAATTTGCCCGCGCCGTCCGGGCGCGATTCGAGGGCAAGCCCGGCGCGGAGCGCATTGCAACCGAATTCGCCATTGCTCACCTGTCGGCACTGCTGAGCGATCGCTCGCCCAAGACCGTGCTGGAATTTGGCGCGGGGATTGGCACACTGACCTACGCGCTTTTGAACCATCCTTCCGGGGTGGAAAAATTGGTTTCCACTGAGAGCAACGCCTTTTGTCTTGAGCAGCTTGAAATCAATATTCCTGACGGCATGAAGCCGCGATGCCAGGTTGTGACGGATCTGGAAGATCTTCTGGAAGAACCGGGGACCTTTGATCTCGTGGTCTTTGACGGTGGTTTTTATGACAGTCGTGAAATCCAGTTTATGGACAAAGGGTCGGTGTGCTTCATAGAGGGTGCCCGCCGAAAGACCCGCCAATCGGTCATTGAAGAACTGGAACGACGGGGCCTGTCCTGCCGGCTGGACAACCATCACCGGGGCTACCGTTACTTTGCCCTGAATCGCATCAAGCAGTATGAGTCCGGCAAGAGCAAATGGAAGTTTCGCTGGCGCAAGCAGCGCAAGGGATGCTGGATCGGCCAGGTTGAAACCGCCAATGCGCCTCAGATGGCCGGGTGATCGCGCGCATTGTTTATCGAAGAGATTTTGGGATTGAAGCCGGATGATTGTCAAACCAAGCGAAGCTGACTGGGAATTCGCTGAATCCGTTCATGCACGTTTTGCGGTGCGGCCCGGTTCCCAGCACATTGCGACCGAGTTTTCCTTGGCGCATCTGTCCGCATTGCTGAAGGCGTCGCGACCAAAGACGATCCTTGAATTCGGCGCCGGCATCGGCACGCTGACCTATGCGCTACTGACCCACCCGGCAGATGTTGCAGAGATCGTTTCAACGGAGTGCGATGCATATTGTCTTGAACAGCTGGAGTTGAATATTCCGGCCGATTTGAAACCGCGCAATCGTGTTGTTACCGACATGGACGTGCTGTTGCAGGAACCGGTCACCTACGACCTCGTGGTTTTCGATGGCGGGTTCTATGACAGCCGTGAAACCCTTTTCATGGACAAGGACTCCTTCTGCTTCATAGAGGGGTCTCGTCAGGCAACCCGCGATTCCGTTGCAGAACAGCTCCGCAAGCGCGGTCTGGCGTGTCACCTGGACAATCATCATCAGGGATACCGCTATTTCTCGTTTGGCCGCGCCAAAAAATCCGGATCGGGCAAACGCAAGTTGAATTTCCAGTGGAGAAGGAGCCTTGCAGGCTGCTGGATCGGCCAGGTCGAGCCGGTGGATGCTGCGACTTCGGTCGGATGAGTTAGAGCATGTTCCCGAAAAGTGTGTGCGGTTTTCGGATAAGAACATGCTCAATATCAAAGAGATAGAGCATTTTTAGTGACTCAGGTTTCACAAAAAAATGCTCTAGGCGCGTGTGGCTGCTACGCTACGGTGTCAATT
>JANQIR010000222.1 GCA_028282065.1 Aestuariivirgaceae bacterium
TGCAACGTATCGATTGGGGGGTTTACGGGGGTGAACTCTCAAAACTACAGACTGCTGATGCAGCCGGTCTTGTCCTGTATCGCCGAGGCAGGCGGAGAGATACATTTTGAGGATGTGATAGATCAGGTCGCGCTGGCGATGCGTGCCCGCGGAACAGGTGCGCGTCACCTGTTGCCGAGCGGCCGCGATACGGTGCTCAGAAACGACGTGTTGTGGGCCATCAAGTATCTGCAACAAGCTGATCAGCTGCAATGGTCCGGCTCCATGTCCGACCCCGTGACGGTCACCCAAAAGGGGTATCGAACGCTGGGCCTGGTGGCCGATGCCAGCCCGTCCACCGCCTCCAGCCCGGTTGCCGGGCCGTGCGAGGGGGGATTTGCAGAACAGTCTGAACCGTTTGATATGGCGGGCGCAGAGCCGGCCCAGGCGGTGGAGCAAATTGTCCAGCGGCACAATCGCGATCTGATATCGACCCTGCTCAATCGCATTCTTGAGCAGACACCGACATTCTTCGAACAATTGGTCGTCGATCTGTTGCTTGCAATGGGATATGGCTGCGGCGGGGCCGGTCTTGCCCACCGGCTTGGCAAAACGGCGGATGGCGGTATTGATGGAATTGTTACCCAGGATGTGCTGGGCCTTGACGTGATCTACCTGCAGGCGAAGCGGTACAGGCCGGGAGCCGCAGTCGGTTCCGGGAATTTGCGAGATTTTGCTGGAGCCCTTGATGCGCACCGCGCCAGTCGCGGCCTCTTCATTACGACATCACATTTCACCAGAAAGGCCCGTGAATTTGTCTGCACGACGTCGCGCAATATCGTCCTGATGGATGGTCAGCAGCTTGCCGGTCATATGATTACGTACAATGTCGGGGTTCATTGTGCGTTCTCAGCCAATATCAAGCGTGTCGACGAGGAGTATTTCGACCCGGGATATTGACGGTTGGAATGTTCCGGTGATGGCGAAAATCGTAAATCACCAGTTGTCATCGGTGTGGTTGCGGTGACATAACATGGCAATGTTCAGTTCCGTTCTCATCGCCAATCGTGGGGAGATTGCCTGCCGGGTGGTGCGCACAGCGCAACGCCTTGGCTTGCGCACCATTGCTGTTTACTCTGAAGCGGATGTGGGCGCCATGCATGTGTCCATGGCGGACGAGGCGCACCTGATCGGGCCAGCGCCTGTGGCCGAGAGTTATCTGGTGCAAGACGCCATTTTGGATGTGGCGCGCCGTTCGGGCGCGCAGTGCATTCATCCAGGTTACGGCTTTCTTTCTGAGAATGCGGAATTTGCCGAAGCCTGTGGCAAGGCAGGCCTGGAGTTTGTCGGTCCGCCGCCGGATGCCATTCGGGCGATGGGGTTGAAGGATGCTGCAAAGGCGTTGATGGAGAAATCCGGCGTTCCGGTTGTGCCTGGTTATCAGGGGGACAATCAGGATGCCGATTTTCTCAAGCAAAAAGCCTATGAGGTTGGGTATCCGCTCCTGATCAAAGCCGTTGCCGGTGGTGGCGGCAAGGGCATGCGCCGTGTGGACCGGCATGCGGATTTCGCGGACGCTCTTGATGCTTGCCGACGGGAGGCGATGTCAGCGTTCGGTGAAGGCAAGGTGCTCATCGAGAAGTTCGTTTCTTCACCAAGACACATCGAGTTTCAGGTCTTTGCCGACAAGAATGGACATTGCGTTCATCTGTTTGAACGAGACTGTACGATGCAGAGGCGTCACCAGAAGGTTTTGGAAGAATCGCCGGCTCCGGGCATGAGCGTGCAGATGCGCGATGCGATGGGCGCAGCGGCTGTCGCGGCGGCGCAATCGGTGGGATACGTCGGGGCAGGGACCGTGGAGTTTATCGCCGATTCAAGCAATGGCCTGAGGCAGGACGCCTTTTATTTCATGGAAATGAATACACGTTTGCAGGTTGAACACCCGGTCACGGAGCAAATCACCGGTGTGGACCTGGTGGAATGGCAATTCAGAGTTGCCGCGGGTGAAGACCTGCCGGCGATGCAGGACGATCTGTCGATCAATGGACATTCGCTGGAGGCGCGTCTTTATGCGGAAGATCCTCAGGCGGATTTCCTGCCACAAACCGGACGGCTCGCACGGTTGCGTTGGCCGGAACTACGTTCTTCAGTGCGCATCGACACCGGTGTGGGTGAGGGTGATGTCATATCGCCGTTTTACGATCCCATGATCGCGAAACTGATCGTGCATGAGTCGAACCGAATGCAATCGCTGGCAACGATGACGCGGGCTCTCGGTGCCCTGCGGGTGGCGGGCGTGCAGACAAATGCAGATTTCCTGGCAAGACTGGTGTCCAGCCGGGAGTTTGCGGCGGGAGAGTTTGACACAACCTACATCGACGGCAATGTTTCTAATCTGACATCGAAGATCGATCCGCTATACGTTCCGGCGCTGGTGGGTCTGGCATGGTTGCTCAGCACGACAAACGAAGAGCGAACCGGTTGGGGTGACCCCTGGTTTGAGCTGGGCAACTGGGCACTGATTGGAACAGACAGGAGCGCTCAACTTGCGTTGATGGTTGACGGTGTGCCGGTGGATTTTTTGCTAATCGGCAGTTGCGACAAAGGGCAACTGGTGGTTTCGGTCGGGGACCATGAGCACGTCGTCAATGTATCCCATGGTGAATTGCAAGGTCACACTATGCGGTGCGTGCTCGACGGCGAACGATACACGGCGCAGGTCATAGCCGATGACGGCGGGAAAAAACTGTTCGTTCTCGCAGGCGGTTTTCACGCTGAAGCGTTCAGCCAGGACGTCCTAAACCGTACGGGTGATGGGAGCGCGCAAAGTGGAACGATACGAGCTCCCATGTCCGGTAAGGTTATTCTGCTTGATGTTGAAGAAGGTGACGTTGTCGACGAAGGCGAGCGCCTCGCGGTGCTCGAGGCGATGAAAATGGAGCACGCGCTCAACGCAACCGTGTCTGGGATCGTCACCACGGTGAATGTGAGAGAGGGTGATCAGGTTGAAGAGGCGCAGATCCTGATTGACGTGATGGCTAATAGTATTAGCGACAATTGACAACGCACAAGCCCACTCTACAGGTCACCCTTTGAGCAGGAATGTCACTTTCATGTTGACGCGCCACTCAGTCACCTTGCCGTCTTTGACGATGGCCTTGATGTCCTGAACCCAAACGCCTTCTACTTCATCCAGCGTTTCGTTTGCCCGTTCGATACCGTTCTCGACGGCATCTTCGATGCTCTTGGAGGAGGATGCGGTAAGTTCGATGACCTTTGCAACTGACATTAATCTGATTCCTTTCTCATCGTTTGGATGTGGCATCGGTGGATAACGGTGTCACCGGCAATCCACAAATGCACCGCTTCGTAGCATAATATCAAGCGTGACAGGCCAACAAGCTTGCGCTTGAGAGCTCTTATGGTTGTACATCTGCTGAAATTATGCGTTGGCGCGCCGGATATTCAAAGTCTGGCGGATTGGCAGGCACTGCGGCTGGAACAGATCGGCCGGGTGTTTCATGTCACACGCATGGTGCCCAAGCGCCGTGATGAGATTGTCGGTCAGGGGTCATTGTACTGGGTCATGCGTGGTATGATTGCGGTTCGCCAGAAGATCGTCGATATCGAACAGTTCAAAGATGCCGAGGGCATCGGCAGATGCCGACTGGTTTTCGATCCTAAGCTTGTTCCAGTGCGGCCCGCTCCACGGCGCGCTTTTCAGGGTTGGCGGTATCTTGAAGACAGCGATGCGCCGCCGGACCTGCCCCGGTCCGGCAGTTTGTCGAGCATTCCTGAGGAAATGCGGGCGGAGCTCGCAGAACTGGGATTGCTGTAGCCCCGAACAATCACACGCTGATATTGTCGATCAGCCTGGTCTTGCCCAGCCGGGCAGCAGCAAGTATGCGAACCGGCTCATTGCGGCTTGTCAATTCGCCGAGGTTTTCAGCGTTACGCGCGGCGACATAATCCACCTTGAAACCCCTAGCCGTCAGTCTGTCCTCTGCACGGGCCACTGCCGCCGCAGGCTCGCTACCTTCACGGATCTCATTGGCGAGGGAGCGAAGGGCGCGATACAGTTCGGGTGCTGTTTTTCGTTCTTCCGGGCTCAGGTAGGCATTGCGAGACGACATTGCCAAACCGTCCGGCTCCCGCACCGTTTCCACGCCGATTACCGTGACCGGAATGTCGAGGTCCTGCGCCATGCGGGTGACGACTTTAAGTTGCTGATAGTCCTTTTCTCCGAATACGGCGTAATCGCAGCCGGCCTGGATGAACAGTTTTGCAACGACCGTCGCGACGCCGTCAAAGAAATGCGGCCGGTGCACATCTTCCAGTCCTGCCTTTGCCGGCCCGGCCACACTCACGCTGGTCGCAAATCCGTCCGGATACATTTCCAGCGCGGACGGAGCAAATATCAGATGTGCGCCAATTTCTTTGAGCTTCCGGGCATCGCCGCGCTCGTCACGCGGATACGTGTCCAGATCTTCATGTGGCGCGAATTGCGTCGGATTGACGAACAAAGTGACAACAACCCGGTCCGCGAGACGCAAGCCCTGTTCAACCAGCTTCAAATGCCCGTCGTGAAGCGCGCCCATGGTCGGCACCACGGCGGTACGCAGATCCTGCGCGCGCCATTCGCAGACATGCCGACGCAGGCTTTCTATCGTGTTCACCGTTCTAAGGACCGACACCATTTGAAATGCTCTTCGCTTGAGTGAAATTTACCATGAAATTGCCTATCCTTTTCGCGGACGAACCTTTTGTTCCGTAGGCAGTTGCCTATGTATAATAGGTCTTGGAGCAACATCGATATTCAAACGTGACCGAGGACAAGAAATCCACAATCCTGCCGGTATCGGGCGCCAAAGGCTCCGTTGCGTCTTCCAACGATGACGTTCAAGCTTTTCTGGCCAAGGTGCGCTCTACACCGCCGGTGAAGCATCGCGGCGAGGCCGGGCGGCTCATCTTTGCCATGGACGCCACGATGAGCCGGCAACCCGCATGGGACCAGGCCCTGAACATCCAGGCGGAGATGTTCGAAGAAACCAGCAAGATTGGCGGCTTGGACGTTCAGCTTATCTACTTTCGCGGATTCCGGGAGTGCCGGGCTTCGAAATGGGTGAGCGATCCCCGGGCCTTGGCCGAACTCATGACGCGCGTGGACTGCCGTGGTGGTAACACGCAAATCGCCAAAGTTCTGAGCCATATCAAGAAGGAAACCGAGAAACAGAAGGTCGACGCGGTGGTGTATGTCGGAGATTGCATGGAGGAAAACGTCGACCTGTTATGTGACCGCGCAGGTCAGATTGGCTTGATGGGGACGCCCATGTTCATGTTCCAGGAAGGGCATGAACCGGCGGCAGAAACCGCGTTCCGGGAGATCGCCCGGTTGACACGTGGGGCATTTTTGCGCTTCGACAGCGGGTCGGCGCGGCAGTTGCGTGAGTTACTTTCAGCAGTGGCGGTTTATGCGGCGGGCGGACATGCCGCATTGGAATCACACAGCAAAACAGCAGGTCTGGAAACCCGGCGGTTATTGGAGCAGCTAAAGTGATCCAGGTGTTGCCATTTCTTATGCTGGGGCTTTTGTTGGTCACGTTGCTGGTGGTGGCTGCACAAAAGCTTGCCCACGCCAACCCGGCAGGTCTGGTGCCGATTGTCAAAGTCACACTTGGCGGCGGATCGTTGGTCCTTGCCGGATTGCTGGCATTTCGCGGCGCAGTTGCCCTGGCGCTTCCCCTATTGGTTCTGGGGCTGAGCATCCTGGGCGTCGGTTTGCGGCTGCCGTTCGGGCTTCCTTTCGGCCAGCGTTCGGCGGGCCAGCGCTCGGAGGTTCGAACATCCGTTCTTGTCATGGAACTTGATCATGACAGCGGACAGATGGACGGTGAAATCCTTACCGGCGAGTATGCCGGCCGCAGGCTGAGTGAGCTGGAATTGTCAGATTTGTTGTCGCTGCGGAAAACTTGCATAGAAGCCGGTGATCAAAGCGCTGCCTTGTTGGACGCATATCTGCAAAGGGCACATCCAGACTGGACACAAGATGAAGAGGCCGGCACGGATCAATCCGGCTTGTCTGGAGGGCAGATGACGGCGCAGGAGGCGTATTCGATCCTCGGCCTGTCGCCGGGTGCGAGCGTGGCGGATATCAACAAGGCGCACCGCCGACTTATGAAGCAATTTCACCCCGACCGCGGTGGGTCAGACTATCTGGCCGCAAAGATTAATCAGGCAAAGGACCTGTTGCTCGCGGAGCGGTGATCGAACGTTGTTACCCACGTGGTGCAAGGGTGAAACACTTGAAGCCGGCGCGCTTCACGAGTTGGCAGGCCTCGTTAGCGGACAATTCGCTGAACCCTGAAAAACGCGCACGGAAGAGAACCTTCTGACCCTTCTGTACTTCCATGGTGAAGGCCGGTTTGTCACCAAGTACATGCATTGACCGCGCCCTGACATTAGCAAGACGATTCATGGCGTCGCTGCGCGTGGGCAAAGCTCCGACTTGAATGTTCCAGGTTTTAGCGTGCTCGGACAGATCAGTGACGCCTGCGGTCTCGTCTTGACCGGCCGTACTGGAACTGCCTTGCTCAAAAGTCTGAAGTGAGGTCTGAGGAACATCGGCAGTTTGTGTCTTGGTCACCACCGTTGAGCGAGCTGGGGCCGGCTGGCTTGCACTGAGCAATCCGATCGGATCGGGGGATGCAAGGCTGGGGCGTACGGGCGGTGTTGCAGCCGGTAGGGTGGGCAATGGCTGGGCCGATGCGGGTGGGGGCGGCACGTGCACTGTGACATGTGTTGAGCCCTGGGTGTTGGGCGGCAGATCCGGCAAAGGTGGCAATGCCGGCAAAGCGGAGAGGGTCTTTTCCTCAGCCAATCCGGCCGTACCGGTTCCAACCTGTGGTTTTGTGCGTGGAACTGGCGGCTTTGTGGGTGTTGCCCGGGCAATTTTACGTGTCGGACGTTTGTATCCAGGTGGTTTGCCGGCCACCAATGCGAGATGCGTGCCGCGCGCCAGGCGTTTGGTGCGGAACATCCGGTTGACGAGCGATGCCATATATTGATTGCGTGATTTGCCGGATCTGGCGCCAATGACAACAGCAACCACTCGCTTGCCATTGCGCCGAGCCGATGTGGTCAGATTAAACCCCGATGCGCGGGTGTAACCGGTCTTGATGCCGTCAACGCCTGCGACACGTCCCAGCAACTTGTTGTGGTTGCGGTAGTTGCGCTTGCCGTAACGGAAATTGGTCAGGCGGAAGTAGCTGTAATATTGCGGAAAATCACGTTGAATCCGGATGCCCAATGTCGCCATGTCGCGGGCGGTTGTTTTTTGTGCCGCGTTTGGCAACCCCGATGCGTTCTTGAACGTTGTGCGGGTCATGCCGATCGAGCGTGCCGTTCGCGTCATGCGTTGTGCAAATCCGCTTTCCGATCCGCCGATGTGTTCGGCCAGGGCTGTGGCGATATCGTTGGCGGATTTCGTGACGAGGGCACGTATCGCGTGGTCGACTGTAATCGTGCGGCCCGGCCTCAATCCGAGTTTTGATGGTGTGCGTGATGCTGCCCGGCGTGAAATCTTGATTCGGGTACTGCGCGTCAGGCGGCCCGCCCTCAGTTCGGTGAAGACGACATAAAGCGTCATTACCTTTGTGAGCGAGGCGGGGTACCTAAGGCTATCGGCGTTGCTGTTGTATAGAACTTTCCCGCTGCGGGCATCGACGGCGATTGCGGAAAAGGCCGGGCGTGCCTGTGCCTGCGTGGTTGCGGCAATGGTTGCGGCTACCACCACAATCGCCGCGATCGTGCGCATAAGATGCCGGCACCACGCCCCAAACGGCCTGTCAGATGTCTTTGCGCGTTGTAATGTTACGACCAACTTGAACATGCCCGCTGCAGTTCCCTGTCAAATTTCTCGCCCCCTGCCGGTAACCTGGCGCGTCCGGTGTGCGCTTCATTCGGTTCGCTGCGAGTGAGGTGACCATAAGGAGCAGATCACTACAGCAGGACAACATTGTGGCAGCTCCGGTCTGCGGCCATCTGTTCGCCGTCCGTCTCAAAATCAGTACTTACGAAGAAATTCACTCGTCCAGCACCATCCCTGGATCGAGGATACCCGCAGATCGCTTACCAACGGGTAAAAACCCGCGCAACCAAAAAACCAGCCATGTTGCACTGCAAAAAAAATCTTGACGGAAAATGCTGCACTGCATATATTGATGATCATAGGCGGGCGAGTACCGCCATGAGCGGATCAGATGGAGATTGAGATGATCAAGTCTTTTGAGGAGTTCCAGGTCTTCGGCAAGGAAGGTATGGAAGCTTATGTTGCCAGTGCCACTGCATTTACCAAAGGTCTCCAGACCATCGCGGCAGAAACTGCGGATTACTCCCGTAAATCCTTTGAGAAGGGTGCTGCGGCTGCCGAGAAAGTCATGGCTGCAAAGTCGATTGACAAGGCAATGGAAGCTCAGCAGGGGTATGCCAAGGATGCCTATGAGGCTCTCGTTGGCCAGATGAACAAGATCGGTGAGCTTTACGTTGCAACCGCGAAAGAGGCTTACAAGCCTTTCGAGTCGCAAATTTCGCAGTTTTCCGGCAAGACCACCTCTTCGGCTTCCAAGTAAGTTCCAGTTTTAAGAGTTTGGCTTAGCCGTAATTTCGGCAAAAGCGTACTTTAGAGCGTTCAGCGGGTCACCGCTGGGCGCTTTTTTGCATCAAATTGCATCTGACGGAAAATCACATATCATTTGCGTCTCCAATTTTGCGGCCGAGCGTATATATTGGAGACGGTCTGGCGATTGTGGTTCGCCGTTTATGTCCAGCCGGCGTAACGGCCCTTTAGATAATGGTTACCATGTCCAAAAAGAACCGCGATCAGGATAACGGGCAGACCGGTATTATAACCCGGACTAAGCCTAAAACTAAGAAACCAAGGTTATATAAGGTTTTGCTTTTGAATGACGATTACACACCAATGGAGTTTGTCGTCCATGTCTTGGAACGTTTTTTCGGCAAGGGGCGCGAGGAGGCAACGCGCATCATGTTGCATGTCCATCAAAAGGGAGTGGGTATCTGCGGTGTGTACAGTTATGAAATCGCCGAAACAAAGGTCACGCAGGTGATGGACTTCGCAAGGCAACATCAGCACCCTTTGCAGTGCATAATGGAACAAGAATAGGACAAACTGGTGCCCACTTTTTCAAGAGGTCTGGAACAAGCTCTGCATCGCGCGCTTTCAATCGCGAATGAGCGGAGCCATGAATATGCGACTTTGGAGCACCTGCTGCTGGCCCTGACAGATGATGATGATGCATCTGCCGTAATGCAGGCGTGTAATGTCGATCTTGAGTCTCTTCGGCAAAATCTTGTCTCCTACATCGATTCCGAGCTGGCCAGCCTGGTGCTTGACGATGATGAGGATTCCAAACCGACGGCGGGCTTTCAGCGTGTTATTCAACGCGCGGTGATCCATGTTCAGTCCTCGGGCCGCGAGGAAGTGACCGGTGCGAATGTGCTGGTGGCAATCTTCGCCGAGCGCGAAAGCCATGCGGCGTATTTCCTGCAGGAGCAGGATATGACGCGTTACGATGCGGTGAATTACATTTCGCATGGCATCGCGAAACGGCCGGGTGCCGGCGATGCGCGCCCTGTGCGCGGCTTGGACGAAGGCGGCGGAATTGAGCCGGATGCCGATGAGAAGAAATCCGGCGATGGCAGCGATGCGCTGGACGCCTATTGCATCAATCTCAACGAGAAAGCTGCCAAAGGTGATATCGACCCGCTGATTGGCCGCGACCAGGAAGTGCGGCGCACCATTCAGGTGCTGTGCCGCAGGCGCAAGAACAACCCGTTGTTCGTCGGAGATCCAGGTGTCGGCAAGACGGCGATCGCGGAGGGGTTGGCTCGCAAGATCGTAAACAGCGATGTGCCCGAGGTTCTTTCCGAGTGCACCATTTTCCAGCTTGATATGGGGGCATTGCTGGCGGGAACGCGATATCGCGGCGATTTTGAAGAGCGTATCAAGGCTGTGATCACGGAGATCGAGAATTATCCCGGCGCGATCATGTTTATTGATGAGATCCACACGGTGATCGGCGCCGGTGCGACCAGCGGCGGCGCGATGGATGCGTCCAATCTGCTCAAACCGGCACTTGCTTCCGGCACGCTGCGCTGTGTCGGATCAACGACCTACAAGGAATACCGGCAACATTTCGAAAAGGACCGTGCGCTTGTCCGGCGGTTCCAGAAGATCGACATCAATGAACCGACGCTTGATGATTCTATCAAAATTCTCAAAGGCTTGAAGCCGTATTTTGAGGATTACCATAAAGTCCGCTTCACCAATGACGCGATCAAGACAGCTGTGGAACTGTCGGCGCGCTATATGAGTGACAAGAAACTGCCAGATAAGGCGATCGACGTAATAGACGAGAGTGGGGCGTCACAAATGCTGGTTCCCGCGTCTCGGCGGCGGGCAACGATTGGCGTGAAGGAAATCGAACAGACCGTGGCGACGATGGCCCGTATCCCACCGAAGACGGTTTCCAGAGACGACGCCACGGTGCTTCAGAACCTTACGACCGAGTTGAAGCGTGTGGTCTTTGGCCAGGATCAGGCAATTGATGCGCTTGCCTCGGCGATCAAGCTTTCAAGGGCGGGTTTACGCGAGCCTGAAAAGCCGATCGGCTGTTACCTGTTTTCCGGTCCGACAGGTGTCGGAAAGACCGAAGTCGCACGGCAGCTGGCCGAGCTTTTGGGCGTGAATCTGCTTCGTTTCGATATGTCGGAGTATATGGAGCGGCACTCCGTGTCACGCCTTATAGGCGCACCGCCCGGTTACGTCGGATTCGATCAGGGCGGGCTCTTGACCGACGGAATCGATCAGCACCCGCATAGCGTTCTGTTGCTTGACGAAATCGAAAAGGCCCATCCGGATCTGTTCAACATTCTGTTGCAGGTCATGGACCATGGGAAGCTGACCGACCACAACGGCAAGACCATAGATTTCCGCAACACCATAGTGATCATGACGACCAATGCCGGTGCGACAGACCTTGCCAAGGCGGCATTCGGCTTTACACGGTCTGCGCGTGATGGTGACGATACCGAAGCGATCAACCGGACCTTTCCGCCGGAATTCAGAAACAGGCTGGATGC
>JANQIR010000215.1 GCA_028282065.1 Aestuariivirgaceae bacterium
GGCCTGGTGGCGGAAACGAACTTCAATGTCGTCAACGGGTGCATCGCGCAGCGGCGCAATGCGAGGAGATGAGGGAATGCAAAGGACATCACCTTCGCCAAGCAGCCCGTCAAGTTTCTGCCGGATCTCGGTATGCCGCCGGCGCATCGCTACGACATCGCCCGCAGATACGTTGCTGGCCCACTCCATGCGCTCACGCACGCCCGGACCCAATGCTGGATTGTTGGCGTTGATCCATGCGCCATGATTGGCCCAGATCTCCGATGCCTGAATGACCCGGAAGACGTTGAACCAGTCTTCAAGGCTCTCCTCGCTGACGCGGACGGTGCCACTTGCGGACGCATGGCCGCGCACGTTGTTCAAAGCAGGCTGAAGCGCATCGGAGATTTCGTCACTCACGAAATCGAAGGCATCCTCTGCGACCAGGATGCGTCGGAGAGAACCGGCCTGCCGTGGCTCGTCGAAGAGTTGAGCGGCGACCCGTGACATGAGGTCGGCCGACTGTGCGAACCAGCCTACAACATCGAAACTTGCGGCGAACGGTACAATGCCGTCGACGGCGATCCGGCCGAGGGTGGGGCGGATGCCAAGGATTCCGCAGTAGCTCGCCGGCAAACGGACTGAGCCGCCACAATCGGTTCCAAGTGCAAAGTCGACAAGCCCATTGGCAACCGCGCTTGCCGATCCATTCGAAGACCCGCCGGGAATGCGGGCCGGGTCCTTCGGGTTGATAGGCGTGCCGTAGTGGACGTTTTCACCGGTCAGGCTGTATGCCATCTCGTCGGTGAGCGTCCTGCCTGTCATATCCGCGCCGGCGTTGAGCATTTTTCGCACAGCGGATGCCGTCGCTTGAGCCGCCGGGTGGGTGGCCAACCAGGTTGGATTGCCGAAACCGGTACAGGTTCCCTCGATGTCGAAGATGTCCTTGACGCCGAAGCTGTAACCGGCGAGCGGGCCGCTTTCTGCGCCTTTCAATGCGACATGGTTCTGCCGGCAAAAGGCGCCCGCTGGGTCATCGGGTACTGCCAGGCTTTGAAATGCGTCGGTCATTGTGGTCTGTGCAGGGCTGCGGGTTGGCGCGTGAAGGTCTGGCGGCCGTTCTTGAAGCCGTAGACCGGTGGGACCAACTCAGCCACTGCGGTGGCCGGGTCCTGGCAATCATGAACGACAAGATCGGCCGGATTGCCGGCTTCAACGCCGTAACCTTCAAGCCGCATCAGTTTGGCCGATCGCTCAGTGACCATGTTGAAGCATTCCACGATGTCGGCGTGTTTGCCGACCTGGCAGATGTTCGCGTAGAGGTTGGCCATCCGGATCAAGGAACAGTCGCCAAAGGGTGTGAACGGGTTCAGCACATTGTTGGTCGATAGCGAGCAGTTCACGCCCGCCTCCAGCATGGTGTGCACCGGCACTACCCCACGCATGACGTTGTGATCCATGTGCCGGCCCATCAGGAACAGGTCGGTGGACGGCAGTACGGTGACCGCTACGCCAACATCGGCCAACCGCCGTGCGATATCGGCGAGCGTCTGCGGCGGCATGCTGGAGAGCTTGGTAACGTGACCGACGGTGACGCGTCCGCCGTATTTGAACTTCTCGGTCAGATCGCACACATAGAGGATATCGATCTCGTCGTGCGTCGGACCGAAATCGAGATGCATGTCGATATCCGCGTCGAAATCGCGGGCAATCTCGAAGATCCGGTCGATTTGGCCCTTGGGGTCGCTATCGGTATAGGGCGCCGCGCCGACGAGTTTGCAGCCGCGCCTCATGGCTTCGACGATGAGCTCATCCGTGCCTGGATTGTTCAACAATCCTTCCTGCGGAAACACACAGATTTCCAGGTCGATGGCCCATTTGTATTCGTCGATCAGTGGTAAGACACCCTCAAGGCCGCGGTGACCGATGACGGGATCGACCTCGAGATGCGTGCGCATATGCGTGGTGCCGTGCAACAGGCATTTCTCCAGCGTTCGCTTGGCGCGTTCGTAGCAGTCCTCTTCCGTAAAGGCCTTCTTGGCCTGGGCGACCTGTTCGATGGCTTCTTCCAGGTGACCTTTTTCCGATTTGCAGCGATCAAGGATGCAGGATTTGTCCAGGTGAATGTGGGTCTCGATGAAGCCCGGCGCCACGAAGCGGCCTTCCACATCGATCTCACGGCCTTCGGCGGACAGGTGCGGTTCAATGGCGGCGATCACGCCTCCGTCAATGCCGACATCAACCGGTTCACCGGCATTGACGCCGGCAACCCGCGCATTGCGCAGTATCAGGTCCATGACTTCCTCCATCTTTGCCGTATGAACGGGTGGCGTGAACAGAACATCTGCGGTTCACTCGAACTCTCCGAGATAGGCCCGTTCCAAAGCGGGATCTTCGCGAATTTCACTGGCGGGGCCTTCGTGAACGATCCGGCCGGATTCAAGGATGTATCCCCGGTCGGCAACGGCTAGCGCCAACCCGGCCATCTGGTCGACCAGAAGAATGGTGATGCCCTCGTCACGCAGTTGCGCCAGGACTTCGAACAACTCGTTGATCAATTGAGGAGCCAGCCCAAGGGACGGTTCGTCGAGCATCAGGATTTTTGGTTTGGCGATAAGCCCGCGGGCGATGGCCAGCATCTGCTGTTCGCCGCCTGAAAGCAGTCCTGCGCGGTTGGCTGCCCGGGCGCGCAGTTTCGGGAACCGGTCAAGCATCTGCTCGATTTCCGTATCGGCATCGAAGTCGTCACGGGCATAGGCACCAAGGCGAATATTGTCGACAACGCTGAGTTCGGGAAATACCTGGCGGCCTTCCGGAACCAGGATCAGCCCGCCGCCGGCGATCCTGCTTGCCGCGAAGGATGTGATATCCTTGCCCATGAACAGCACGCTGCCGCTGTCCGGCGCGTGCAATCCGGTCAATGTGCGCATGAGTGTGGATTTGCCGGCGCCGTTGGCTCCGAGCATTGCCACCATCTCGCCGTTCCGGACCGAGAGTTCGATACCCTCCAGGACAGGTGCCGCGCCATATCCTGCGGTCAGACCGGAGACCGCCAGGACAGTATCGCCCTGCGGCGCCCAGTCGTCGGCCCGGCCGCGGCCCGAAATATCAGCTTCGCCTAGATAGGCCTTGCGTACATCCGCATTGGCCCTGACGCTGGCGGGCGGACCTTCGGCGATCTTGCGCCCGGCATCGAGGACGTAAATCTGGTCGGAGATGCCCATGACCAGGCTCATGTCGTGTTCGATGATGACCACTGCGATGCCGGTGGCGGCGATTTGTTTCAGCAGCCGTCCGAGTGCCTCGGTGTCCCGCGCGCTTAAACCCGCGGCCGGCTCGTCCAGCAGGAGCACCTGCGGCTGGATTGCCAGAGCGCGTGCAATTTCAACCAACCTGCGGTCGACATGGGGCAGGGCGCCGGCATTGCGCTCGACCGGTCCGGTGTATCCGACAAATGCCAGAAGACCTTCTGCGATGCGGCGTTCCCCGGTGCGGCCTGTGTGACGGCCAAACAGAGCGGAAAACACAGAGCCCAGGTGCCCCCTGCGCATGGCGATTTCGAGGTTTTCGATCACTGGCATTTCTTCGAACAGTTGCGTGGTTTGATAGGTGCGTGCGATGCCGGTGCGCGCCACGGTGTGCGAAGAAAGCCCGGCGACGTTTTTGTCGCCAAGCCGGATCGTTCCCTGGTCAGGTTTGTAGAACCCGCCGATGAGATTTAGGACAGTGGTCTTGCCTGCACCGTTTGGTCCGATAATGCTGGTAATATCTCCGGAGCGGGCTGTGAATGTTACTGTGTCGACCGCACTCACGCCTCCGAACGAAATGCTGAGCGCATCCACATCGAGTGTTTGGCCAGTTGCGTTTTGCGACAAATAGGAGGCGACGTCGAAACCCTCTCCGTCAGCCTGGCGCGGGTCTTCCTTGCGGATGCGCCGCTCGATTTCCCCAACGATGCCTCGTGGCGCGAGTAGCAGTACGGCCAGCAGCAATGCCCCCATGAACAGCAGGCGGTATTCCGCCAGCGCCGACAGGAATTCCGGCAACAGCACGACCACGAGTGCACCTGCGACCGGACCCAGTAGGGTCCCGGCCCCACCGATGATTACAACGAGCAAGAAGAGGATGGACTGCAGGAAGGGGAACGACTCCGGGCTGATGAAATTCGTCATGGCTGCGAAAATCGCACCAGCCATGCCGGCTATCACTGAAGACAGGGTGAATGCCATGGTGCGCACCAGGATCGGATTGAGGCCGAGAGACTGTCCGGCAATCTCCGAATCTCGAACCGCACGCATGGCGCGGCCCCAGTTGCTTCCCGCAAGGCGCCAGAACAGCACGATGCAGACAACCGTCAGAAAGGTGGTCATCAAGGCTATTTCGCGCTCGGCAAACTCGAAGCCGAGAAAACTCGGGACCGGAATGAACATGATGCCGTTCCAGCCACCCGTCAGGCCTTTCCATTCGGCAGCGCCCTGTTCGACCACGAAGCCGAAGGCGATGGTGATCATCGCGAGATAGGGGCCGCGTACCCTCAAAGCGGGAATTGCCAGGAGTGTCCCGGCCATGCCGGCCAGGACGCCTGCGACCGGCAGTGCGAGCCAGAAACTCCAACCGAGATTGGTTGTCAGAAGTGCGCCGGTGTAGGCGCCGATCGCATAGAAGCCGACATGACCGAGCGAGATCTGCCCGCCGAGACCGACCAGGACGTTGAGGCCGATGCCGACCATGGCGGTTAACCCGACCAGGGCGATGATGTAGAGCTGGTAGCCGTCGGCAGCGAATATTGCTGCGATCGTGCCGGCCAGGCCGGTGAGGCCGGCGATTATGACGGCCGTCCTCATACCTTCTTCACTCCCGCCGAACCGAATAGCCCGTGTGGTTTCACGGCCAGTGCCACGATGATCAGGGCGAAGGTGACAATCTGGGTGTAAGTCGATCCGAGCAGCGCGGTAATAAGTGCCTCGACGATGCCGTAGACCAGGCCGGCTACCATCACGCCCCAGGCATTGGTAATTCCGCCCAGGATGGCCACGGCGAATGCCTTGATGCCGAACAGCGTGCCCATGGTTGAGGAAATGATGAACAGCGGTGCGATCAAAATCCCCGCGATCCCGGCGAACAGGCCCGACAGCGCAAACGTTATGACGATTGCCATGGTGACATTTATGCCCATGAGCCTGGCGGCTTCCGGGTTTTGAACAACCGCCAGCAGCGCCTTGCCGTACTTGGTGCGATAGGAGAACAGGTGCAGCGCCACGGCGATGGACAGGCCCACCACAGGAATGACCACCTGTAGCACCTGAATTCTCAAATCGGCGATGTAGAAGCCTTCCGTGGTGAGGACCGATGGCGGCATGCCGCGCGGGTCCTTGCCGAATGTGAACAAGACGGCGTTTTCCAGAATGATGCCGATGGCGACCGTTGCCATGAGCCAGGCATCGGAGCCGCGTTTGACGAACGGCCTGACGCCGATGCGTTCAACGAGAATGCCCCATGCGGCGCACAGCAGCAGCGATATGATCACGGCTGCCCAGGCCGGCCAGCCAAACGTCACCATGAAGGTAAATGCCAGGACCGCGCCCAGCATCATGGCGCTTCCCTGGGCAAAATTCACTGTATTGGAAACGGCGTAGGTAACGTAGAAACCGAGCGCCAGCAGCCCGTACATGCTACCCAGTCCAATGCCGGTGATTATGGCGGAGATTATCAGCATGCCTGCGATCTCAAGGGCGCGAGCGGTTGCCCGGAAGTGGTTTCCGGTCTGTTGCGATCACCTGTGTGGCTCCGAAAACCGCGACCCGGCCGCAATCAATCCGGGCCGCAATTTCCGGGAGGAGTCCTACTTCACGGGTGTGATCGTCTTGTCGACGAAACGCACCATGATGTAGTCATTTTCGTTCAGTGCATCGTGATTGTCCGCACTGAACGCAGGATTATAGGTCTTGATAAGACCTTCATGCTTGCCGAGGTTTTGCAGCGCCTGGCGGATCGCGTCACCATCGGTGCTTCCGGCCTTGTCGATCGCCTTGGCCAGCAGATGCATGGCGTCATAGGCGTTGGCGGTTCCCACCGGCGAGAAGATGTCTTCCGGCCCATTGATATTGTCGAACTTGGCGATCAATGCATCCAATACCCGTTTGCCGGTTGCGCTTTGCTCACCAAAGAAGCTGTAGGTCTGAACAAAGTGTGCGTCACCGGCGGTTGCACCGGCCAATTCCGGAAAGCGTCCGCCCGAAATGCCCCAGTGCGAAACAACCGGTACGTCCCAACCCATGCGTTCACGGGATTTCATCATCTGTGCACCGGGAGGGGCGTTTGTCACCAGGACGATCGCATCGACGCCTCTCTGCTTGTGCCGGGTGAGTTGGGGGACCATGTCCACATCGCCGTTCTCGAACGTTTCGACGCCGACGATTTCGACGTCATCGTTCTTTGCATCGGCTGCTTTCAAGCCCTTTTCGTTGGATTCACCCCAAGGATTGTTGATCAGCATCAGACCGATCTTCTTGGCGCCGAAGGTCTTGTGTGCATATTGCAGGAGCCTGATGTCGACGATGG
>JANQIR010000012.1 GCA_028282065.1 Aestuariivirgaceae bacterium
CTTCGCCTTGCGGATCAATCTGATCGGTCTTGGTGTTGTAAACGACCCTGTTGGCGTTCAGGACATATGATCCATACCGGATGCGGACCCTGCCGGACGCCACGGCGATTCCGGTTTTTTGATTATAGACGATCTTGTCGGCGATCACATTGATGGGCGTGCCCTTGGGAGGCGTTTTCAACTGCGGTGCGCGGAAGCGCTCACGCGAAAAGCCGAGCTCGGCTTCGCCTGCTTCGTCAAACGCTGCCGCACTGCCGCTGCCGGCGACAGACAGCATGGTTGCAGCCAGGCAGCCTGCAGCCAAGCGCATGACAGCACAAAGGCCTCTGCGCCAAAGCGCCGAGCCTATGCGATCCCACCATTTTTCTGTGGCCGGATAGATCCCCTTGACCCCCATTTCAATTGCCACACCGAAGACCGGCGAAAATCACCGGACTTCATGCTTTTCTCTTTAGCACTTTTTTAACCCGTTTCGCACCGACAAGAGAAGCACAAAACAAAGGCAATTGTGCGTTAAATTTGCCACAGTCCGGCAATTCTAAGCCTATGGTTGATAACAGCTTTCCGATTGCCGGGACAGCTATTGAATATCCCTGTCACAAGCGCTAAACGAACGGGTTGATTCACAAAATGCGAGTTGTTTGAGCCTCACGCGCAGGGTGTTTTCCATGAAGGTCAAATTTTCAGCGCCTGTCTTACCCAAGGCAGGCGTATTGGTTTTACTGGCGGCTTCAGGCTGCAAATTATCGGAATTCGGAGAAAAGGCGGACAGCGAGTCAGGCGGCGCCATCATGCGGGCGCTGACCGCTGTTGATTTCGATGGCAAGAAAGCGTCCGTGGCCGATGTGCCGGCGCCCGGCGCATTGCCTTTATCCCGTGTATTGGTGTTTGGGGTTGGCGAACCGGAAAAACTGTCGTCGCTCGATGCTGAAATGCTTGGCGGCGCCATTGCCGGCAGGCTTGGCGCCTGCAAGGCGAAGGATGCGTCAGTAGACGCCGCGGTGGCTGGTGAAATCGAAATCGGCGAGGCCGGTCTGGCTGCGCTGATTGCATCGGGCGCACGGCTGAGAAACTATCGCTTCGATGTCTATAAAACCAAGAAGGACAAACCCGCGCAGGAACTCAAGGCGATCACGGTACTGACCACCCAGGCTGCTGCCGCCCGCAAGGCTTATGCCGGGTTCGATGCGGTGGCGGCAGGTGTGCACATGGCGCGCGATTTGGTGAACGAGCCGGCGAACGTACTGTTTCCACAGGAGTTTGCAAAGCGGGCCGAGAGCTTGAAGAAGCTTGGTGTCGAGGTCGATGTGCTCGACGAAAGGCAAATGAAAAAGCTCAAGATGGGGGCTCTGCTCGGGGTGGCTCAAGGCTCGGCACGCCCGGCACGGATGGCGGTCATGAAGTGGAACGGTGGCCGCAAATCCGACAAACCCGTGGCATTTGTCGGCAAGGGTGTGACGTTCGACACCGGTGGGATTTCAATCAAACCGGCCGGTGGCATGGAAGATATGAAAGGCGACATGGGCGGGGCGGCGTGCGTGACCGGACTGATGGCCGCGCTGGCCGGGCGCAAAGCCAAGGTCAATGCGGTGGGTGTCATCGGGCTTGTCGAGAACATGCCTGACGGCAAGGCGCAAAGGCCGGGGGACATTGTAAAGTCCATGTCGGGTCAGACGATTGCGGTTCTGAATACCGATGCCGAAGGCCGGTTGGTGCTGGCAGATGCGCTCTGGTACGTCCAGCAGGAGTTCAAGCCGAAGTTTGTGGTCAATCTGGCAACCCTGACCGGCGCGATTGTGGTGGCTCTGGGTAAGGAGCATGCCGGTTTGTTTTCCAACAATGATGAGTTGTCCGAGCGATTGTCGGATTCAGGCAAAGCGACCGCCGAAAAAGTCTGGCGCATGCCGCTGGATGCGGCCTATGATAAGCTGATCGACTCCAACATCGCAGATATGAAGAACATCGGTGGCCGTATGGCTGGTTCCATCACCGCCGGCCAGTTCCTGCAGCGGTTTATCGAAGATGTCCCTTGGGCCCATCTGGACATCGCGGGAACGGCAATGGATGCGCCGAAAAGTGCCATCAATCAGTCTTGGGGATCGGGTTGGGGCGTGCGTTTGCTGAATCATCTGGTGGCCAAGCACTACGAAGGCTGACAGAAGCGAGGCCTTGTGGGCATAGGGCTTGACGCAACCGCTGCGGCGGTCTTGGATTCAGCGCATAGTTCGTAAAACCGGCAGGAACCATGACAGAGATCCTCTTTTACCATTTGCAGCGTCAGCCGCTGGAGAGGGTTCTGCCGGTCCTTTTGGATAAAACGTTGGAACGTGGCTGGAGAGCGGTGGTTCAGGCAGCCAGCGAGGAACGCGTGGAAGCCCTGTCGTCGGCGCTTTGGACCTGGCGGGAGGAAGCCTTTCTGCCGCATGGCACGCGCCAGGACGGTCATGCGGCGTTGCAGCCTGTCTGGCTGACGGATACGGTGGAAACGCCGAACGATGCAACGGTGAGATTTCTCGTCGACGGCGCCACAATAGACGACTACACCGGACTTGAGCGGATCGTCGTCATGTTTGACGGCAATGATGCCGACGCGGTTCAACAGGCACGTGAACAGTGGAAAGCAGTCGCGGAAAGCGGGCTGGACGCCACCTACTGGCAGCAGGACGACAACGGCAAGTGGCAAAAGAAAGCATGAAATCGCAAAGTTTCGCCGAACGCAGAACCCGCGCTCGCCAGCGTGCTGGTACGGTGCAGGCGGAGTTTGAAAGGCAGGGGGATCCGCTCGGATGGTTCGAGGCGCTGTATCTGGCAGCCGGCGAAGACGAAGCCCAGGTTCCCTGGGCGGACCTTGAGCCACATCCCGGTCTGCACTGGTGGATTGCCAAATCGGGCGTCCTTCACGAAGGACGTGCCATCGACGTCGGATGCGGCCTTGGAGACAACGCCGAAGCGCTGAGCGATGCCGGCTATGAAGTCACGGCCTTCGATCTGTCGGAACGGGCCGTCGTGTGGGCCAGGTCACGGTTCGAAAAGACGCGCGTCGATTATTGTCAGGCCGACTTGCTCGACATGCCGGAAGGTTGGGAGGGCGGTTTCGACCTTGTCCAGGAATGTTACACCCTTCAGGCAATGCAACCGCATCTGCGCTCTGGTGCGTTTCCGGCACTGGCCAACCTGGTAGCACCGGGAGGTAGGCTGTTGGTGATCTGCCGTGTCAGGCCGCAAGACGAAACGCCTGAAGGCCCGCCCTGGCCCTTGGCCGTCAGCGAACTGGACGCTTTCCTCCAACTGGGCCTGGAACTGGAGCATATGGAACAGTTCGATGTTGTGGAAGAGACCGCGACGCCACACGTACGGGCAAGCTACATTAAACCAATGCAAGCCGGAGAGTAGGGGGGCCATGCCGGACGAAAAACTGCGCTATCGGGTGCTCACTGGGCCGGACGACAGGAACTTTTGTGAACGTGTGTCAAAAGCGCTTGACGATGGCTACGAACTGCACGGCTCACCATCGCTCGCATTCAATGGTGATCGCTGTATCGTGGCCCAGGCATTGGTTCTTTCAAATCGCAAAACGTAATTTAAAATCAGAAGCTTATACGCTGAGTCCGAATCTCTTTATAAAAAGAGCCTGCTCTTCTCTATTGGCATGGATATAGCCGTTCGAGGCTGTCTTCTATGATCTCTGCAGCGGGTTTGCCAAGGTCATCCGGACGCCTCTGCAGATAGGGGATCAGCTTTGCAGAAACACGCGTTGCCGACAGATCTTCCGGCAGGCAGACGCGGCCGTTTGCCTGATGCCGGATCACGTGTGCCGCTCCGGCAAAATACCCCGAACAAAACCCGTCGTCATAGGCTGCGGCCTTGGGACTGAGGCAAAATCCAAGCAGTGCTTTGACCGTTAACGGAAACCGGTCCTTGGCATATGATGGTGCGGCTGTCGCCATCATCGAAAAGACCAGCACGATTGCGGTGTTGATCTTCATATCAATCGCTCAACAGCTTCCCGGTCTTGCGGTGGCCCAGTGGTTCGGTGCCTTGAACTTTGGCAATCTGACAGCCCGTCCAGGCGGTGGGCTGCAGTGTGCGGGTAAACAGGCGCCCGTCAGTGCATGTTTTGACTTCGGCACGTGGCGCGGAAGGATCTGCCATCGGATCGGCAATTTCGGCGATGACATCTCCAGCCTGCACCATGTCGCCCAGACCCCGCTTGAAGACTATAATGCCCGGACCGGGGGCCGTTATGACATCTGTTGCTTCGAACGAACCCACAACGCCGGTAAACGCGGGGATGTCTCCGGGATCGCCCCCGATTGCACCGCGATTCTGCAGAAACTTGATCAAGGCACCGGCATCCTTGAGTGCAAGCTCATCGGATACGTCAAGCTGTCCACGCAGTTCGACCACCACGGTCAGGGGCTGTGGGACCGGCATCGCGTCTGCGGCAATTGAGCGTGTCGCAATGAAGGGCAGGGCGATGGTTTCCTCAAAGGGAGCATCGCCTGAGTCCCTGGCCAGCATGACGACCTTAGCATCAAGCAGTCCGGCCAAATCCTGACCGTCCGGCCATTTGTCAGGGTCGATGTAAAGGTGCAGCTCCGCGTCGGCATCGGTGTGCAAATCCAGCACGATATCGGCGTCATGCGCCAGCGTCATCAGCATGAGCCTGAGCGCCTCGGCTTCGTTGGCAGGGCGGATATCCGCCAGGGCATCCGCGGTCAGTTTGTGGATTACGGCGCGGTTGACGTCACTGTCGGACCCAAGCTGATCTTTTGCGTTCAGGCTCACCGTGTCTGAGACCTGCGGCCAGTGACGGTTGAAGTTCTGCCCGCTGGGTCCGTGAAAGCGGCCCAGATGATACCCTGCCTGAACATTGTCGGTACCGATCGGATTTGCCACTGGAATCAGAATGATCTCACCGGCAATCGCGCCGTCGGCATCCAGCTTCGCCAATTGCCCGGCCAAATGCAGAGCCGTCAGATTGGCGGGCCGCTCATCCGCATGAACACCGGCCTGGATATAGACTTTCGGTCTCGAACCGGGATCGCCGAACCGGTAAATCCGTATGAACCGGCTGGTTCCGGCATTGTAGGCGGGTAGCGTCAGGATTTCGGACTGGAACATTGTAAGGTCCTATCGGTTGATGCCGCAGAAATCGCCATGCCGGTCCCTGCCTTCAGGTCGCAATGGACAATAGTCCAAGCGCACCGGTGCTTTTCAATCGGCCATCGGGTTTGGCTCCACACCTCGGGAACTGGCACTTGAAGTGAAACTTCGGTGTAGACTGGATTGAGCCAGAATGCGAGCGTGTACGCATCACTCAAGGCTAGTGGGAGATAAGCATGGCAGATTGGTCACCCGCCACGGCACTTATCGTGGGGGCCGGTTCGGGATTGTCGGCATCACTCGCCCGGGCATTTCACCGCGAAGGTATGACGGTTGCCCTGTCCGCGCGCGATACGGGCAAGCTCGATCCATTGTGTGAGGAAATCGGTGCGGAAGCTTTTCCCTGCGATGCCTCAGATCCTCAGCAGGTTGAGGTGCTGTTCTCCAATGTCGACAACGGTCCCGGCGGGCCGCCGGACGTTGTTGTCTACAATCCATCGGCAAGGGTGAGGGGGCCAGTGACGGATCTCGATCCAGCCGCCGTCAAAGATGCAATGATGATCACGGCCTATGGCGGGTTCCTGGTCGGCCAGCAGGCTGCCAAACGGATGGTGAACAAGGGCAACGGCGTCATTCTGTTCACCGGAGCATCGGCATCGGTGAAAGGGTATCCGCAGTCTTCGAGCTTTGCGATGGGTAAATTCGCCCTGCGTGGGCTGGCACAATCCATGGCCCGGGAACTGCAGCCAAAGGGCATCCATGTCGCTCACATAAACATCGATGGCGGCATCCGCAATAAGCAGCGTCCGGAGCGAATGCCACCGTCTGACCGTCCCGATTCTATGCTGGATCCCGATGCGATTGCCCAGACCTATTTGCACCTGGTCAAACAGCATCGCTCCGCCTGGACATTTGAACTGGAGGTTCGCCCCTGGCTGGAGACCTTCTGATCAGGCGTATCTGGCAGACCTGAGGTGTCGTTGTGAAAACCAGGATTACCGAGCTTTTCGACATTTCCGTGCCGATCATTCAGGCGCCGATGGCCGGAGTGACCACACCTGAGATGGCGGCAGCGGTTTCGAATGCCGGCGGTCTGGGCTCGCTGGGTCTTGCGGCGACCAAGCCCGAAGGCGTGGCCCGCGATATCAGGTCCACGCGCGAGGGCACCAATAGGGCCTTCAACGTCAACTTCTTCGTTAACCGGACACCGGTTGCCGACCCGGACAGGAATCGCCGTTGGCTAGAGCTTCTGAAACCCTATTTCGATGAGTGCGGCGTCACACCGCCGGAAGATCTGGTGGAAACCTCGACCTCGTTCAATGACGATCCGGACATACTGGAGGCGTTGCTGGAGACGCGCCCTCCGATCGTCAGCTTTCATCTGGGATTGCCCGATCCTGGCAAGGTCGAACCACTGAAGGCCTACGGTGCCATTGTCATTGCGAGCGCTACGACCGTGGAAGAGGCGCGCCAGGTCGAGGCGGCAGGCATGCATGCGGTCGTGGCGCAGGGCAACGAGGCAGGCGGCCATCGGGGCACGTTCGAAAAACCCTATCAAGCTGGCGAAATTGGTACTATGGCGTTGGTCTCGATGATCGCCTCAGCCGTCGAAATTCCCGTGATCGCGGCAGGAGGCATTGCCGATGGACGAGGTATCGCGGCCAGCCTCGCGCTGGGGGCCGAGGCAGCGCAGGTTGGAACCGCCTTCGTCAGTTGTCCTGAGTCTTCCGCAAATGCGGCCTACCGTGCTGCCTTGAAGAGTGCCGGAAGCGCTGACACCCAGGTGACGCAGGTGATCTCGGGCCGCCCGGCCCGTGGCCTGAACAATCGGTTCATGATGGAAATGGCGTCGAAAACTGAAGAGCTTCCCGACTTCCCGATTGCCTATGACGCGGGAAAGGCGCTTGCTGCTGCTGCTGCCATGGCAAATGGCTCGACCGATTTTTCTGCATTTTGGGCGGGGCAGACGGCTTCATTGAACCGGGAGATGCCAGCGGGAGAACTGCTCACCAAATTGGCTGAAGAAACCCGCGAAGAGATATCCAGGATATCGAAACTGATCGATTGAACCTGTGCGGCCCGGCGCGCATCGTGCGGGAAATGGTCGACACCGGTACTTGCATGATATTAATGGGTCCTGACCCTAAAGTGCTGTCTTGAAAGTTATTGAATTATGTCCAACGTCCGGGCCGGCGCTGCGGATTACGGGTTGCTGCTGTTGCTCGCGGCAATCTGGGGAAGCAGCTTCCTGGTCATCAAGCTTGCTGTTGAAACGGTGCCGGCTGCATCCGCAACGGCCGTGCGCCTGGCGATCGCGGCCGTGGTGCTGCTGGGCGCGGCACTGTTTGCCCGGCAATCTCTACCTCGCGGCTGGGGTGCCTGGCGTTGGGTGCTGCTTGCCGCAATAACAGGCAATGCACTTCCCTTCACGCTGATCAGCTGGGGCGAGGAGGTAATCGACAGCTCGATCGCTGCGATTTTGATGGCGGTTATGCCACTGACGACCGTGTTGCTGGCGCATGCCTTTACGGCCGACGAGAAGCTTACGGTTCCGAAAATAATTGGCGTATGTCTGGGATTTTGCGGCATCGTCGTGCTGATTGGTCCCGACAAGCTGTTTAGCCTGGGCGAGAATGCCATCCGTCAGCTGGCCGTCGCTGGCGCCGCGTTCTGCTACGGCATCAATGCGGTGGTCACGAAGCACTTGATAGGGCTGCCACGGCGCAGCCTTGCCGCTGCAATCACCATCACTTCGGCTGTTATCATGCTCCCGGTGCCTTTCATCTTAGAGAGCCCGGCAGATATCGAGCCAAGCACGTCATCCCTCATTGCCATCGTTCTGCTGGCAGTTCTTCACACCGCCGCGGCGACGTTGATCATGTTTGCCATCATCCGGCGGCAGGGGGCGTCGTTCTTTTCTCAAATCAACTTCCTTGTGCCCCTGTTTGGTGTCGCTTGGGGTGCGGTGCTGCTGTCTGAACAGGTTCCGGGCAACGCGTGGCTGGCATTGGTGCTCATTATGACAGGTGTCGGTATTGCGCGCGGCGCGTCGTTCAAAAACGCAAAATCCGAAGCCAGCGGGCCACGTTCAGCAGGCTGACGAGGGCGGCGGCCACGTACGTTAGGGCAGCCGCCTTTAGCACCTGCTGCGCGGCGGGCATATCGCTCTGGTCGAGATATTTGCCTTGCCGCAGAATGGGCAGCGCTCTTGAAAAGCTCGCATTGAATTCCACCGGCAACGTCAAGGCATGGATGACCACCGTGGTCGCCATGATGG
>JANQIR010000033.1 GCA_028282065.1 Aestuariivirgaceae bacterium
ACGCGGTCCTCGCGCGACAGTTCGCGGTTCACTTCATCGACGTGTTTTTCGATCATGCCGTAAACATCTGGATGGGCGGCCAGTTCCTGATAGCTGGCATAGTTGACGTTGTTGCGCTCCGCCCAGCTTCCAACGGCGGTCAGGTCGATGTTGATGAAGCATGCGACATAGTCGCGCCCATCGCCAAACGCCACCGCCTCCTTGATGTTGGGATAAAACTTGAGCTTGTTCTCAATGTATTTCGGCGGGAAGAGCGTGTCGTCCTTCAGGTGCCCGACATCCTTCGCCCGGTCGATGATCTTCAAATGACCGTGCTCGTCGAAGATACCGGCATCGCCTGATTTTACCCAGCCATCTGCGGTTTTGGTATCGCTGGTGGCTTCCGGGTTCTTGTAATACTCCTTGAAGACGCCGGGAGAGCGGTAGAGCACCTCGCCGTTCTCGTCGATCTTGACCTCGATGTCGTCCAGCGGCTTGCCGACGGTGTCGGCAAAGATCTCGCCGTCCGGCTGGTTGGTGATGTAGACGGCGGCCTCGGTCTGACCGTAGAGCTGTTTAAGGTTGATGCCGAGGGCGCGATAGAAACGGAATATTTCCGGTCCGATGGCTTCGCCTGCCGTATAGCCAACGCGGACGTTGGACAAGCCGAAGCGGTTCTTCAAAGGTGCATAGACGAGAAAATCACCGATCGCATAGAGCATCCTATCCTTGAAGGATACCTGCTCGCCATTGAGAATCCTTTCGCCGACGCGTTTGGCGACATCCAGAAAGTAGTTGAACATCCGCCGCTTCAGGCTTGAGGCATCCTCCATCTGCACCATGGTCAAGGTGATGAGGTTTTCGTAGACCGGCGGCGGCGCGAAGGCATAGCTGGTGCCGATTTCGCGGCGATCTTCAACGACGGTTTCGGGACTTTCGGGGCAGTTCACGCAATAGCCACATTCGTAGGACTGGGCATAGGAGAAGATGTGATCGCCGACCCAGGCCATCGGAAGATAGGCGATGACGTCTTCCTGCTCTGTGAGGTTGTCAAACCGGTTGGCGACCTGCGCCGCCCAGACGACGCCCCCCATGGTCAGGACAACGCCTTTCGGCCGGCCGGTCGTGCCCGATGTGTATAGCATGACGGCCGTGTCCGACGGCCCGCCCTTGTTTATTTCGGCCAGCCAGGCTGTCTCGGCATTCGCGTCTTCGGCGAGGGCATCCCGGCCTAGGTTTTGAACCTCGTCGAAAGACTGCAGCCCATCGACCTTGTATTTCTGAAGCCCGCGAGGATCGTCATAGATGACGTTTTTGATATCCCCATAGGTCTCGCGGATTTCCAGGATCTTGTCGACCTGTTCCTGGTTCTCGACAACGGCGGCGATGACGCCGGCGTGCTCCAGCACGTAGCCCATCTCCTCGGCTACCGAGTCTTGATAGACAGGTACCGGAATTGCGCCAAGCGCCTGTGCCGCACACACGGTCCAGTACAGTCTCGGGCGGTTGTCGCCGACTATGGCGATCCGGTCTCCACGCTTTATGCCGAGTTTTGACAGTCCTATAGAGAACGGACGGATTTCGCCTAGAACCTCACTCCAGGTCCAGGCCTGCCAGATGCCGAGATCCTTTTCGCGCATCGCCGGCCGGTCTGAAAACTTGCGCGCATTGCGCAACAACAGCTTGGGGAACGTATCTTCGCCCGCGTTTTCGCGCGCCCCAGTTTCCACCTGTGCCTCCCTCCAACTCCTGAACGTGACCGCGTTGTGTCGCAGCTCTTGTGCATTTGTTTAAGACACGAATTCGTGACTACGGCAAGCGTCCGCCACCAGCGCGCGCGCCTTCTTCCGCCATACGGCCTTTTTGTCAGGATCGTCGCGCCAAGCCACATTACACCGGAAGCTTGCGGTGAGAAAAGTGCCAAACCACCGCTCTACGCCTAATGGCTGAGGCGCGGCGCCATGGGCGGCATTATTCCGCTGCGATGGGAAGCGGTGCGCGCGTCTTGCCTGCGTGGTAGGCTTCCATCAGCGCCGCCTGGCGGGCTTTCGCCTCGCTGAGATGGCGATGCTTGACGTGACCGTATCCGCGAATGTGCTCGGGTATCGAAGCGATGTCCGTTGCAAGACCAATATTCGACGACGACAGCGAACCCAGAAGTCCTTCAATGTTGGCACGGTAATCAACAATCAACTGACGTTCGGTGCGCCGTTCTTGTGTGTAGCCGAAGATGTCCAGCTTGCCGCCGCGCAGCCTCTTCATCCGGGCCAACCATTTAAAGGCCGTCATCATGAAGGGGCCGAATGCTCGCTTCTTCATCAAGCCGGTGTCTTTGTCTCTTGGTGCGATCATCGGAGGCGCCAGGTGGAAGGTCAGCTTGTAGTCACCGGTGAACGTCCTGGCGATTTCCTTTTCAAACGTGCCTTCCGTGTAGAGCCGGGCGACTTCGTACTCATCCTTGTAGGCCATGAGCTTGAACAGGTATTTCGCCACGGCCTTCGAGAAGCGGTCCGATTTTGCCGAGACTGTCTGCTCCGCCTTACGGATACGGTCGACGAACTCGCGATAGCTCATGGCGTAATCGGCGTTCTGATACTCGGTGAGGAATGCTTCGCGCCGTGCAATCATCTCGTCCAGCGTTTTATCGATCGCGCTGTCGGCCGCCGCCTGTTTGCCGATGATGGTTTCAACGGCGGCGGCATCGTGCGCGGCCCGGCGGCCCCACTGGAACGCCTGCTGGTTCATTTCGATGGCCACGCCGTTCAGCTCTATCGCCCGGTTGATGGCATCGGCACCGACCGGCACCAGACCCTTCTGGTAGGCATAACCGAGTGTGAAGAGATTTGCTGCGATGGAATCGCCGAGTAGTGCGGTGGCAATGCGGGTCGCATCAATGAAATCCACGCCGTCGGGTTTCGTGCGGGCTTCGATCTGGATGTGCATTTGCGACGAAGGCAGCCTGAAGTCGGCATCGCGGGTGAATTGCGCCGGCATCTGCTCGTGCGAGTTGATCACGGCGTGTGTGCGTTCGCGGGAGGCCGTGGAAAGGATGCGCTCGGAGGCGGAGGTGACCATATCGCATCCTAAGATCAGGTCGGTGCCACCGGCGGCAATGCGGATCGAGGCGATGTCGTCCTGAGCGGCGGCAACTTTGAGATGGGTAACGACGGCACCGTTCTTCTGAGAAAGACCGGCCATGTCGATAATGCCGGCACCCTTGCCTTCGAGATGCGCTGCCATGCCAATCAATTGACCCACGGTGACCACACCGGTTCCGCCAATGCCTGTGACCATTGCGGTCCAGGGCGTATCGAGCGAGGGCGAATCGGGTTCCGGCAGGACCGGGAAGACGGGCGTGTCGCCGGGATGCACGGCCGATGGTACGCCTTTGATCAGTTCGCCGCCCTCAACGGTTACGAAACTCGGGCAGAAGCCCTTGAGACACGAGAAGTCCTTGTTGCAGACGGACTGGTCGATCTGACGTTTGCGGCCGAAGGGCGTATCCACCGGTGCAATGGCCACGCAGTTGGACTGGATCCCGCAATCGCCACAGCCTTCGCAGACGAGTTCGTTTATGAACACGCGCTTGTCGGGGTCGGGGAAGGTGCCGCGCTTGCGGCGGCGGCGCTTTTCTGCCGCGCAGGTCTGATCGTAGATCAGCGCGGAAACACCTTTTACCTGCATCATTTCCTTTTGCACTGACTGCAGGTTGTCGCGGTGGTGGAAGGTCGTATGTGCGGGAAAGCCTGCGCCGGCCGGGTATTTCTCAGGTTCGTCGGATACGATGGCGATCCGGTCGATGCCTTCGGCGCGCACCTGTTCGGCAATTTGCGGCACGGTCAGGTTTCCGTCATGGGCCTGTCCGCCCGTCATGGCCACCGCGTCGTTGTACAGGATCTTGTAGGTCATGTTCACGCCGGCGGCGATGGCGGCGCGAATGGCCAGTAAGCCGGAATGGTTGTATGTGCCGTCGCCGAGGTTCTGGAACACATGGCCCCTGGTCGAAAACGGTGCCTCGCCGATCCAGTTCGCCCCTTCTCCGCCCATGTGGGTGGCACCTTCGGTGTGGCGTTCGGGAATGTACTGCACCATCCAGTGGCAGCCGATCCCGGCATAGCCGCGCCCGCCTTCGGGCACGACGGTGGAGGAATTGTGCGGGCAGCCGGCGCAGAAATATGCGGTGCGGGCTGCCAGATCCGGCGTGTTGCGGGCATTGGCTTGCGATGCTCTGATCCGGTTAAGATTGCGCTCTACACCTGCGTTCTTCTTGCGCTTCAGCAGTCTTTCGCCGAGCGCGATGGCGATCTGGTTGGGTTCCAGCGTGCCGAACGCGGGAAATAGATGATGGCCGTCTTCATCCTTTTTGCCGACAACCACAGGCCGCGTTTTTTCATTGAAGAGCTGTTCGCGGATCTGTGTCTCAAGCAGAGACCGCTTTTCCTCGACGACAATGATCAGGTCGAGCCCCTTGGCGAACTCGGAGACGATTTCCGGGTCCAGCGGCCAGACCATGGCGATCTTGAGCAGCCGGATGCCGATCTTCGAGGCGGCCACCTCGTCGATGCCCAGTTCGTCGAGTGCCTGGCGTACATCGAGGTAGCTCTTGCCGGCTGAGATGACGCCGACCTTTGGAGCGCGGCCGCCGGACAAGGTAATCTTATCGAGCTTGTTGGCGCGCGCGAATGCCGATGCGGCGAACCGCTTGTGCAAATGGAGCCTTCGTTCCTGGTCGTGCCGGTCGTCGGCGGCGCGAATGTTCAGGCCGCCTTCGGGCATCTTAAACCCGGTAGGGTATGTGATCTCGATGCGTTCCAAGCCGCCGTCGACGATGGCCGTGGATTCGACATTGTCATGGACACATTTTAGCCCGACCCAGCAGCCGCAATAGCGCGACATTGCGATGCCGTACAGCCCGTAGTCGATGATCTCCTGTACGCCCGCCGGATTGAGGATCGGCATCATGGCATCCATGAGCGCGAACTCGCTTTGATGGGGGACGGTGGAGGATTCGGCATCATGATCATCGCCCATCAGGGCGAGTACGCCGCCATGCCTGGACGTTCCGGCCGCATTAGCGTGACGGAACACATCGCCGGTGCGGTCGACACCGGGGCCCTTGCCGTACCAAATGCCGAAGACACCGTCATATGCCCCTTCGCCGCGCATTTCCGCCTGCTGACTGCCCCAAATGGCCGTCGCGGCGAGGTCCTCGTTGAGCCCGGGCTGGAACAGGATCCGGTGTGGCTGCAGGTACTTTTGGGCCCGGCCGAACTGCTGGTCGAGGCCGCCGACGGGCGAGCCCCGATACCCTGTGACATATCCGGCCGTGTTGAGCCCTTCCCTTTCGTCGCGGGCCTGCTGCATCATAGTCAGACGAACAATCGCCTGGGTTCCGGTGAGGAAGATTCTTGATTTTGTAAGATCGTATTTGTCGTCGATTCGGATGTCGGCGAGTGACATTTTCGAACTTGCCTTTCGAACCAGGGACGCATAGGGGGCACTTGGCGGCCGGGGTTCTCGTGGAGAATATGTCAGCAATACTGACATAAATGTGCCGTAACTGTCAAATCACGTGTTCATGTGATCAATGTGGAAAATCGGCCTGGGAACTGCAAGGCGGTTTCATGCTTTGCGGTGAATTTTGTGTAATAGCGTGGTGATTCGACGGACAATGGCAGGCACGCGGGCATTGTGAGCAAACATAAGAGCAGGACAGGGATATGTCGGATCTATCTGGAAAAACGTTGTTCATTACGGGTGCCTCCCGTGGCATCGGGCATGCGATAGGCGTACGCGCCGCCCGCGATGGCGCCAATATCGTCATTGCGGCCAAGACCGTTGAACCGCACCCAAGGTTGCCGGGCACGATCTTCACAGCGGCGCGGGACATGGAGGAGGCCGGCGGGCGCGCACTGGCCGTGCAGACCGACATTCGCGATGAGGGCCAGATTGCCACGGCCATGCATCAGGCGGCGGAAACGTTCGGTGGTATTGACATTCTGGTCAACAATGCCAGTGCGATCAGCCTGACCGATACGCCCTCGACGCCGATGAAGCGATTTGATCTCATGCATCAGATCAATGCGCGCGGGACATTTGCGGCGACGCAGGCCGCTCTTGCCTTTCTCAAGCAGGCGGACAACCCGCATGTGCTGACACTGGCCTCGCCTTTGAACCTGAACCCGCGCTGGTTCGAACATCACACCGCCTACACGATGGCGAAGTACGGCATGAGTATGTGCGTGCTGGGACATGCGGCGGAATTCCAGCAATACGGAATTGCGGTCAACGGCCTTTGGCCGCGTACGGTGATTGCCACGGCTGCCTTGCGGCTGATCCCCGGTGTGGATGTCGAAACGGCAAGAAAGCCGGAAATCATGGCGGATGCCGCGCACGTTATTCTAACAAGCGATGCCAAGACCTGCACCGGCAACTTCTTCATCGACGACGAGGTGCTGACGAAGGCTGGCGTGAGCGATCTGGCGCAATATGCGGTCAATCCGGACAAGTCGCTGACCACCGACATTTTTTTGGATGATTGAGGAGCGGGCCTTCGATGTGCTCTGACCGTTTATGACAGACAGAAGCGATGTCCCGTTCGGTGAAGCGTTAAAAGTCTGGACCAAGATCGGTTGTCTGTCGTTCGGCGGGCCGGCCGGTCAGATTGCCCTGATGCACCGCATTCTGGTGGATGAGCGCAAGTGGCTGACTGAGAAGCAGTATCTTAGTGCGCTCAATTTCTGCATGCTGTTGCCTGGACCAGAGGCCATGCAGCTTGCCACCTATTCGGGCTGGCTGATGCACGGGGTGCGCGGTGGACTGGCGGCCGGGCTGATGTTCGTGCTTCCGGGTGCGCTGGTGGTTTTGTTGCTGTCGATGCTCTACGCCCAAATCGGCCAGACTCCTCTGGTTTCGGCGCTGTTCATCGGTATCAAGGCGGCCGTTCTGGCAATTGTGCTGGAGGCTCTGCTGCGCGTGTCAAAGAGAGCGCTGGCCGGTTCGCGCGACTGGCTGCTGGCGTTTGCCGCGTTTCTGGCGCTGTTCCTGTTCAACCTGCCGTTTCCATTGGTGATTGGTGTCGCGGCGGTCATCGGCTGGCTGACGACGGCCGATGCCGGTGGTGGAGTGGTTGCGGAACGGACGCGTGTACCATGGATGTCGACTTTACGTACTGTCTTGCTGTGGCTTGTTATCTGGTTTGCGCCTGTCGTGGCCGTCGCGGTGCTGGTGCGGCCGGATCACATGTTGGTTGATATCGGTCTGTTCTTTTCCAAGCTGGCCGTCGTGACATTCGGCGGTGCCTATGCGGTGCTGGCCTATATGGCGCAGCAGGCGGTGGAAACTCACAACTGGCTGACTGCAGAGCAGATGATCGACGGACTCGGGCTGGCGGAAACCACGCCGGGGCCGTTGATCCTTGTCACCGAGTTTGTCGGTTACATGGCGGGATTTCGGGGCTCGGGCCTGCGCGGCAATCCGGGTGCCGGTCTGATGGCAGCTGCCATGACATTATGGGTGACGTTCGCTCCGTGCTTCCTTTGGATCTTCGCGGGTGCGCCCTATATCGACCGGCTACAGCATATGCCGAGAGTTTCCGGCGCGCTGGCGGCGATTACCGCGGCTGTTGTCGGAGTGATCGCCAACCTGTCGATCTGGTTCGGGCTGCATGTGCTGTTCGGCGCCCTGGACAAGGTGCAAGCCGGTCCGGTTCACACGATCTGGCCGCAATGGGCCACCATTGACCTGACGGCCCTGGGTTTGTTCATGCTGGCCTTTGTGCTGCTTGTGGTCTTGTGCCGTAGTGTCCTGCTGACGCTTGCCGTCTGTGCGGCGCTGGGCATGGCGGTCAGCCTGGCTTAGAGCATATTCCGGCCACTCATCCGCGCCAGCTTTCCGGAAATCCCTATTTGAACCGCTTGCTGACTTCCTTCTGGCGTTCCTTGACGATTTGATCGTAGATCGCCAGCTGCTCGCGCGACAGATGTTTGGACAAGGCATGCCGAGTGTCGCGGGTGATCCTATCCATGTCAAACTTCAGGGCAAGCAGCGTAATGAAATTCGGCTTCTCACCGCCATTGGGATCGATGCCATGTTTTTCCATGGCGGCAACGCGTTGTTGCAACGAATGATCCATGATCGGCCTGATGGCCTCTTGCTGTTCCGGTGTCAGGCCCATCCGGCGCGATGATTCCACCAACTGATCCTTCGAAACGAACGGATTGGATTGTGTGGATGCCTGCGTGGTCGGATCAAGGTTGGTCTGTGCATGCACCGCCGGGGCGTGTGCCAAAATAATCATCAGTGAAAATGACACCGCGAGAGCGCAAAAATGTCCGGTCCATGTCGAATTTGTGAAACTGATTGTCATGAATACTTCTCCGTCCCACAGACTGAGCGACCTCGGGCGCCGCCTTTTTCGCCTGAAATCCCCGCCATTCCGCCGGATAGCGGAAATTTTTGACCAAAATATTACCTGTCCATCGCTGGATGGTGCCCTTTGGCCCTAAACTGCTTTAGGGTCCTGACCTTAGGTACTATAGCTGCATCAGGTGCCTTTTAACATGGTGACGTCTTCAATGACCCGGCAAGACGCGATCTCACACGCGATACGGGAATTTGATACCGGCCTCTTTCAGGCCGGCCTTGCAGCACTGGTCGCACTCCCCACCGAAAGCCAGAATCCGGCCCGCCGGCCCGAACTGCAACGCTATCTCGACTTTCTCCGGACCACACACCTGGAACCAACAGGTTTTACCTGTGAGAGCTTCTCGAAAGGCGCTAAGGCTCCACCGTTTCTGATTGCTACACGTCATGATACGCCCGGCGCACCCACCGTGCTTGTTTATGGCCACGGCGACGTCATCCATGGCCAGGAAGACCGCTGGAGTAATGGCCGTTCTCCATGGAAGCTCGACGTCGACGGCGAGCGCTGGTATGGGCGCGGCACCGCCGATAACAAGGGCCAGCACTTCCTCAACATTCAGGCCCTGAAGCATGTTATCGATGTGCGTGGTACGCTCGGCTTTAACGTTACTTTGCTGCTTGATACATGCGAAGAGATCGGTTCACCGGGCCTGCGTGAGTTCTGCTGTAAGCACCGCGCCGAATTGGCTGGCGATGTGCTGATCGCATCGGACGGCCCGCGCCTCGACCGGGATCTGCCGTCCATCTATCTGGGAACGCGGGGCGCCTTGAACTTTACCATTGCGATCAGATTGCGCGACGGCGGCCATCATTCGGGCAATTGGGGTGGCTACCTGCGTGACCCCGGTATCCGGCTTGCCCATGCGTTGGCCTCGATCACCGATGCGCAAGGTAAGATCCTTGTGCCTGAATGGCGCCCCACGAGCCTCACGCCGGACATCCGCGAATTGCTGGCAAGCTGCCCGTTGCCAGCCAATTCCGATCCGCCGATCGACACGGATTGGGGAGAGCCTGGCCTTACCCCCCAGGAACGGGTCTATGGCTGGAACAGCTTTGCGGTGCTGGCCGTGTCATGTGGCAATCCGCGAGCGCCGGTCAATGCGATCCAGCCTGAGGCCGTGGCGCACTGCCAACTCAGATTTGTGGTTGGTACGGACCCTGAAGACATTCTGCCTGCCTTGCGCCGCCACTTGAAACACAATGGATTCGCTGATGTCGTTGTCGCGGAAACCGAAGACAATTCCTTCGCGGCGACACGCACCAGTGCGCACAATCGGTGGGTACGGTTTGCGGCAAGCTCCATTGAACGCTCTACGGGACTTATGCCTGCGATCCTGCCCAATGCCGGGGGATCTCTTCCAAACGATATCTTCACACAGGTGCTGGGCCTGCCGACCGTCTGGGTGCCTCACTCCTATCCCGGCTGTAGCCAGCACGCTCCCGACGAACACGCCCTCGCGCCACTGCTTCGGGAAGGGCTGGAGATCATGACCGGTTTGTTCTGGGATATTGGTGAAAACACCGAATCACTCATCTGAGCGGGTGTCCGGTCCGTGCGCCTTTCAGGCACATTTCAGGCTCCCGTCCAGGATTTGGAAACAACACCCACCCATTCCGGCAATGTGCCAGAAACCAATGGTTGTGATGCGGTTGGTCAAATACCTGAATTCAGGCCAAATTCACCGCATATCTGTGTGTCAGACGCGCTCTAGGCCGCGGCCAGCTCGGCTTCCAGCCGGGCAATCTCGTCCTTGATACGCAATTTCTGACGTTTCAACTCTGCAATACGTAGGTCGTCTGAACTGGGATGCGCCAGCTCGTCTTCGATTTCGGCCTCCAATGACCGGTGTTTGTCCCTCAATTCGCCGATATGCGCTTCAAGTGACATTTAGACCTCCGCCTTGGTGGTTCGTGTACGACGAAAGTGTGACACAGAACGCGTTGGTTGTCGAACATTCGAGCCTGATCGGCTGGAAAACCATGCACTTGCCTTAACGGTAAATGACCGCAACAATGGTCTCTTGCGAAGGGAGGCGCATAAAGGGGATGCAGGCGGATAAGGAAGAATTACGCCAGAAGATCGCGGAACTGACCCAGCGGCACAGGGACCTGGATGTGGCGATCGACAGTCTGGCATCAAGCGTCACAGCGGATCAGCTGCAACTGAGGCGGCTGAAAAAGCAGAAACTGCAGTTGAAGGATCAGATTGCGGTTCTGGAGGACCAGTTGTTGCCCGACATAATTGCGTGACACAGAAATTATGACCTTGCGGGGCAAGCCGGTCCGGCAGGTGCCGGCGGCATGATGCGTACATTTCGTCCGGCTTCCGACAGGCATTGCACATGGTTCAATCCGGCATATAATCCGCCGCTTCCCGGAAGCGAATCGCAAGACTTTCCGGCGTAACTGGAGAAGCAGTGTGACAGACGGCGCGGCAAAGCAGGTCGCAATCATCATGGGGAGCCAGTCGGACTGGCAAACCATGCAGGCAGCAAGCGAAACGCTGGATCAACTTGGCATATCGCATGATGTCCGGATTGTTTCGGCCCACCGTACCCCGGACCGGCTTTATGTCTTCGCCCGTGGTGCGCGCGAGGCCGGTTTCAAGGTGATTATCGCAGGTGCCGGCGGAGCCGCCCATCTTCCCGGGATGACCGCCGCGCTGACGCCGCTGCCGGTGTTTGGTGTTCCGGTCGAATCGAAAGCGCTCAAAGGCCGGGACAGCCTGTTGTCGATTGTACAAATGCCCGCCGGCATCCCCGTCGGTACGCTGGCGATCGGCAGGGCAGGCGCGGTCAATGCAGCGCTCCTGGCCGCCGCCGTGCTGGCTTTGCACGATGCGCCGCTGTCGGAGCGATTGGATGCCTGGCGCACATCCCAGACGGACCGCGTCGCCGACTGCCCGGATATGGCTGTGTGAAGGCAGTGCCGGCAGCATGACAGCGCTTCCCCGCGGTTCGACGATTGGAATTCTCGGTGGCGGCCAACTGGGCCGCATGCTGTCGGTTGCGGCGGCGCAATTGGGATATCGCGTGTGCGCCTTCGCACCGCCGGGCGACAATCCCGCTTTCGAGACATCTGCCAGCCATACTGCTGCGGCTTACGAGGACATTGCGGCTTTAAGCGAATTTGCCGCTCTTTGTGACGTGATCACCTATGAGTTCGAGAATGTTCCGGTAGAAAGCGTTTCCGTTCTCGAACAGCACGCTGCCGTTTATCCACCGCGAATGGCTCTGGAGGTCTCCCAGGACCGGGTGCGCGAAAAAACCTTCCTGAACGACAATGGTATCGCCACCGCGCGCTGGGTGAGCGGAAGTGACAGCACGGTGGCTGCTGCCGAGGTCTCAGCAACCGGCATAAGCTATCCGGGCATCGTGAAAACCTGCCGTTGGGGATATGACGGCAAGGGGCAGGTCAAGGTGTCTGGTGAAGGCGATTTGCATGACGCCTGGACTCAGTTGTCCGGCCAATCGCTGATTTATGAAGAGTTCGTGCCTTTCAGTCAGGAAATCTCGGTCATCGCGGCACGCGGGCAGGATGGCTCGATGGCCATGTATGATCCGGGTGAAAACGTCCATACGCAGGGCATCCTGCACACTACGACCGTGCCCGCCGGCTTATCTTCGCACGTTGCAGAACAGGCATGTGCGACAACACAAACCATTCTTGAGGCGCTCCGCTATGTCGGAGTTATCGGTGTGGAGTTTTTTGTCGTGCAGCAGGACGGGTGTGACATGCTTCGCGTTAACGAGTTTGCCCCGCGCGTTCACAATTCCGGCCATTGGACGCTAGATGCCTGTGCAATCTCCCAGTTTGAACAGCAT
>JANQIR010000053.1 GCA_028282065.1 Aestuariivirgaceae bacterium
AGCGGTTGCCCGCACCAAGGCGAAATAGAGGCCCCCTCCTTCGAGTTACCCCTGACCCGGTCCGATATGGCGGACTATCTTGGGCTGACCATCGAAACCGTCAGCCGGCAGATTACCAAGCTCAAATCACGCCGGGTTATCAAGCTGACCGACAACCGCCATTTTGACGTTCCCGACGTTGCCGCGTTAAGCCAGCTCGCCGGCCGCGAGTGAACGGCTATCGGCACCCCCCGATGGATCGTGAGCAAGGCAGCCGACCCTTCGTATTCCGATTGAATTACCTGAGCTGATTGACTTGAATCAATGATGTTTTTCCGCCGAACTGACTTAACTTGTCTGGGAAGCTAACGAGAGGGCGCCAGCATGCCTATCAAGACCGTACTGGTCACACTGAACCAGATCAAACGTACGCAAACGTTGCTAGATGCGGCACGAAAACTCGCCACCGATCATGACGCGCACCTGCTTGGCGTTTACGTCATACCGGCGGTTCGGGTGTATCCTGCCATGTCGGTTCACGTCACGCCGGAAATCATGGACGCGCAGCGCAACTTCTATTTGCAGGAAGCCAACAACGCAAAAACGGCATTTGAGCATATGGTCAGTGCCAACGGTCTTCTCGGCGAATGGCGCCAAGTCGATTCTGCAACGCCAAACCTGGCGGATGCGGTGCTGGAGCACGCATTTCAGGCCGATATGATCGTCTGCAGCCAGGCCAACGAGAACGATCTCGATGGTGTGGAGGCAGATTTTGTCGAGCGCCTGATCATGGAATCCGGCCGTCCTGTCCTCGTGATGCCGTTCGCCGGGGCATTTCCCGATTTCGGAAAGAACGTCATGTGCGGCTGGAATTCAACGCGCGAATCGGCAAGGGCGATCTTCGATGCCCTTCCTCTGCTTGAAAGAGCTGACACGACACGGCTTGTCTGGGTCGATCCGCAATCCGATCCGGACCGTGCCGGCAACATACCCGGCTCGGAGATGGCGGCAACCTTGTCACGTCACGGTGTCGATGTCATTGCCGAGGCGATGCCAACATCGGGCATCGGTGCAGGCAACGCCCTTCTCAACAGGGCAGCCGATATCGGAGCGGACCTTCTGGTCATGGGGGCATACGGACACTCGCGGATGCGCGAGTTCGTATTCGGCGGCGCGACGCGTTCGTTGCTGGGCCACATGACCTTACCGACGCTCCTGTCGCACTGACGTATTCTCCATAGCCGTATTCACGTTCACTAGAGGACCAAATTCCGTGACACTGAAGAAGATCCGCCTTGAACTGGCGCGCGATCATGATTTCCCCAATGGCAGCCGTGAACACGGCTATGAATTCACCGCCCCGCTGAACGATGATGGCCGGATTTCAGCCGAGGACTGGAAGGCGAGCCGCGAGCATTGTCGCGTCCTGCGTTTTTGGAGGGGCGAGGAAGACGAGGTCGGCCACCTGGTCCGCAAACCGGGCGGCAGCTGGGCGTTTCACTACGATATTCTCGGCGACGAAGACGACGATGAAGCCGGTTACCGTTTCGGTGATCACGTCTTCAGATCAGGCGAGTATGTGTCAATCCGCGAGCATGACGATGTGCTGCGGACGTTTCGCGTCGTGACTGCCAGGGAGATTTAAGACGCCTTACGCCAGGCACCGGATCGCCAGGTCAAGCTGTGCCAGATCCGGCGGCGTGAGACAGCGTCTTGCCAGCGGCAGCATCAGGTGCATCTTCCAATGCAGATGGCGCCGGTGCGTTTCAAAGAAGCCGCGCAGCATGTAGCCGCACATTTCCGGGTTCTCCGGCGGCCTGCCCCGCGATAGCACTTCGAGCGGGTCGTAGAGTTCCTCGGCGAAACTCTCATCGACGATATGCTCGATGCTCCACTGCTCGACATGAATTTCAATGTTGTCGGCTGGCGTGGCCCTGCGGCACAATAGCGGAAAAAGCGCCATCTCCTGAATGCGGTGGTTACGTGGCATGTCGGTGCGCAGAAATGTCAGAACCGAACCGCACAGCTGTGTATCAACTTCCTCAGGCAAACCGTCCGCAACCTCCTCAATCTGGTCGCAACACCGGTACTGCGCCCTTTGCGCCCGCTCCAGGCGATCCAGCGCGGCCTCGATAGCGCTTTGTGACTGAGCGCCGTCCTGCGGCCGGATACTGTCTTCTTCACTCATGTGGCCCACGATCCGTTCAAAACTGTTCATTTGTCGCCTTTGTCCGCATCACATCATCTCGCAACCGCAATACGTCCGACCATGCGGACAGCAAACCTCAAGGCTTTCCCTCTGGTGATGAGCCTTATCAACTTTCAAAGCCATCACCGCTCTTCATTGCAGGTTCCACCAGATACCGGCCCTTTCGGCTCTAGCCCGGGCCAGTCCTAACTCGACCGGCTGTCCCCGCCGCCTCATCCTGCACAATCACAGAATCCTGCCCGTGAAGGGTCGACCATCAAGGCTCTCAGCTCATTGACGCAGATCAATTGCACCTATCAAGACATGCAAGTCGGCACCAGGGGTGTCCGGCACCGTCGCGCCCTACTGCACCAGCCAGCGTGTACGGGCGCTGCACATGCGCACAATCTGACGTGCCGAGCTCTTGTATCCAAGAAGCGAATAATCGACCCGAACCGCATTGCCGGCCTTTGAAGTCCCTCGAAGCGTGACGGAGCTGCCTCGCGTCAGGCCGCGCAGTGCCTTTGAGGAAATACACAGCTCGGAAGATCCGCGTTTACACGGCACAAGCGATTGAATCTCGTTGGAGTCTTTGACAAATTGCAACGGCAAAGGACGCCGCCTACCACCGGAATTGACGTGGCCACGGATTGAGCGCACGCGGTTGTAGTATCCCGACAGGTCAAATGTGTGATAGGCGACCTTGGCTCTTTCGCGAACGCTTATATACAGGAAAGGCTTGTAGATTCGCCCCGCGAACCCGCTGGAGACATCCGTTGCCACGGTGTAGGCAAAACAGATCTTCTGACCGGTCTTGAGTTTCTTCGTGCCGACCCGCCAATCACGATTTTCCGAAACGACCTCACCCACCACTTTCGGGTCGATCATGCCAAGAAACTGCTGCATGCTCACCCGAAAGTCCGTTGCCGGGCCGCTGCGGTGATAGACAAGCGCGTAGTAGGTGCCAGGTTCCAGCGATGTGATAATCTCCTCGCGCGCGCCCCTGATCTTCGAGCTCGACCGTGAGACCACTTTGTCGTCGCGATCCATGATGAACAGATCCAGATTCGACCGTGACGAAAAACCGTCAAGGGCAAACTTGACGCCCATAGTCGTGCCGGAGACGGTGAAGCGGGCATATTTGCGCGAACGAGGTCGCTGGACAGTGTCATTGAACCGGGTTGGAAACGATGACAGGGAAACCCGGCGGGCCACTTCCGGTTCGGAGAAACGCTCGAATTTGCTGGCGCGCACGGAAAGCACATATCTCGTCGGTCTGGAAGACGAAGAGCGGACATTTACGAGGAACGTGCCACCCTTTTCCGTCAGAAAGCGGATGCGTTCCGGTTTGGTGCCGGGCTCGGCGGAAGCGGTAATTTCCCGGCCGGCCGCGTTCTGCAGCGTTATGTCCGCATTGGTCTGCAGATTACCGAGTTCGAGGATCAATTCGCTGAAGGGTTTGACCCTCAGGCGATAGAAATCCTGCTTGTCGGCATGTCCGACTGCTTCGTTCAGCGAGACGGCATTGTTGGTCAAAAGGCCAAGGTCACGGGCGGAGGATCCGTCATTGCCGGCGGTATCGACACTGCCGGCGGCCACCAGAAGCCGGTATTTGGTATTGCCCTTGCCAGCCGGATAGACCCGTATGAAGTACTCACCCGGTGGCGCATCCGAATAGACCAGGAACTCGTCATCTGCGCCACGCGTCTTTGCCTCCTTCAGGAGATTGTCCTGCCCATCGCGGATTTCGACGTTGAGGTCGACGTCGAACTCCATGAGGTTGATCGAGATGTCTTGCTTGCTGGTCAACTGCATCCGGTAATAGTCGACACGGTCGGCAGATCCGAGAAACTCGGTAAACTCGCGGGTCTGAGCCTCCAGATAGCCAATGTCGAAGGCGGTCCGGCTGGTGCTCCCGGCATCGTCGTCCGGCTGTATGTCCAGGCTTATATCGTAGCTCGCTTCAGCCTTGCGGTTCGCCGTGGACACGGCCAGATAGTAGACATTGGGGAATACGTGACGCTCCGTAACGACGGTTTCGCGACCCGGATCCACCCTGTAGCTCTTCGAGGCAAAGCCGCCCGGCCCGGCAAGTCTTATCCGGATGGACTCCTTAACCGTTGTTGCACGGATCGTAATGCGGCTGGCTTCCCGGAGCGACAGTTTGAAATAGTCAATGCGGTCGTCTTCGCCTCCGACGTCATCGGCCAGCCGGACCTGCTTCGTGCTGATCGAACCGAGATCCTTTGCCTTGGACCTGGAGTTGCCGGCCAGATCGAGGTTCGTGCCATGCTTGGGATAGAGCGGGATGTACTGGCTGAACGCCTCTTGCATCTCCTTGCGTTGTTTTGGACTGGTGGTCACAAGGGTCGCAATGACCAGGCGCATGCCTGTGGTTCTTTCGCGGGCCGGTACGTAGGTGCCAAGACTTGAACGGAATGTGTACGGCCGCAATTCCGTGCGGGCAGATGCGCGCATGCCGGATGTACCGGTACGGAACGAGCCCCCGCGCGACACCGACCCGCCGGTCTTGCCGGATGTGAGATCCGCATAGAACGGATTCGCCATCAGCTCGGATACGTTTCCGAACACATCGTAGAGGCCGTATAACGGCTTCTTGCTGCCAATCGGAAGGACGTCCTTTTTGGGCGCATCGAAATGCGCATAGTCTTGCAAGTCAGAAACCGGAATCGGCAGCTGGGCGGTAAAGGCCTTGGATTTGCCGTTCAGAAGCTCCTGCAGTGCAGCGCCGCCACCGCGAGCGACATATTCCCATTCGTGTTCGGTAGGAAGCCTGAAGAACCCCGGTGCCTCACGCCCGCCACCGGATGCCTTAGGCATCTTCGCAAGGCACCGCGGGGTTGTATAGCACCAGTCGTTGTAACGCGTCACGAACGACCGCATATCCGGCCGGGGCAGCAGGTTAACCGGTTTTGCAAGCTCCTTCACAGCCTTCGGGCCACCTTTGCCGACCCGGCGGGCAATCCGTTTGTTACCGGTTCGCTCAATCAGGTCCGCGACACCCGCCGCAATATCTCCGTTGCCGGCAACCGCTGCATATTGCGCACGCGACACCTCGTACTTGCCGACATAGAGGATCCACTTCTGACCTGCCCCGGCAACTGTTCCGCCGATACGCACTGGGGTGCGCGGTTCGAACAGGCGCGATGAGTCCTCCGTACCCATGGTGAATATGCGTTCCTTGCGGCCCCAATGCCCGGTCCCCAGCACCTCTATCGGCGTGAAAACCATGTTCAGGCCACCAGGCATGGGCAGAATGAGATCCGTGCGGGCCTCGTGCGGATTGAAATAGGCAGGATCAGGGGAAATCTCGTCCGGAAGCTCCTGCGCCGTCGCGGCTGCACCTGCCAGCACGATTACGCTGGTCGCCAACAGTGCCGAAGCCGTTTTGCCAATGTTTGCCTTGCTGCCGAACATTCCTCCACCCTATTCGACGCGCATACCTTCTGCGGGATCGATTTTCGTTGCCCGGAAGGCCGACAGCAACGAACTCGCCAGTGCAACAGCCAGGCAAACCGCCCCAAAAGCGGCCACGTAGGACACCGGAAGCCGGCAGACCTGTTCACCCTGCCTGAGATTGTCCGCAAAATATGCGTTGATGATACCAGCAAATACGTAAAACAGAACCGTACCCGCGATGAAACCGGCCAACCCGACAATCACCGATTGAATCAGCGGAAACTGAAACATGCTCGAGCGGGGAAAGCCAATCAACCGGAAGAGTGCAAGTTCGTGGCGCTTGCGCTCAACCGCCGCATAGAAGCTCGCAACAACCACTGTCGCACCGCCCACCAGCGCCACCAGAGCGACAATCAGGATCATCGCCGTGAGGCTGGAATCCAGCCTTTGAAGCTGATCGATGATATCAGCCTTTGCGCGCACCTCGATGCCGCGCTTGCGCAGAGTATCCACCAGGCCCGGAATGTCGTCGATGGTCTTGCCATACAGTCGATAACCGTAGAAGCCGATGCTGCTGCGATAAAGCTGATGAGACTGGTTATCGTAAACCAGCGGCGCTTCACGAGCCGTGGCGAGCATGCCGGCAAGCGCCATGGGGACTACGGCAAAATCCTCGTCAATGTAGCCGGATACGACGAGATCCACCTGTAAATCTCTCGTGGCGTGGTCCGGTGCCGACACAAGCCCGGCGGAAACAACGCTGCCCGCCGTCACGCCTTGCGACCGCATCGTGCCCGGCAACAATATGTTACGAGACCGGAAGAAGGTTTGCTTGTCGCCCCAGCGCGGCCAGTTTCCAGCCCCGGCTGCTGCGTAGCGCTCGCGCAGGACCTGCTGTGTCATGGCTCGTGCGGGCAGTTCCCGGCCTCCTATCTTCAACTTCAGATTGCCAACGGCACCAAGCACGCGCACCTCCCGGTCAGGCATCGCTGTAGCCAGTGCACGGACTGAACGTCCGTCCACCAGCTTGTTCTTGACCCCAAGACGGACATATGTGGCTTCATCCGGCTGCAACCCCACGGCTGAGACAATCCGCTCGTCCGGATCGGCCATTCGCTCAGCGCTTGTAACCCCTGAATCGACAATCAGATCGTTGATTTCAATGTCGCTCAACTCAAACGGCGTCGCCAGGATGATCTCTTCAAATACCTGCCGCGGTGGCTGCGAAACCGCATCCCAACCTTCGCGTTCAGGCACTCTTATGCCGCTCTTGTAGTTCTCGATCTGGCGGATAACGGTCTCGGGCAGATAGACGCTCGCACTGCCATCAGCGGCAGGTTGCAGGATGGAAACAACTTCAAGATCCAGGAACACCTTCTCGCGCCGTTTCTTCACGGTTCTGGTTATCCGCAATTTCGCAAAGTCACCTACCGCGAGCTGCAGCTTTGTGGCCGCTTCCGCGGTAAGTGCCACCTGGTCCGGCTGGCCTGAAGCAACTGCCGGAACTGGCACGCGGCCGCCATGTTCGAGAATGAGCGGGTCTCCTTCAGATGTCGGACGCATACTCACCGAAACCCCCTTGGGCGCCTTGTCCGACATAAGCCGGGAGGGGCGTGCACTGAGCGTGACTGTCGGCTGGACAAACGCAACACGCTTATCGCCCCGAAGGTCGTCGAAGAACGAAGGCTCGCGATAGACAGCCTGCGCGGGCTGGACGAGCCGGAATGACGGGTCCTGAATGAGCTTCTCGCGCAGGTTGTTGATGAAGCCGAACTTCAATGCCGTCAGCAGCATAATGGGGGCCATGACTGCGGCGATCGCCGCCACGAGGCAGGCCGTCAGGAGCCATTCGTGCAGAAGATCGTCCCACGCGAGCCTGAGTGTCGTCACCAGGCGCTGGCCGGCGCCTGCGTCCGGAAATCCCCGATGTGCCGCCTCGCTCATTCGGCCGCCTCCCCGGCCGTGGCCGTTGCCGGTTGACGGCACACCGATATGGTTTCACCCCTAACCGCCTTTTCGACCGTGAGCGGAATGATTTGATCGGAGATCTGCTCGATGAGATCGAGATCGTGACTGACCACGATCACGGTTGTCCCCATTTCGAGTGCCAGCGTTCGGAACTCGCCGGCGATCTGTTCGCGGCGGGCCTGATCGACTGCAGCCGTCGGTTCATCGGCAAGAACCAGCGGCGGCGACAGACACAAGGCGCGCAAAATCGCGACGCGCTGGCGTTGGCCGCCGGAAAGCTGGGCCGGCTTCTTGGGCAACTGCGATGCAATACCAAAGCGTTCCGCCAGGCCGTTGATCCGGTCATGATCCGGCACCAGTCCTGACAGGTGAAAAGGCAGCTCCAGGTTCTTGCGAACACTCAAGAAACTGAACAGCCCACCAGTTTGGAGGACGTATCCCATCTGTGAGCGGCGCAATCTCGCCAGATCCTCCTCCGCGTCCTCGTTCCAAAGCGCGAACAGGTCTGCCCGTTCAGAACCGTCGGGTTGGAACACGAAACGTTCCGCCGCCGTTGGCCGCAAGACCAATGCCAGCATATCCAAGAGGGTGCTCTTGCCGCTGCCGCTGGGTCCGACGATCCCGTAAATGCGGCCCGAATGGAACTGAAGCGCCGGCACATGCAGTTCAAACACGGCATCGCCATGCTCACGGCGCTTGTAGAGGCCCGATATGTCAAAGACTTTCATTGGGTGCACCCGACGACGCCGAATCGCGTGCCATTATGGCAGACGGTCGAGGGGTAGCGGATAGACCTTATCTTCCTCGTTGCCTTTGCCCACAAGATCGATCCAGGCAGCCGCCTGATCGCGCACGCTTTCATAGTGGGATACCATGGTGCGAAGCCGGTCCGAAAGCTGCGAGCGCTCGTCAGCCGTGAGATCTTCGAAGTCCTGGAAAGTCTTGGACATGATTTCGCTGCGATAGGGTAGAGACTCCATCCAGCGTGGCACCAGAGGCGTATCCTTCAACCTGCTCGCCAGGGACACGTTTCCATCAATACTGGCAAGCGTGGTCATGGTCCGCAAAGTGTTGAAGAACCCTTCCTGGGAAATGGCGTCACCGTCATAGGCCGCGACGATCTCCCGTAGATTGGCGATCAGTTCATCGATATCCGACCGCGAGATCAGCACATGCGGACGCAGCGACTTTCGGTCGATATCTGTCAGGTCGCGGTCACTGACCCACGCGACAATATCGGAGGGCGGATCGGTTTCCTTGCCGAGCCATTCAACCACGGCAGCACGCACGGTGTTCGCAACCGCCTGGCCGGCCGCATTGCGGGCTGTGCTCACTCTCTGCGGCTCGCCGACATCGGCAATGTTGCCGAGTGTGTCGACGATGATATTCGTCGCCTCGCGAAGGCCGTTGGTGATACTGGCATGATCGGGATCGACGGCTTTGAACGTCTTTCCGCCACCCGGGTTTCGCGCCATCTTCTCGAAGTGCTGCAAGCCGAGCGGCCAGTCATCTTCCTGGTCTGTACGCTTGATGTAGAGCGAAGCGATATAGGCGTTCTTGGTGTCTGCCTCCGCCCGCACCGTCTCGACCGAGGCGCCGGAGGTGTTCTTCGGATGGGAGAGTTCGTGCGAACTGGCATCGCCGATCAGGACGATCACCTTCGTCGCCCCATCGTCCCAGTTTGCATTGATGGCCTCCAGCACACCGGCAAACACTTCCTCTTGAACATCCGCACTGCCCTCGGTCGTCTCCTTGATTGCGCCGGAGCCGAGAAGCGAATTGAAATCGTCATGCCGCAGCAGATCAGGCGTGAAGTTCTTCACGACATATTCGAGTTTTGGCGTGACCCGGACATCGTCGCGGTAACCTACAAAACCGAACTTAAGACTGTCGCCGGATTTCAACTTGGTGAACACTTGCGCAGATTCGCGAATAGAATTGGCCACCGCCTCAATGTAAGGGCCCATGGAGGTGGTCGTATCCACCACATAGATCACATTGATTTTCAGGTCACTCTGATTGGCCTTGCCCTGCTTCGCGATGCAGTCGTTAAAGCTGGCGCTTGCGGTGGTGCACTGTTGTGACTTCTCGATACGGCCATCGCGGGTCGCCGCAGCGATCTGCAAAATGCGGACCTCCTGACCTTCGTCGAACTCTTCCGACAAGTCTTCAAAGTCAAGCACCGGTAGCAGGTAGAACTTGCTCTTGATGTCGACGAAACGGTCCGTCTCTCTGGTGATAACACCGTCCGGCGCACTGCCGTTCTCCAGTTGCTCGTAATAGGATTCCCCAAGGTCCGGCGAATTCAGCACCACATCCTTCAAAGCGCCAGGCCTGTCGAACATCAAAACCGGTTTGCGCTTGTCGTCTCCGATGCCGTGATGTGTGTATGACAGGATGATCGCCTGGCGCCACTCCAGAACGTCACTGGCATGCATGTAGCCGCGCGGATTGTTCTTTTCGCGCCCGACTTTGAACCAACCCTGCGGGTCGATCGGGTCGGAATAGTCAATGTCATGGCGCTCAAACACCAGTAGCGGGTTGAACGGCGCGACATTCGACTCGACCTTCGCGGACGTCAGATCCATTTCCTGGTAGATGCTGGCATTGGTTTTCGGCAGAACCTTGAGCGGCAATCGGCTCTTCTTGCCGCGGCAAACATCACCCTCCTTGCACTCGAATTCCTGTACGGCGGCAATAGCCGGTGCCGTCACGCTGTATCCGCCAAATATTGCAGCCGCGGCAACAAGCATCACGACCGCTGGTTTGGCAAGGGAATGTACAGTAATTTCAGTCCAGTTCTTCATTGTGCAACCCCAGTCTCAACAAATGGCTCTGCCAAGCATCGGTTGATGTATCGGTCTATAGGAACCTGCCCTGAATTATCATCGCATATCACCGATACGCAGCAAACACCCTATAACGGGCCTTGTTGACCATCACGCCCTGTTGATCGGGTTTGTACCGTCGCGAAAAATAGCGATTGCATGAAGAACCGCCGTGAATTTCGTTGCCGATTGCCAGAAGACGCCCGTTTGCGCCTCAAAACATTGCTGTCCACCGAACGGAACCAGTTGCAAATTCCCCTTGCAGGCAATACGCAACCCAGCATCATATGGCGTGCCCATGATGCGACTCATCACACAGACCAGCGCTTTCAACCGGCCCACCTCCTGTCAGACCGTGGGCATCCGAAGCTGGTTTATCCTTATGTTGGCGGTCTTCGCCCTTTGCACGCCTGTTCACGCCAAGTTCGACAACAGCCGTGTACTGACGCCCAAGGCCATGCGCGAGGACACGCGCGCCACCCACAAACTGCTCAAGGACCTGCATCCGAACTACGGGTTCTACGAACCCGCCGAAGGTCTCTCAGCTAGGTTCGAGGCATTTGAGAAGACCCTGACGAAACCGATGAATATCCGCAAGTTCGCTGCAGGACTGCGCACGCTGGTCGCGATGGTCAAGGACGGGCATACCTGTCTGCACTTTCCGCGGGCAAATACCGTTCAGCTCGACATTCATCCCGCAACACTTCATTTTCCCGTCCGCATTCTCAGCGGCAGGATATTCCTGCTTCCCGGCAGATCACACAAACTGGCCGGCGCGGAAATTCTCACCCTGGATGACAAGCCGGCGCCGTTGCTTTTGCAGGACCTGTTCACTCTGGTCTGTACCGACGGCAACAGCGCCGGGCTGCAATCGCAAGCAGTCGAGCGCGCCTTCGGGTTTTATCACTGGCTGGCATTCGGTCATGGAAAGACGCACCCCATTAAACTCAAGCTTCGCTCTGGCCAGGACGTAAGCGGATTTGTCCGTGACCGCCGTCTCGTCCTGAAGAACGGCACAACGCTCAGGCTGCGAAAGTTCCGGCGAAAGAGGCGGTTGCCAGTGTCCCTTCAGTGGCTTGGCAAAGACATTCCCGTCCTCAAGATCAGAACATTCAGCACGCCACCAAGACAATTTCGAAAACTGATCGTGCGCCACGCCCAGACGATCCGCAGACGCCGGGTGAAGGATTTCGTGCTGGACTTGCGGCAAAATAGCGGCGGTTACGTCAGCAACGCTGCTTTCGTCATGTCCCTGTTCCTGGACTATCCATTCCAGTTCCCGAAGTTCTATCACATGAGCACCCACAAACTGGAGAACAACGGTCTTATCTCCATGCGACGTGGCCGACGTGGGGATTTGAAGCGCCAGATCCGGCGGCACAACGCCTTCAGACTGTCGGCCATCAACCGGCGTACAGCGGCAAAGGAATTTCCCTCCGGCGTGCGTGTGCCGGCGCAGCACAGGGTCAGGGGACGCGCGATCTTCGATGGCAACACGCACATCATCATCGACGGCGCGACTTTCTCCGCCGGCACATTACTGGCCAGTTCCTTGCGGCGCCATACCAACGGAACCCTGTATGGCAGCCAGGCAGGAGGCTCACGGAACCGCAGCTGCCTGCTGTCGAGATTTGTTCATACGCTACCGAACAGCAAGCTCAAGCTGCGCATCGCCGACACCTGTTATATACAGTTCCTGTCCAGGCAACCCGCCAACCTCAATCCCGATATCGCAATCAAACCTGGAATTGGAGACATCCTGACTGGCACTGACGTTGTGTTACAAAAGGTCATCAAGGCTGTGAAGGCACAGCGCTCGACCAGCGAATAGACCGCGACTTTAGACGCTGAACCGCTCCAGCACATCCAGATCGGGATCCATACCCAAACCAGGTCCGTCGGGGATATAGACATGGCCGTTCTCTGGAACCGGCAGATCCGCATAGACGGACGCTTCTCGATCAATATACAGATACTCAAACAACTGCTCGTGCTGCGATACAGCCATCATCTGCAAGGTCGCCAGGTAGCCTGGACCGAAATATGGCGAATGCGGCGTGAGCGTCAGTCCCGCCTCGCTGGCAAGCGTCTCAACACCCAGGTACTCACTGATGCCTCCCAGTTTGGTAATGCTGGGCTGAACGATGTCGGCGGCACCGGCCGAGATCAGTTCGCGAAACTGCCATTGCGTGCAGGCATTTTCACCGCATGCAATCGGGACACCGTTGTTCCGTAACCTGGCGAGTGTTTCGTAGTCTTCGGGAGGAAACACCGGCTCTTCCAACCAGGCAAAGTCAAGCTGCGCCAGCACCGGCAGCATATCCATCGTCTGCGGCAGCGACCAGTTGCAGTTCACATCCGTTGAGATAGCCAGGTCCGAACCAACGGCCCGCCGCGCGGCGGCAACCTCAGGCCGCGTTATCTCATGCAGCTTGATGGTGCCATAACCTTCTTCTGCAGCCCGTTCCGAAAGCCTGGCAACCAGCCCGGCATCTCCATAACGTACCAGACTGGCATAGGCAGGCACCTTGTCGCGACGCCTGCCGCCTAGCAGCTTTGCCAGTGGCGCGCCTTGTGACTTGGCTTTGATATCCCATAAGGCCAGATCCACCGCCGACAAAGCAAACATTGTGATGCCATAACGGCCTATAATGTGAACCTTGTGCTGCAGGTTCTGCATGACCCCCTCGATATCCAGCGGGTCCAGGCCGGGCAACAGCGGCAAAAGTGAACGATTGAGCAGCGCATCGACGCTTTCCGCACAGAAGTACGAAAACGCCTCCCCCCAACCGGTAATGCCGTCACTGGTTTCCAGTTTGAGGAGCACGAAATCAAGCGACGACCATTTCGTCGGAAACAACCCGACCCCGGCCCCACCATCCGAAAACGGGATCTTCAATCGTACGGTCGAGGCAGAGGTGATTTCCACGGTGCTTGCTGTTCAGAAAACAAATGCCTGACGGTCAACGTCAAAACCGGGCAGTTCCGGAACCGTCGCGTTGTGGCTTTGCCGGCTTGAAAAAGTCTCGCCGCTGCGTGTGAACACTTCCATACGGGCAACGGCCTGCGTCCCAACGACCGCGACCAGCCGGCCGCCCTGCTTCAGTTGTTCCAGCAG
>JANQIR010000054.1 GCA_028282065.1 Aestuariivirgaceae bacterium
TGGCAATGGATTTATACATTGAATTACACTTCAACAGGGTTCCCAGCGATCTGGTCTCAACCATCATCTTGAAGGCCTGCCCAAGCAGATAGTCCCCCACCAGGACGCTGGCCTGATTGCCCCAGATCAGCCGGGCCGTCTTGCGGCCACGGCGCAGTTTGCTTTCGTCCACCACGTCGTCGTGCAGCAGCGTGGCGGTGTGCATGAATTCGACCGCCGTCGCCAGGTTGATATGGGCCGATCCGGCATAACCGGTCATCTGGGCCGTCGCCAGCGTCAGCATGGGCCTGAGGCGCTTACCGCCTGAATTGATAAGATGGCCGGCCAATTCGGGGATCATGTCGACATGCGATTGCGCATGCTTGAGGATCGCCTGATTGACCCGCTCCATATCGGCCTGGACCAGGGACACAAGAGGATCCAGACTAGCCTGGTGGCCTTCACGACCTTCAAACGGTAAAACAACGCCCATCGTGCTGGCCTTTGCTGCGGCTTTAAGTGTTCTTCTGTCACTCAACATAGGGCGCAAGCGATGAAGCGGCAAGCGCGACCGAAGGACGCCAATGACCTGACAGTCCAAAACCGCGTTCAGAACGGGTGCGGAAAATCAATTGCATCAAATGTTACGGTTTCTTTACCATAATCATGCGACGTCTCTAGGCGTATGTCATATTGCCAACCGGTGGGTATGAATGCACGAGCTTCTAAGGTCGAACGATTTGGTGCTCTTGTCATTTGCGACCCATCTGTTGAACGAAGCCGGAATCGCCAACATGGTGCTGGACCAACATACCAGCGCAGTGGAGGGATCAATTGGAGCACTGCCCAGAAGACTGGTTGTGGATGCTGAGGACTTCGATGCGGCCAGGCGCATCCTCAGTAACGCCGCGATAACCATCTCCGAGCCATAATCAGGACTGGTATGCAAATGACAGCGGTTACTCAAACCACGCCACAGGCTCCCCCGGCTTCTGCCCCGGCTGCCGTTCCAGCTTCGCTAACCGAAGACGGATTCCTCGGTGGCCGGCTGAAAATCCTGCAGCCGGAAAAAGGTTTCCGGGCGGGAATTGACTCCGTATTTCTAGCAGCAACGATAAATTGCGCGCCGGGTGAAACGCTCTTTGAGGCCGGAATCGGTACCGGAGTAGCGGCGCTGTGCGTTGCAAGCCGTGTGGCGAATGTGCACATAACCGGCGTTGAAATCGCCACCCGCTATGCGATGATGGCGGAGCAGAACGCCAAGCGGAACGAGCTTGAAAGTGCCATCAGAGTGATCAAGGGCGACGTCAAGGATGCGATGCGGCGCGACCTTGCAAACTGGCCCGAACACGGTTCATTCTCGCACGCGTTCGCCAATCCGCCGTTCTTTGACAAAGACAAGATTACATCGTCCAGCAATTCACTGCGCGCGGTGGCCAACAGCTTCGGGCCGGAAGATCTTGAGTTGTGGGTTAAAATTCTGTGTACGATGGTGGCGATCCGCGGCACGGTGACGGTGGTGCACCGGACAGAGGCGCTGGGCCGCCTTCTCACCGCGATGGAAGGCAAGCTGGGCGACATCCGCATCGCGCCGCTTTATGCGCGGGAGGGCATGGCGGCCTCAAGGATCATCGTGCAAGGTGTCAAGGGCAGCAAAGGGCCGCTGCAACTGCTGCCGGGCCTGGTTCTGCATTCGTCGGGGTCACAGTTCACACCGGAAGCTGAGGCTATTTTGCGGGACGGCCTTGCCTGGCGATTGAGGTAACCTCACAGACCGGCGGCAATTCCGGCACTTGCCGAATGCGCCAAGACCGCCTATTTCAACGCGGCAATGACAAACACCGACACTCCTTCGTTCTTGAAACGCCTTTTGCCGGCACGTCTGGTGGACCGTCCCCCCGTCGTGGCGGTGGTGCGGCTTGCCGGCGTTATCAGCGCCAGATCCGGCGTACGTCCCGGCCTTTGCCTGGAACAGGTCAATCCGCAGTTGGAGAAGGCCTTCAAAGTCAAGCGGCTGGCGGCCGTGGCGCTCGCCATCAACTCGCCCGGCGGCTCTCCGGTCCAGTCGGCCCTGATACATGACCGGATCCGACAGCTTGCCGAAAAGCATGAAACGCAGGTTCTGGCGTTTTGTGAAGATGTCGCAGCGTCCGGCGGTTACTGGCTGGCAACGGCAGGCGATGAAATCCATGTTCACCAGACGTCCATTGTCGGCTCCATCGGCGTGATTACGGCCGGGTTCGGCTTTGTCGACGCGATCAAAAAGCTCGGCGTCGAACGCAGGGTCCATACGGCCGGTGAGAACAAGTCGATCCTCGACCCGTTCCAGCCGGAGAAGAGACAGGATGTGGCGCGCCTGAAGGACATGCAGCTCGATATGCATGACGTGTTCAAGACACATGTACGGGCACGGCGCGCCGGTAAGCTCAACGAAAACGACACGGACCTGTTCACCGGGGCGTTCTGGAGCGGGAACAAGGCCGTCGAACTGGGATTGGCCGATAGTGTCGGCACAATGCATGATGTTTTGACCGACCGGTTCGGCGAAGATGTGAAGATCCGGCCGGTAAAGCCATCCGGCGGGCTTTCCCTGAAGCGCTTGTTTGGCGCCGGCGGCGGCGCCATCACGACAGCCTCCGGGCAGCCGCTGCTGGCCGGCCTTTCGGAAGATCTGCTGGAAGCAGCCGAATCACGTGCATTATGGCAGCGCTTCGGTTTATAATGACCGTTAGGATCCAACCGCCGGATTACCGCTTTCGGAGATAGGCCGATGTTCGCAAAAGTCGCTTTGGCGCTTATCAGCGCCGCCGTTGCCTTCATGGTTATCAAGCGGATACAGGACCGCCCGCAGGAAGTTCGTGCGCGCGGCCGCAAGCGCGAAACACCGCATCGCAAGGTCGAAAAGCTGCATCGCGACCCGCAAACAGGTGTCTACCGCCCGGCCGACGACGACTAAGCTCCCCCGGCTTGACCACGCAGGCACTCCAACCTAGTTTGCCGCGCGTCTTTCCAGCCGTTCGGGCCTGAGTCGTTTTTTGCCAGCCGGACACTTAGAGCAACACAAACACTTACGGATCTGGTTTCATGACAGCAGCGGCGGACGCAGGCGCGTCATCCCTCAATCCGGAAAACTCGTTTCAGGACCTAATCCTGGTCCTGCACAAATACTGGGCGGAATATGGCTGCGTGATCCTGCAGCCCTACGACATGGAAGTCGGCGCGGGAACATTTCACCCTGCTACGACATTGCGTTCGTTGGGCCCAAAACCCTGGAAGGCGGCGTATGTGCAACCATCGCGCCGGCCTGGTGACGGACGGTATGGCGAAAATCCGAACCGCCTGCAGCATTACTACCAGTATCAGGTTTTGCTGAAGCCATCGCCGCGGGATCTTCAGGATCTCTATCTGGGCTCGCTCTACGCCATTGGTATCGATCCGAAAAACCACGATATCCGGTTCATCGAAGATGACTGGGAAAGCCCGACGCTCGGGGCCTGGGGACTGGGCTGGGAGGTATGGTGCGACGGCATGGAGGTTTCCCAGTTCACCTATTTCCAGCAGGTGGGCGGCATGGACTGCGACCCGGTGTCCGGTGAGCTGACATACGGGCTTGAGCGTCTTGCCATGTATGTCCAGGGCGTCGACAACGTCTATGAACTGAACTTCAACGGTGGAACCGGCAGCAGCAAGGTTTCCTATGGCGAGGTCTTTTTACAGGCTGAGCAGGAGTATTCCCGGTACAATTTCGAGATGGCGGATACTGAAATTCTACTACAGCATTTCGAGGACGCCGAACGGGAGTGCCAATCGATCCTGCAGCAAGGCGGGGCTCGCGAGGGGCTGCACCTTGCGGCCCTGCCGGCCTATGATCAGTGCATCAAGGCCTCCCACATTTTCAATCTTCTTGATGCGCGCGGTGTCATTTCAGTGACCGAACGGCAATCCTATATTCTAAGGGTGCGGGACCTGGCGAAAGGCTGTTGCGAAGCCTGGGCCAATACCACCGGCGGCGGTGCCGTTGCAGCAGAAGATTAGGAGCGAAACCATGACAGAACCGACCATTGCGCAGAAATCTCCGTTCCCGATCGAGGTCGAAGAGGGCAAGGCGTATTTCTGGTGCGCCTGCGGGAAGTCATCGAAACAGCCGTTTTGCGACGGCAGCCACAAGGATACCGGATTTCAACCGGTCCGCTGGGTGGCGGATGCATCAGGCCGCAAGTTCTTCTGTGGCTGCAAGATGACCGACGGAAAGCCGTTCTGCGACGGCACGCATAACGGATTATGATGCTGGCCATAGCCGTATCGCTGCCAGCTCTATATTCAATTTGTATAATCTGTGACGGCTGGATTATAACAAATCGCGTTTTAGTATAATCCAGTTGAACCGGAAGCGCCTGCCCGAGCTGGTCGAATCGGCCCTTATCCACTATCAATTCGAGACAATCCATCCGTTCGCGGACGGCAACGGCAGGGTTGGCCGGATGCTCATCACTTTGCACCTGCTCATGCGCAGCACGATTAAAACGCCGGTCCTCTACCTGTCTCCAACTCTGGAGACACGCAAAGACGAGTATATTGATAGAATGTTCGAAGTTTCGCGCTCAGGTGCATGGCTCGAATGGATCCGCTTCTATCTGAAGGCCGTTGCAGATGCCGCTGAATCGGCGATAGCAACGGCCGCCAGACTATTCGCTCTCCAACGACACTACCGGGAACGGGTACAAAAAGCGGGCCGGTCGGCAAACCTGATCAAAATAATCGATTATCTGTTCGTGTCTCCCGCAGTGACAATTCCCGAATTACAGACAGTTCTCGACGTGACATACAGATCAGCCCAGTTGAACGTGGCAAGCTTGATAAAGGTCGGAATTCTCAACGAGGTTCCCGGCCCCTCGAACCCAAAGATGTTCGTTGCCATGGACATTCTTGACGTCATCGCAGACAGGAAACGCGATAATGCCTGAACTGCTCTTAGAGCTTTTTTCCGAAGAAATCCCAGCGCGCATGCAGCGCCGGGCGGCGGACGACCTGCGCCGGCTTGTGACCGGCGGCCTGGTCGATGCCGGGCTCACCTATGAAGGCGCCCAGGCGCATGTCACACCGCGCCGGCTGGTTCTCTCAGTCGAGGGGCTCGGCACCCGGACCCCGGACACAAGCGAAGAGCGCAAAGGCCCACGCACCGATGCACCGGACAAGGCGATCGAGGGTTTCTTGAGGTCGGTCGGCGTGTCGATGGGCTACTGGCAGGTGGTCGAAGACAAGAAGGGCAGTTTTTTCGTCGCAAAGATCGATAAGCCCGGTCGCGACACGCCTGATGTTCTGGCGGAGCTGATTCCGCAGGTGATCGCCGGATTTCCGTGGCCCAAATCGATGCGCTGGGGTTCCGGCTCCCTGCGCTGGGTGCGGCCGCTGCAATCCATCCTATGCTGTTTCGACGGCGAGGTTGTGCGTTTCGAGGTCGGTGAATTGCGCTCCGGGGAAACAACACGTGGGCACCGCTTCATGGGCAATGGCGAAATCGCCGCCAGCCGGTTCGAGCCCTACGCCACCAAGCTGCGGGATAGTTTCGTCATGGTCGATGCCTCCGAACGGGCCGACACAATCCGCGCGGAGGCGGAAACGCTGGCTTTCGCCAAGGGACTGAAGGTTGTCGAAGACGAAGGGCTGGTGCAGGAAACCGCCGGAATGGTGGAATGGCCGGTGGTGCTGATGGGCACGTTCGACGAGGCGTTTCTTGACGTACCGCCGGAGGTGATCATTTCGTCGATCAAGACGCATCAAAAGTGCTTCGCACTTCAAGACACGGGCGGAAATGAAGGCGGAAACGGGGGCGGAAAACCGCGAACGGCCCTGGCGAACCGGTATCTGCTGGTGTCAAACCTGATTGCCGAGGACGGTGGCGCAAAGGTGATCAACGGCAATGACCGGGTGATCGCCGCACGATTGGCAGACGCTAAATTCTTCTGGGACCAGGACCTGAAGATGCGGCTCGAAGACAGGCTGCCGCAGCTGGAAAGCGTCACGTTCCATGCAAAACTCGGCACCCAGCTCGAACGTGCCGAACGGCTCGAAGCACTCGCCGCCGAACTCGCCACGGTCACGTCTGCAGACCCTGAAAAAGCCCGGCTGGCAGCGCGACTTGCCAAGACCGACCTAGTGTCCGGCATGGTGGGCGAGTTTCCCGAGTTGCAGGGCATCATGGGCGGATATTACGCCCGCGCCGAAGGCCTTGACGATGACATCGCCAACGCCATCCACGATCACTACAAACCGCAGGGCCCATCCGATACGGTCCCCACCGCACCAGTGTCGGCGGCGGTGTCGCTGGCGGAAAAGATCGACATTCTGGTCGGGTTCTGGGCGATCGGCGAGAAGCCGACCAGCTCCAAGGATCCTTACGCACTGCGCAGGGCAGCGCTTGGCATCATCCGCATCATTTCAGACAACCGGTACCGCGTCTCCCTCAAGACGGTTTTCGGCCAGGCCCTGGAGCACTACAGCAACCAGCGGGGCGAGGTGTTCGCAGAAAAGTTCGACGGCGACGACCTGTTGGCGTTCTTCGCCGACCGGCTGAAGGTTTACCTGCGCGATCACGGCACGCGGCATGACCTGATCGATGCGGTGTTCTCCTCAGGCGGCCAGGACGATCTCTTGATGATCGTCAAGCGCGTTGCCGCGCTGGACCATTTCCTCAAATCCGATGATGGCCAGAATCTGCTGGCGGGCGTGCGGCGGGCGGCCAATATTCTCAAGATCGAGGAAAAGAAGGACGGCACCAGGTATACCGGCGACCCCAATCCGAACATGCTGCTGCAGGGGGAGGAAAAGTCGCTGGCCGCGGGCGTGCGGCAAGCGCAGGCCAACGCGCTCAAGGCGGTGCGCGAGGAGGATTTCGAGGCCGCCATGCTGGCGATCGCTAAGCTCAGGCAGCCGATTGACGATTTCTTCGACCATGTGACGGTGAACGACAAGGATCGCTCGCTCAGGGACAACCGGCTTGTCCTGCTGAACAGGATCCGGGACGCGACCCGGCAGGTGGCCGATTTTTCCAAAATCGAGGGTTAATTTCCATGTCCGGCCAGACTGCCGTGGAAACATGACGATATACGGCCCCCCGGAACCGGGTTGCGGCGTTTGGTGGGCTTGACCAGGCCCGCTGGTTTGATTTTTTTGCGCCGCAACAACCGGATCTGCTGGTCCTTGGGCGTTTTGTGGCACATCGGCTGTCCGATCGATATGACCTTTGCGTGTGTCGTGTCGGAGTATAGCCGGTTCACTTACCTTTCACTTCGAGGGGCGAGGCGATTATGACTAAGTCTGCTGGAAAGAGTGTTTACCGATTTGGCGACGGGTCGGCGGAAGGTCGTGCGGATATGCGTGATCTGCTCGGCGGCAAGGGTGCGAACCTTGCGGAAATGAGCAATCTGGGGCTGCCGGTACCGCCGGGCTTCACCATTACGACCGAAGTGTGCCATTCCTATTATCAAAATGGCCAGACCTATCCGAACGGTCTTGGCAGTGAGGTCGAAGACAGCATCTCCTTCATCGCCGGCACGGTCGGTGCAAAGTTCGGAGACAAGGACGATCCGCTGCTGGTCTCGGTCCGCTCAGGCGCCAGGGCCTCAATGCCCGGCATGATGGACACGGTCCTGAACCTAGGGCTCAACGACGAAACCGTGGAGGGCCTTGCAAAACGCTCCGGCGATGCCCGGTTTGCCTATGACAGCTATCGCCGTTTCATCCACATGTATTCGGACGTGGTACTGGGCGTGGAGCACCATGACTTCGAGGACATTCTGGAGGAATACAAGGATTCCATCGGCGCGGTCGGCGATACCGACCTGTCGGCGGATGACTGGCGGCAGGTCATCGAACGCTACAAGGAATGCGTCGAGGAACAGACCGGCAAACCCTTCCCGCAGGACGTGAACGACCAGCTCTGGGGCGCCATATCGGCCGTCTTCAGTTCCTGGCAGTCGGCGCGCGCGGTGACGTACCGCAAGCTGCACGATATCCCCGATGACTGGGGGACGGCCGTCAACGTGCAGGCCATGGTATTCGGCAATCTTGGCGATACATCGGCAACCGGTGTGGCGTTTACCCGCGATCCTTCTACGGGCGCCAATGAGCTCTACGGCGAGTTCCTGGTCAATGCCCAGGGCGAAGACGTGGTGGCCGGCATCAGAACGCCGCAGAACATCACCGAACAGGCGCGCAAGCAGGCCGGATCGCCGGACCCGTCGCTGGAAGAGCTGATGCCGAAGACCTTCGGCGAGCTGCAGGACATCTTCGCCAAGCTGGAGCGGCATTACCGCGACATGCAGGACCTGGAGTTCACCATTCAGGACGGCAAGTTGTGGATGCTGCAGACCCGCTCCGGCAAGCGAACCGCCAAAGCGGCCCTGAAGATCGCCGCCGATATGGCCGAAGAGGGCCTTATCACCAAGCAGGAGGCGGTTCAGCGCATCAATCCCATGTCGCTGGACCAGCTCCTGCATCCGACCCTCGACCCCTCAGCGAAGCGGGATGTGCTGGCGACCGGCCTGCCGGCCTCGCCGGGCGCAGCCTCCGGTGAAGTGGTGTTCGATTCCGATGAAGCCGAGCGGCTCAAGGCAACCGGTCACCGTGTCATCCTGGTCCGGGTGGAAACCTCGCCGGAAGACATCCATGGCATGCATGCATCCGAAGGCATCCTGACCACGCGCGGCGGCATGACATCGCACGCAGCGGTCGTTGCGCGCGGCATGGGCAAGCCATGCGTGTCCGGAGCCGGCAGCATCTATGTCGACTACGCCAACGAACGGATGACACTGGCGGGAGAAGAAATCACCAAAGGCGACATGATCACCATCGACGGCTCAAACGGTCAGGTGATGAAGGGGCTGGTGCCGACGATCAAGCCGGAACTGTCGGACGATTTCGCCCGCATCATGTCCTGGGCAGATGACATCCGCACGCTGGGTATCCGGACCAATGCCGACACACCGGCGGATGCCAAGATGGCGCGGGAGTTCGGGGCCGAGGGCATCGGGTTGTGCCGCACCGAGCACATGTTCTTCGAAGCCGAACGGATCGCGGCGGTGCGCGAGATGATCCTGGCCGACGACGAGGCCGGGCGCCGCCAGGCGCTCGACAAGATCCTGCCGATGCAGCGCAAAGACTTCATCAAGCTGTTCCAGATCATGTCGGGGCTGCCGGTGACGATCCGGCTGCTGGATCCGCCTTTGCACGAATTCCTACCGGCAACGGAGTTCGAGGTCGATGAGGTGGCCAGTGCAATCGGCGTCGATCCGGAGCATTTGCGCGCCCGCGTTGCGGAACTGAAGGAATTCAACCCGATGCTCGGCCATCGCGGATGCCGGCTGGCCATCACTTACCCTGAGATCGCCGAGATGCAGGCCCGGGCGATCTTCGAGGCGGTTGTCGAAGCAGGCCGGCAGACGTCGACGCCACCGGTACCGGAAGTCATGGTTCCCCTGATCGCCACGCGTGCCGAGTTCGACCTGATCAAGGATCGCATCGATGCGGTTGCAGAGCAGGTGCAATCAGAAACGGGCAAGAAAATCGAGTATCTCGTCGGCACAATGATCGAGCTGCCACGCGCCTGCCTGATGGCGGCGGACATTGCCAAGACGGCGGAATTCTTCTCCTTCGGTACCAATGACCTTACTCAGACGGCCTTCGGGATCAGCCGTGACGACTCTGCGCGGTTTTTGGGAGACTATACCGCCAAGGGCATTCTGCCGATCGATCCTTTCATATCCATCGACAGGGATGGTGTCGGCGAGCTGGTAAAGATCGCTGCCGAACGCGGCCGCAGCGCCGCTCCCGGCCTGAAACTCGGTATCTGCGGAGAACATGGTGGGGACCCGGCTTCAGTTCATTTCTGTCACGAAATTGCGCTGGACTATGTGTCCTGTTCGCCCTTCCGGGTGCCGGTTGCCAGGCTGGCGGCAGCCCAGGCGGCCCTGCACGACGCCCAGGATGGGTGATTTGCCTGCAGGCCCCGGAGAATAAGGTGGATCACGGCGTAAACGGCCTCATTGTTGCCACCAAATCATCGAAATGTGGAGCCATCAGAGTGTGGGGATTTGAGAGTGGGCGACCGTGATGCTTGTTGGTTATGGTTAACCTATGCTAAACGGCATACCGGTAAAGTCGTGACTTGCGCAGTATGTTTGTTACGACAATAAGAAAGTGGGATTGAGGGGATTTGAGAGCGAACGCTCGAGCCGCGAGGGCTAACAGGCGGACGGCCAGGCGCCCTGTTGAGGAGGACGATTCAGGATTCCGCGTCACGGAAATCCTGTCGTTTGGTCTTGCCGGTGTCGCGATGGTTGTTGGTGTCGCACTCGGCGGCCACTACCTCGGTAAACATGCAAACGCCCACACGGCGTCCAGCCAGCCGTGGAGCGACGTGGTATCACCCGCTGCCGCACCTGCCTCGCCGATCACGTCAATCGTTGCGAAGCGTTCGCTGCTGGCAGAGTTGCCAATGGTCGAACCTGATGTTCCTGTTCAACGGGTATCGCTTGGCGTCAAGGGCGATTCACTTGTCGACAACACTTTGATTGCGAGCATCAGCAAGCCCGATCAGCTGCAAAGGCTGGTGACCTCGCCACCGGTCTGGAAGATCGAAAAGAGCTGGCGCATTGGACGGGCGGAGAAAAAGAAACTGCTTGCCAAACGGCGTTCCCGCCTGCGGCAACATAGCTGCCTGTCGAAAGCCATCTATTTCGAAGCACGCGGGGAGTCCGAGCTCGGTCAACTTGCGGTTGCCAAGGTCGTACTGAACCGGGTCAAGAGCAAACGGTATCCGAACACCATTTGCGGCGTGGTCTATCAAAACAAGCATTTGTGGAAGAAGTGCCAGTTCACATTCGCCTGTAACGGCCGCAGCGACGAGCCCAAGAAGGGCGAAACCTGGAATACCGCAAAGAAGGTAGCAACACGCGCCATCAAAGGCAGTTCCAAGGTCAAGGTGATTTCCGCGGCGACCCATTACCATGCCCACTACGTCAACCCGCCCTGGGCACGCAGTATGAAGCGGCTGATCAAGATCGGCCGGCACATCTTCTACGAAGGCGTCTGACACGCCCCGTCCCTGACAGCCCTTCGGAAACGTTCGGGTGATTGCCGCGTTCGCGAACCTGCTTTTAAGCTTGTTCCGCTTTGAGTGAATCCATCGGGGGCGGTTGCGGAGGTGATCGGAATGACCGCCTGGACTTATTTCAATGGCGAGTGGATAGAGGGAAATCCCCTGATCATCGGGCCGATGCATCATGCATCGTGGCTGGCATCAACTGTGTTTGACGGCGCACGCAGTTTCGAAGGCGTGACACCGGACCTCGACCTGCATTGCCAGCGCCTGGTGCGGTCAGCGCAGAGCTTCGGGCTCGATGCAATAAGGCAGGCCGGTGAGATCGAAGAGCTGGCACGCGACGGCATCGCCAGGTTCGACAAGGATGCATCGCTCTATATCCGGCCAATGTTCTGGGCCAATGACGGTTTCGTCGACGTTGACCCGGACAGTACGCAGTTTTCGCTTTCGGTATATGACTCCCCCCTCCCCGAACCCAGCGGTTCGGAGGTCATCTTGTCGAAATACCGGCGCCCTTCGTTTGACTTTGCTCCAACCGATGCCAAGGCGGCCTGTCACTATCCCAATTCGGCGCGAGCCATGCGCGAGGCCAAGGCACGCGGTTACGAGAACGCTGTGATGCTGGACCCGCTCGGCCATGTTTGCGAGCTGGCCACTGCCAATATCTTCTATGCCAAGGACGGCCAGCTCCATACGCCCGTCCCAAATGGAACGTTCCTCAACGGTGTGACACGCCAGCGGATCATCAAACTGATGCGCGACGCGGGCGTTGAGACATACGAACGTTCGATCACCTGGCAGGAAATGGCCGAGGCCGACGAGGTCTTCTCAACCGGCAACTGGGGCAAGGTCCTGCCGATCACGCGGCTTGAGGACCGGGACCTTCAGCCCGGCCCGCTCTATGCGAAGGCGCGCGAGCTCTATTGGGACTACGCTCACGGCGGATAGGGCTTGAGCCCTTTACGATTAAAATGCCAATCTCTCCAGAACCGGCCCGCTATTCGATCTGCCATGTGAAGATGTTGCCTTCATACGCCATCTCGCCGCGTCCGATTGCCTCTATTGCAGCCGTCATGCGGCCGCCCCGGCCCAGAATGTCGTCTGCATGCTGAACCATCAATCGGTTGGGGGTGGCAACGCTGGAGCGCTGGCGCAGTTCGCCCGCCAATGCGTCCTCTGCGGTGCCGGGCCGCAGCACACATTGGGTTATGAATGCCGTGGCGGTCGAGCGGCTTATACCGGCCCAACAGTTGATCAGCATCGGGCGGTCGCGGTCCCAGTCATTCACGAAGGCAATGATCTGCTCGACATGAACCGGTGAGGGAGCGGTAAATCCATCCATCGCCTCGGAGATATCGTTGAAGGTAAGCTTCAGGTGCTTAGAGCTGTCCAGGTTGTCGTAGGATGGATGCTCGTGCGCACCGCCAAGAAGGCTGATCGCGCGCCCGACACCGTGATGTTCGGCCTGGTGGTGAACAGCGTGCAGCGGGCAGACTATGATCATTGGACCGGGTCCTATTGGAGCTGTTGAAACTTGCGCAGGAAGTGCCGCGCGGCGGTGTTCGGCGGCTGTGGCGTCAAGTCCAGTTTACGCAGCATATCGCCGTCCAGTCCACGCGGGCGTCCGAAAAACTTTGCAGCTTCGAAGTCTTCGAACCCCGCCAGCCGGGTCGCCTCGAAGAAAGCCGATGCACGGTCCGCCCGCTTGATAAGCTTCTCGATGCGCACCGGCAATTCGGCCGGCAGACCGAAACGCAAATGTATGGCCGCCGACAGCCGGTGCTCGAAGGCCTTATAGTCGAGACCAAGCGCTGCCTTGAACGGGCTGATCATATCGCCGATGACGTATTCCGGTGCATCGTGCAGCAGTGCCGCCAGCCGCCACTGCCTGTCCAGGCCCGCATCGAACTGGCCAACCAGTGCAGTCACGAGCACGCAATGCTGGGCGACGGAGAAGGCGTGATCGCCCTTGGTCTGGCCGTTCCAGCGCGCCACCCGGGCAAGACCATGGGCAATGTCCTCGATTTCGATATCCAGGGGCGAGGGATCGAGCAGGTCGAGCCGCCGCCCGGACAACATACGCTGCCACGCGCGCGGCGCCTGAAGTTGGCGTTTGGGAGTGGCCATGGTCTCTCTCAGATCTTCCGCGCCAGGGCTTTGACGGCGTCGTGCCGGTGACAGGTTACGAGATGGTCGTTCACCATGCCGACAGCCTGCATAAAGGCGTAAACGATCGTGGGGCCACAAAAGCGGAATCCGCGGGCCTTCAGATCTTTTGAGACGGTTTTTGCAAGCGGCGTTTCGGCGGGAACCTCACTCATGGTCTCGAAATTGTTCTGCACCGGCTCACCGTCGACGAAATCCCATAAGTAGTTGGCAAAGCCCTGTTCCTGCTGGATCGCCAGATAGGCCTGGGCATTGGTGATGCTGGCCTCAATCTTCAGCCGGTTGCGCACGATGCCGGCGTTGGCCATAAGCTCCGCCACCTTCCCTGCCCCGTAGCCGGCCATGATTTCCGGCCGGAAACCGTCGAATGCCTCGCGAAACGCCTCGCGCTTGCGCAGGATCGTGATCCAGGCCAGGCCCGCCTGAAAGCCGTCCAGCAGCAGTTTCTCAAAAAGGGCGCGGTCATCGTATTCCGGTACGCCCCAGTCCGTGTCGTGATAGTGCACATAGAGCGGATCGGTGCCGCACCAGTCGCATCGAACAAGACCGTCTTCGTGCTCTACTGCCATCTAGTCGTCTGCTCCTGGAACGTCAAAACGGGCCCAGTCGGGCTTTACCGGCCGCAAGACAGCCGCACCTGCGTTGAGGCTTTGTCCGTCCTCAATGGCCGATCCCATGCGATCGAGACGCACCAGGGCGAGCGCGCATCCATCAGCTGCCGATGTCACTGTGCCGATCTTGCGGTCATTGGCGGTAATCCCGGTACCCGGCGCCACGTCGCCACCACTCAGCCGGAACGGCAGGAACCTAGAGCGGGCCGTGCCGCGGTGCTCCATGCGCGAGACAACCTCCTGACCCACGAAACATCCCTTCTTGAAGCTGACCCCGCCGAGCTGGTCCATGTTGGCTTCATGCGGAAAGACCTCGCCGGAGCCGATATCGCGATCGCTATCGGCAATGCCAAGTGCAATCCGGCGGTTGTGATATGTCCCTGCGGTGGAACCGGCCAGCGCCGCCAGTGTGTCCGGCGGGCCGATCAGGCGATACCCCAGACCGGCGTGCCTTGGATCACGGTAGGCGATCACCGAGCCCGTCACGGGAGGCTCGCCGTTGGCCCAGGCCGCGGCAACAGCCAGATCTTCCAGCTGCTCGATCGTCAGCTTGCGACGCAGCTTGTACATCAAGAGCCGTTTCAGCAGATCCGCCGCGTTGGCCGCCGAGCAATCCAGCAAATAGCCTTCGGCTTCACGCAGGATGAAAAAGTCGAACAGGACCTTTCCCTGCGGGGTGAGCAATCCTGCATAGGTCGCAGCACCGGGCTCAAGACCTTTCATGTCGGCTGTGACAAGGTCTTGCAGGAAGGCGTCGGCCTCCTCACCTGAGACAGTCAGGACACTGCGGTCCTCCAACAGGGCGATTTCATCTGGCATGGTGGTCATTCCGGTTGCTGGGTCCTGCAGATTTACGTAAGCCAGAGGCACTGTTCAAGGAATCACTCATGTCTCAAACCTTCGATTTGCTGCTGCAAGACGCCACACTGGTCAATCACGACGGCATCGGCCAACGCGATGTCGCCGTCAAGGACGGCCTGATCGCCGGGATCGGATCATTTCACAAGAGCCAGGCGGCAGACACCATCAACTGCAAGGGGCTGCTCATCCTGCCGGGCGTGATCGACACGCAGGTGCATTTCCGCGAGCCGGGCGGGGAACACAAGGAGGATCTTGAAACGGGCAGCCGGGCGGCGGTCATGGGCGGTGTGACCGGTGTCTTCGAGATGCCGAACACCAATCCCCTGACGGTCACGGAAGCAGCCCTTGCCGACAAGGTCGCCCGCGCCAGCGACCGGATGTTCTGCGATTTCGCCTTTTACTTCGGCGGCACTCGCGAGAACGCCCTGGACCTTCCGGAGCTGGAGCGATTGCCGGGCTGCTGCGGCGTCAAGGTGTTCATGGGCTCTTCGACCGGTGACCTGATGGTTGAAGACGACGAGGGCGTCGAACTGATCCTGTCGAACACGCGCCGCAGGGCTGCGTTTCATTCCGAGGACGAGTTTCTGCTCAACGAGAGAAAGAGCCATCGTGTCGAGGGGGAGCCCTCCTCCCATCCGGTCTGGCGCGATGTGGAGACCGCCATGTCGTGCACCCGGCGGCTGTTGCGGATCGCCCGCAAGACCGGCGCAAGGATCCATGTGCTGCATATCTCCACAGGTGATGAAATGCCCTTGCTGGCGGCCAACAAGGATGTCGCCTCGGTGGAAGTGACGCCGCAACATCTGACCTTCGCCGGGCCGGAGGCCTACGAGCGGCTTGGCACTCATGCACAAATGAACCCGCCGATCCGCGATGCGGCACACCGTGACGGAATCTGGCAGGGCGTTTGGTCCGGCGTGGCAGACGTGATCGGTTCCGATCATGCGCCGCATACCGCTGAGGAAAAGCAGCAGCCCTACCCTGCCTCACCATCGGGGATGCCGGGTGTGCAAACGCTGGTTCCGGTCATGCTGAACCATGTGAACCAAGGCCGGCTGACGCTGGAACGCTTTGTCGACATGACCAGCCATGGGCCGCTGCGCCTGTTTCAGATCGCCGGAAAGGGGCGGATCGCCACCGGCTATGATGCCGATTTCACCATTGTGGACATGAAGGCTGAGCGCACGATCTCACTGGACTTGATGCAAAGCCGCTGCGGCTGGACGTCCTATGACGGTATGGCCGTCACGGGCTGGCCGGTCGGCACCATGATCCGCGGCCGGCGCGTCATGTGGAATGACGAGATCATCGGCGAAGCCGGCGGCCAGGCCATACGCTTTCAGGAGACGCTCTGAAGCAATCGCCCAACTGGATACCGGAAGACTTCTCAAGTCCCGGTCGGCTCCTACGGAGCCTCCTCGCCTCTTTGTTGACTTCCCGGTCAGGCCTTCGGCCTTCCTCGCCTTTTGTTGCCGGCATGACGGATTGCGGCGAACCTTCCCTTGCATTTGCAACCTGTCCGGGTAATGTGGCTGCGGGATCAGCGCAAGGCTGATTCTGGGGCGTAGTAACCCCTCTCATGGCGGCTGGTACCAGCCGTACAATGGTGCCTCCTCGACCTTTATGGCCGGGGAGGCATTGGCGCATGTCCAGGGCTCCAGCCTAAAGGCCAATGCGACCGTCCATGGGCGGTTTACTAACTCCCCGGCTGCCAGAGAGTGTGTCCGACAGGCAGGCTTTCCGGCGGCCGCTCTACGTTTGGAACGGCAATTCCGGGGGAGACACCGCATGCCACGTAAACCGTCTTACACTGAGGAACAATGGATCGGCGTCGATCCGGTCAGGACGGCGCAAAGCCTGCTGATTGATTTTGGGCCAGATGCTGCATCCGAAAGCTTGCTGCGCGCCTACCTTGCCGAGCACTGGGGCGCACCGGACGGCGCCGACTTTTGGGTTGAGGTGCTCCGGCTTATCCGTCTTGGCGCAATCGCCCAACTGGATACCGGAAGATCCTAGGTCCCTGTCGCGGCTTCGCCGCTCCACGCCTTTTGTTGCCGGTATGACGGGTGAGGTGCTGAGTCGAACCCGTGCAACAAACAACGTCACCCCGGCGCAGGCCGGGGTCCAGATGTGAGTCAGCGATTTGACGCGACCGCTGCTCTGGATACCGGGTCAAGCCCGGTATGACGGGTGAGGTGTTGAGTTGAACCCGCGCAATAAACAACATCACCCCGGCGCAAGCCGGACTGGCGTGAGCGAAAAGAATCCGCCGACCGGGAAGCAAACAAAGAGGCGCGGAGGGCGGAACGCCCGACCGGGAAGCAAACAAAGAGGCGAGGACGGCTCCGAGCGCAGCGAGGCAAGCGCGACCGCGCGCCTGCCAGCAAGTGGCGTGGAGCGGCTTAGGCCGCGACAGGGCGCTTAGATTGGCCGCCCCCGCGGAGCCGTCCGGCGCAAGCCGGACTGGCGTGAGCGAAAAGGATCGCCCTGACCGGGACACACATAACCGTCATCCTGGAAAGTAGAAATCCACATGGCATGCTATTGCTGCCTGCGGTGCCGGCTGGCATAAGGGCATCACAATCGTCATAACGTATCGTCAAACGAGCCGAATTGCGGTTGCCCGCCAAGAAAGACGGAATTGGGACATGGTATTGAGTCTTGTTGCCAAGGCAGGTCAAAGGTTGCTGGTCTTCACATTGGTTTGCCTGGCTTGGCACTCCTTGCCTTCCGGCCCAGCCATCGCGCAGGAAAAAGGTCTTCGCGTTGCCATAATCGGCGATTCCCTGGCCAACGACCTTTGGTTCGGCTTTCGCGAGACCTATGCCAAAACCACTCCTCACAAGTTCATCAAGTACACCAAGGCGGCAACCGGTCTGGTCCGGCCGGACTTCTACGACTGGAACCGCCGCGCGCGGGAAATTTCCGCTGCCGGAGCCGATATCGGCATTGTGCTGATCGGCGGTAACGACCGGCAGAACTTTTCGATCAAGGGGCGCGTGGTTCGCCGTTTCACCGAGCCCTGGTATGCGGAATACCGCAGGCGCGTCGACCGGTTCAACAAACTCCTGAAACGCGGCGTGAAGCGCGTTTACTGGGTCGCACTGCCGGACGTTCGGCCAAGACGCATGTCGCGCGACTACAAGAAGCTCAACCGGGTCTATGCCGCCAGCGCGAAGGCAAACGGCGCCACATATATCGACATCTGGTCGTGGTCGACCGCAAACCCTAAGATCCTGCGCGGTGACGGTTTGCACTTCACGACACCCGGCACCATGGCGCTGGCGCGCAAGCTGGGCGCAGTCATTTTCTAGAGCGTCGTTTACCGCGCCCGCTTCAGCGTCTGCGAGGGCAGTTCGTCGAACAAGGCGCGGTAGTCACGGGCAAACTGGCCCATGTGCCAGAACCCGGCCAGCCTGGCGATTTCACTGACGCTGTGCCTGCGCGGGTCGCGGGCCAGCAGGGACAGCGGGGCCCGGTTGAGGCGGTGCAACCTGAGGAACTTCGCCGGCGATATGCCTTCATGGAAAAAACCGGCATGCCGCCGGCGAAGTTCCTCAGGTTG
>JANQIR010000060.1 GCA_028282065.1 Aestuariivirgaceae bacterium
CGCGGACCGATGGGACACCGGCCGGTCAGGCCTTGCGGCAGGTTCTTGACGAGGTTGACGATATTGCGCGTGCAACTTTGGGTGCGATAACGATTTCCACGATGCTTAAGCAGATCGATCGCCGCAAGCTGCGCCCGCTGGAACCGGAACTAGGATAGTTGCCGGTCAAATCCGTGGCGGAACCACGGCAGTTGCCTCCAGTTCGATCTTTGCCGGATGGTCGAGCAGATCGGCCACGAAGATCATGCTCATGGCGGGAAAGTGCTTGCCCATCAGCTCGCGCCAGATCTTGCCAAGCTCGGGTCGTGCCTCAAGATACGCCGATTTGTCGCAGCAATAGGCTGTCATTCGGCAGATGTGTTCCGGGCGGCCGCCGGCCTGCGACAGCACTGTCAGGACATTCTTGAGTGCCTGTTCGAATTGCGGGATGAGATCCTCGCTTTCGAACTCCTGCTGATCGTTCCAGCCGACCTGGCCTGCTACGAAAGCGATCTCGCCTGCCGGCACACAAATGCCGTTCGCATAGCCGACCGGTGGCGCCCAGCCGGGAGGTTGAAGAACGTTCATGGCTGTTTTCCCTTGCACATGGATAAAAAGCTGTTTGAATCACGCTAAATTACGCAATAAAGTACGATAATACGAAAATAGGATCAAGCCTTGCCGGATCGCATCCAGGCTGCGGGCCGGTGGGCTGGTAGACGGAGGGATATACGTCATGGGCTGTCCTCGCCAATACAATGCCGCTGCCGACCTTGTGGATCAAAATGTTGAGGCTGGATATGGCGGCAAGGTCGCCTTTGCCGATCCGCAGCGAACGCTCACCTATGGGCAATTGCAGACGGCGACCTGCAGGATGGCGAACCTGCTTCAGGGCCTGAATATCAAACCGGAAACAAGGGTTGCCGTCCTGATGCTCGACACGGTGGACTTTCCGGTCGTGTTCTGGGGTGCGATCCGGGCCGGCATCGTGCCGGTCTGCCTCAACACCCTGCTGACCACGGCCCAGTACGAATACATGCTCTCCGACAGCCGGGCACAGGCGCTGTTCGTGTCCGCGCCATTGCTGGCCATGGTCGAACCGGTGCTGGATAGTTTGAAGTTCCTGAAACATGTGGTCGTTGTGGATGGCGAGGCAGGTGACCACGTGGACCTTCGGCAACTGCTCGAAGCGGCTGATGCCGAGTGTGAAACCGCCGAGACCTGCGCTGACGAGACGGCATTCTGGCTGTATTCCTCCGGCTCCACCGGTGATCCGAAGGGCGTCAGGCACGTTCACTCCTCGCCAAGATTTGTCGCGGATCACTACGGCAAGGGAATCTTGGGCATAAGACACGAAGATATCTGTTTCTCCGCCGCAAAGCTGTTTTTTGCCTACGGCCTGGGGGCGGGCATGGCGGTGCCGATGTCGGTCGGCGCAACCACCATTTTGCTGCCGGACCGGCCGACACCGCAGTCGGTTCTGGGCGTATTGCATCGCCATCAGCCGACGATCTTTTTCGGTGTGCCGACGCTCTATGCCGCGATGCTGGCCGATACCGCCTGTTGTCCGGACAACAGTTCAGCGGCGCTGCGGTTGTGCATCTCGGCCGGCGAGGCACTCCCCGCCGATGTCGGAAAGATCTGGAAGCAGCGCATGGGCGTGGACATTCTCGACGGCATAGGCTCAACCGAGATGCTGCACGTTTTCCTGTCGAATAGGCCGGACGACATACGATACGGCACATCCGGCAAGGCCTTTGACGGTTACGAATTGCGGCTGGTCGACGAGGATGGCCGTGAATGCGGTACTGACGAGATAGGTGAACTCTTGGTGTGTGGCGGATCGGCGGCCGACGGCTACTGGAACCAGCGCAGCAAATCACGCACCACCTTCGAAGGCATTTGGACCCGCACCGGCGACAAGTATGTCCGCGATGCCGACGGCTACTATCACTATTGCGGGCGCACCGACGACATGTTCAAGGTGAGCGGCCGCTGGGTTTCGCCGTTTGAGGTTGAGCAGGCGCTGGTCTCGCATCCCAAGGTGCTTGAGGCAGCCGTGGTTGCCAAGGAAGACGATGAAGGTCTGATCAAGCCCAAGGCCTTTGTTGTGCTCAATGATGATGCCGAAGAAGAAGGCCTGTATGAGCCCTTGAAGTTGCATGTGAAGTCATCGGTCGGTGCCTGGAAATATCCACGATGGATCGACTTTGTCGGCGAATTGCCGAAGACGGCAACCGGCAAGATCCAGCGCTACAAGCTGCGCGACGGAGTGGCGTGACGCGCAGGTGCATGGCTGTCAGCCGCCCTACCTGAAACAGGGCGATACGTGGAACTCTGGCGGGCCGCCGGTTCGGCTGCTATGGTCGCGCCGTGTTTGAGGCACCCGGCTGTGCTATGTGCGCGCTCGCTGAACAATGAACAGGTTCTGATGACAACCGGATCTCCGATGACCGGGCACCGCTTTTGTGTTGCCCCGATGATGGACTGGACCGACCGGCATTGCCGGGCGTTTCATCGTGTCCTGACACATCGCGCACTTGTGTACACAGAGATGGTCACTTCGGCTGCGGTAATCCATGGCGACCGGGAACATCTTCTGGGCTTCGATGACAGCGAGCAGCCGGTTGCCGTCCAGCTTGGCGGCTCGGAGCCGGGCGAACTCGCCGAAGCCGCGCGAATTTGCCGTGACGTGGGGTATCGCGAGGTCAACCTCAATGTCGGCTGCCCATCCGACCGGGTACAGTCGGGACGGTTCGGCGCATGCCTGATGGCCGAGCCCCATCTGGTTGCGCGTTGCGTCGAAGCCATGCGCCAGGCAGTGGATATCCCCGTCACGGTCAAGTGCCGCATTGGCATAGACGATCAGGATGACGAGACGGCGCTCGACAATTTTGTCTCGGCCATTTCCGGCGCCGGGTGCACGACCGTGATCGTCCATGCCCGCAAGGCGTGGCTGCAGGGCCTGTCGCCGAAGGAAAACCGCGAAATCCCGCCACTCAACTACGATCGTGTCTATCGCCTGAAACGCACGTATCCCGAGCTGGAAGTCATCATCAATGGGGGTATTGAGGATCTCGATGCTTGTGCGGATCATCTGCGGCGGTGCGATGGTGTCATGCTGGGGCGTGCCGCCTATCGCACACCCTGGGTGCTGGCAGACGTCGACCGGCGGCTATTCGGTTCTGCCAATCCGACGTCCTCGCGTTATGATGCCGTGGAGCGGTTCATGCCCTACATTGACGCCCGTCTGGGCGAAGGTGTGCCACTGCAACGCATGACGCGGCACATGCTCGGCCTGTTCCACGGTCAGCCCGGCGGCAGGCTCTGGCGGCGCGTGCTGTCGGAAGAGGCCCATCGCGACGACGCCGGGGCTGAAGTGATCCGCCGTGCCCTCGATCAGGTCGGCTCGCAGCCCGTACTTTCGGCGGCGGAATAGTCAGGCCGCACGCTCTTCGGGTACCACATCGAAGGCAATGCAGATCCGCTTCTGGTCCGACTTGAACGGGATCGTGCCGTGATAGAGATAGGCCGGGAACAGCACCATCAGCCCTTCGGCCGGCTTGATCACACGGCTGGGGAATTGCCCGCTCATTTCCAGCTCTTCAGGCGGCCGGCCGACCTCGAAGCCGCCTTTGACGGTGCCGTCCGCGCCGTTTTCCGGTGATGAGATTTCTTCCGGGATGGTGATGTAGTAGCAGCCGCTCAGGTAGCCATCCTTGTGAATATGCGGTTTCTGGTTGCCTTCCCCTTCGAGCACTGCCGACCAGGCCTCGATGCGGTAGCCGTTCGGGCGCACGCCGAGGAAGGGATGGCTGGCGTCCTCACCGGCCTGCTCGAAATAGCTCGACACTGCCTTGTGCATGGCCTGCTCCAGTTGCTCCACCGGTCCGCAGGCGCCGGAGTTGATGTAGGAGCCGATCTTCAGCGCAGGATGATGCCAGGTCGGATGATCCTCCGGCGGCGTCTTGAGTGCTTCATGCTGCAACACATGTGACGCCAATGCCTGGTTGAAGGCCACCAGATCGTCAAAGCCCTCCGGCACGTCCACCATGCGGGTCTGCACAAGCCGGTCGAAATCGAGCAACGGTGCTGCTTCGCTCTGCTGACCGTTCTCCACCAGTAGCAGGGCATGAAATGCCAGCGCCTCAACATTGGCCGGTTCCAGCGCAACCCAGTCGGCGCTGTGCTTGATGGCATCCTGTGGGCGGCCCAGTTCCAGCAGTCCGGCCAGCAGGTTGTTGTAGAAGCCGGTCTGTCCGCGCTGCCGCGCCAGCGAGTTCTCGTAGCAGCGCACGGACTCGGTTGTTTCGCCGTTCTTCTGTAGAGCAACACCGAGAGATGCCCAGACGCTGGCGTTTTCGGGAATTTGTGTGGTTGCGAAGCGGTAAAGGCCGACGGCCTCGCCCGCGCGCTCTGTGTTGGTCAGAATATCCGCCAGCTTGACCTTAAGCTCCAATGCGTCGGGCGCGCGGGTCAGGGCGTCGCGCAGCATGGCTTCGGCGAGGTCCGTTTCCGCGATGGCCAGATACTCATTCGCCACCGTCATCGCCGGGGCCACAGGGTTGGGCGCCTGACGTGCCATGGTGGCTACGGCATCGATATGCTGCTTTGCCTCCGCGAGCCGGTCCAGCTGCCGGAGCGCTATGGCCGACAGCAAATGCGCCCGTACGACCATCTGCCGTGTGGCCAGCAATTCCTGCAGAATCTCCAGGGCCTGTTCCTGGCGGCCTGCCTGTAGTGCCTGTTCGGCGTCAGCAATGGTAGAGGTCATGTGTGTCACCTGTGGCTGTGTCACCTGTGGCGAAACGGCGTGTTCTGTTCCTTCGTGGCCAAGCTTATGCCTATATTCGCCATATGACGACAATCACTTTCTCACGTGCAGGACATGATCGGAGGGCCGCACATTGACGGAAGCCAGCACAAGTGCTCGGCCGAGATTCTCGCGCAAACAGCCGCAGGATCGCAAACGGCAGCTGATCGATGCGGCCATCGAGTGTCTCGCTGAAGGCGGTATGGCGGCATTCACCGTCGAGCGGGTCTGCAGCAGGACGGGAACGTCACGCGGGTTGATCTCACATCACTTCGACGGAAAGGACGATTTGCTGGCACAGGCCTATGAAGTCATGACCCGGCATCTCAACCGGATTGCCTCGGTCGACGGCTTGCCGGCCAAGCAGCAATTGCGGCGGTTGATCGAGGCGAATTTCGCCGCTGGAGAAGTGGAACGGACCCAATTACGCGCCTGGCTGGCGGTCTGGGGTGAGATGACCGGCAATCCAAGACTTCTTGCCATCCACGGTCAGCGCTACAACAGCTATCGCAATGGTCTGGCAGATCTTGTCTCCGCCATTGCGGGGGAGAACGGCAAGGCGGTCGACGCGGCACAACTGGCAACGATGCTGATCGGTCTGATCGACGGCTTGTGGCTCGAATGGGCGATCGACGAAACGAGGATCACCAGCGCTGAAGCCGAGCGTGCCTGCCTTGCGCTGCTTGAACCGCATCTAGGTTCGCTGGGGGAGGGGTAATCTGCAACCGCGGCGGAAACGCTATCCTTGCACCACGCGGCCTTCGCGTTTGGCCCGGGCGACATAATCCTTCAGTTCGTCGTCAATGGCCGGATCGATCGGCGGGCGCTCGTACTCGGTGAGCAGTTGCTTCCAGATTTGGTTGGCCCGCTGTTCGGCTGTGACCTGTCCGCGCTCAAGCCAGGTGTCGTAGTTGTCCCAGTTGGACACCAGCGGCGCATTGAAGGCGGTTTCGTAGCGTGCCATGGTGTGGGCCGTGCCGAAGAAATGGCCTGCCGGGCCGACCTCGCGCACGGCATCGAATGCCAGCGCTGCATCGCTCACTTCGAACGGTTCCATATAGGCCGCCATCATCTGAAGCATTTCCGCATCGATGATCAGCTTTTCGAACGAGCCGGCCAGCCCGCCGCATAGCCAGCCGGCCGCATGATTGATCATATGCGCCTGGCCCGTCATCGCGCTCCACAATGACATCATGCTTTCATAGGCGGCTTGGGCGTCGTTGCTGTTTGCCGCCGTCACATTGCTCGACCGGAACGGTACGCCGATGTGGCGGGCAAGCTGGCCCGATGCCTGCGCGGCTTGCGCGTATTCCGGTGTTCCGAAGGCCGGCGAACCGGTCTTCATGTCGACATTCGATGTGAACCCGCCATACATCACCGGCGCGCCGGGGCGCACGATCTGCGTCAGCACGATGCCGGCCATGGCTTCGGCGTGCTGCTGGGCAAGAGCGCCCGCCAGCGTAACCGGAGACATGGCACCTGCCAGGGTGAACGGCGTCACAACCGCAGCCTGTCCATATTGCGCCATGGTCATCAGCCCCTGCGCCATGGGAATATCGAGCTGCAGCGGCGAGTTTGTGTTGATGATTGCCGTGAAGATGGTTGCGCCGGCTATCTCCTCCAGCGTCTTCTGCATCATAATGGCGCCCATGTTGAGCGCGTCCATTGATTGCGCCAGTCCCATGGTCCAGGGATGCCAGTTCTTGTCCATCAGGGTGATCTGGGCATAGAACACGTCGAGATGGCGGGTTTCCGGCGGCAGGTCGAGGGGTTCGAAACCGCCGCCGCCTTCCTGATGGAGGATGTTCAGACTCTGAACCAGCCGCAGAAAGTTGCACATCTCCTCATAGGTTCCGGCCCGCCGGCCCCCTTCCAGGTCCATGCAATAGGCCGGCCCGCCAACCCCGGTGAAAATGGCATGCGGCCCGCCGATCCGCACGGTATGTGCGCAGTTGCGGGCATGCAGATCGAACTGTTCCGGCGCTTTGCCGACCAGCGCTTCCACGCCGGCCTTTTCAAACCGCACGATCTGGTCACTGTCATCGACGTCAAATCCGGCTTCGCGATAGGCCTTGCGCGCCTCATCGCACAGCACTTTCATGCCAATTTCCTGCAGGATCCGGCAGGCGGTGTGGTGAATGCTCTGGATCTGGTCCAGGCTCAACAGTGCCATCGGCCGATAGCGATAGGTCACCTGCCGGAACGGCCGTTGAACGATTGAGTCCGGTTTGCGTTCGGCCCGCGCCTGGCGGCGCTTGCGGGCGGCGGTTCTTTCACTCATGGTTCAGGCCTCCCTCGTCATGAACGGGTCGGGACGCTCGCGGCGAACGGGCTGCGCGGTGTCCTGCTCTTCCATCTCGCGGGCATAGCGATGGCCGGCATGAACGGCATCGGCAATGGATGACGGTGCAAGGCAATCACCGACCCGGGTGACGGACTTGACGCCGGCCCGGCGCCAGTCCGCTTCAATTGCCATCAACCCGTCGTACAGCCTGGCATCGGGTGACCGTCCGGTGATGAGCAGCAACGTGCCGGGCTCGGTTTTGTGGACCCTGCCCGTATAGCCGCACCGCCATTGTGCGGTCGTTCCATCGAACGCCTGGAGGCTGTGCGTGAACGTGAAGCGTACGTCCAGTTCGATCAGCTTCTGTTGGATGAAGACCTGTTCATTGGTCATTTCCGTCCATGCCGACACCATCAGATGGGGCGTCACGAGGCGCACGTTGTGGCCCTGGTTCACAAGTAGCTCGGCCAAAGCGCCGCCCATGAAATAGTGTTCGTCGTCATAGATGGTGACCGGTCCGTCCAGGCGTGAGCCGGAGAATAGATCGTCCGGTGTCAGCACATTGGCTGATCCGTTAACGCTGACGGGTTGGTCGCACAGCGTGCCGCGGCAATCCCGCCGCCATTTGCTGCCCGTGGCAACAACGACATGATCCGGCGCAAATTCCAGAACGTCCTCTGGCATAAGACGGCTTTCCCGATAGATCTCCACATTAGCGAGTTTATCCAGCATGTGCGCCCGGTAGTCGCGTACCCGGATCCAGTTGGACAGGCCGGGCAGGCTCGCCTCGCGCACGACGCGGCCGCCAAGCTTCCGGGTCGCCTCGGCAAGCGTGACGTTGTAACCCCTGCATCCAAGCGCCAGTGCCGCTTCCAGCCCCGCCGGGCCGGCACCGACGACGAGCACACTTGCATCAGACCGTTTCGGGGGTATATGCTCGGGATGCCAGCCCCGGCGCCACTCCTCGCCCATGGTCGGGTTTTGCGTGCAACGCAGGGGAACGCCCTCATTGTTGGCAGACCGGCAGATGTTGCAGCCGATGCACTCGCGGATCTCGTCCTCACGGCCTTCGGCAATCTTGCGCGGCAGGAAGGGATCGGCGATCGACGGCCGTGCCGCGCCGATGAAATCCTGAACGCCGCGACGGATCTGGTCCGCCATCGTATCGGGAGAGGTAAACCGTCCAACACTGACCACCGGCCTGCTGGTCACCGACTTGACGAACGCGATGCGATCTTCCTGGAACCCTTCCGCGGAGAAGCGCGAGCTGCGGGAATCGTATCCCAGATCCCCTGCCACGTTGACGTCCCAGAGGTCTGGCAGGTCCGCCAGCATCTCCAGGATTTCGCGGCCGTCGCCCTCGCTGGTGATACCCGTGGGGCCGTGCATTTCGTCGACCGCCATACGCACGGCCACGGCGCACGTGGCGCCTACCGCCTCCTTGGTGTCCTCGATCATTTCACGCAGCAGCCGGGCACGGTTCTCCACCGTCCCGCCATATTCATCGGTTCGCCGGTTTGACAGTGGCGACAGGAAACGGAACGGAAGGTAGTCGTGCGCGGCGTAGACATAGATGATGTCGAATCCCGCCCGTTTGGCCCTGACCGCGGCGTCGACCTGCCATTTCCGGAACTCCCTGATGTCCTGCTTGTCCATGCCGCGCGCCTGTGCCGGTTGGACAAACTCGTGTGAGCGTTCGACGGGCGACAGCGGTGGTTCGCGGGTGAGACGGTTGAGCGCATGCGACCCGCCATGCCACAGCTCAATGCCTGCCAGGCTGCCATGCACGTGAATGGCATCGGCGGTGATGGCCAGTGCCCGCACGTCGTCCTCGTCCCAAAGGCTCACGAAGGCAAAAGGTGAATCGTCCGACGACGGGTGGATGGAGCAGTACTCGGTGCAAACCACGCCCCAGCCGCCCTCGGCCTTAAGGCCGCGCAGTGCAGCAGACGCCTTCGGCTTGGTGTAGCCCATGCCGGTGGCGTGCGGTGTCTGATAGAACCGGTTCGGCGCGGTTACAGGGCCGATTTTCACCGGTTCAAACAGAATGTCGTAGTGCGGATTCCGGCCGGTCATGGTAATAGTTCTATTGCTGAATGATTGTTCAGCAAGGGGTATCACAATTCCGTTCCAATGACAATTCGCCGGGTGATTGAGATGGTGTTTTCCCGGCCGGGAAGAAAACCAACACGCGCGGAAGGCTCTGAGCGCAGCGAGGCAAGCGCGACCGCGCGCCGGCCGACAGGTGGCGTGGAGCGGCTTAGGCCGCGACAGGGCGCTTAGATCGGCCGCCCCCGCGG
>JANQIR010000088.1 GCA_028282065.1 Aestuariivirgaceae bacterium
GCCCATGCCATGCTGGAGGCCGGTATCGCCAGTGATGTGTCCCAGATCGGCGACACGCACGGCTGACAGTAACGTGGCGCACCGCCGCGTTCCTGCCGTGTCCCGGTCAACAGCTTACGCACGGCACCCAAGGCGGTTTGAAACTCCGGATCGTTTCTGTCCCGGCCCAGCGCATCGAACGCCATAACCGTATTGGCCATGGCCGGAAAGATCGCACCGAGACCGTCTTCGCCGTTCAAGCGCGGGCCGATGAACTCCATGATTGCCGCTACCGAACGTTTGCGCCAAGGCAGCCGTTGGAGCACGTGCTTCTCGATGGGCCGCAATACCTTGTCGAGCGCCAGGAAGAACTCGCCCCACCAGGATCCGGTCGGGTTCGTCAGCCATTTCCTGATGGCCGCAGGTGGAGAATTGAAAAGTTCCTGACAGTGCACGTCGCGAGGGTTTCGCGCCAATGGCTTAAGGTGGGCCAGGATCAGCAGCGGCGCGATAACGGTTCGCGACCAGTAGGCGAAGTTCCACATGCTGACGGGGAACCAGCGCGGCATCAAAATCAGTTCGGCAGGCATCACCGGCACCGCAGTCCACGGCACCTGCCCGAACAGAGCCAGCGCGTAGCGTGTGAACACGTTGGACTTTTCCGCACCGCCTGCCGCCAGAATCGCTTCCCGTGCCCGGCGCATGTGTGTTGCTTCTGGATCATCTCCGGCGATCTTAAGTGCGTAATAGGCCTTGACCGAGGCTGAAATATTCAGATCGCCATCGTGAAACAATGGCCAGCCGCCATGTTTGGGGCTTTGCAACGAGCGAAGATATTCCGCCAGCTCCGCTTCGAGCTCAGGCTCCGGCTCTCCCAGGAAATGATTGAGAAAGATGTACTCGGCCGGAATGGTCGCATCAGCCTCAAGTTCAAAGACGATATGGCCGTCGTCTTTTTGACGCGCCAGCATTTCACCAGCCGCATGCCGGGCGATCTCTCCGGCAATACCGGTCGCCGCGTCATGGCTTGAATGCTCAGTTGATATGCCGTGGGCGTGCAAGTTCATTGTTTCTCTTGATTATTGCTCAGGACTTTCTTGACCCTGGAGCGCTCCTACCTATGCAGTTGCGCAATGACCATTGTTTGTCAAGAAAGCGTATTGTGAACCAGCCGTGACGCAGTGTCCCCCGACCGGATTGAGCCTTCTATTGTTGCCGGCAGCCCTGTATCCGTCCAATCGCCGGCCAGTGTCAAGTTGCGCCAGGATGTCTCCGGCTTCGGTCTGCGTGCAATTTGCTCCGCGGTCGCCAGGAAGGTTGCGCGGCGTTCCTTGATGACCCGCACCTTTGGAACGCTTTTAGGATCCATATCCAGCGTTTGGGCAACCTCCGTCCAGACCTTCCGGCCGATTTCATCCGCCGGCTGCTGCGCTATTGCGTCAGCGGCGCTGATTGTCACCGATGCCACATCGTCGCGCATGAAGAGCCATTGCGCGTCCGAGCCGATCAGACCGGTCACCGCCGGAATGCCCCGCGGCACGGTGTTCGGAGCCAGCCGGTAGTGTACGTTGACGATCGGGGCAAAGAGTGTCGGTGCAAGGACATCTGGACAAAGATCTCTCGCCGCCCAGGGCGGCACAGCCAGGATCACCTGGTCGCCCGGTCCAAGCAGCTCTTCACCGCTTGCCGCAACAAGGGCGCTGATTTGTCCGCCCCCGGTTTTCAGATTGGCGATCCGTGCGCCGAACCTGATATCTGCACCGTGTGCCTGCAGCCATGTCAGTGCCGGGTCGACGAATGTATCCGACAATCCGTGGCGGGCAATCAGGGGCTTTGAGGCTGCCGCGCCCTTGGCCAGCGTTTCGCGAATGACCGGCAGCAGAAGCTTGGCGACCGCCTGATCCGGCTGGGTGTTGAGAACGGCGATGCAGAACGGTTCCCAGAAACGGCGAAACAGCACCTCCCGCCCGGCAAACAGATCGCTCACGGTGGCGTTGCCCGGTATGAGCAGTTTCAGGCCCGCGATATAGTCGCTGACGTCCGTGCCAGGCACTCTCGTGGCATCCTTGAAGACCCAATAGGGGATCCGGCCTTCATCAAGCTCCAGCGCCCAGCGCTCGCCTGTGCCCAGATCATGGAAGTCGAACCGTGCCGTGTCCGGCCCGGTCAATCGGTCCTGCGCCCCGATCGTGGCAAGGTAACCGAGCGCCGACATGTTCCCGGAAAGGAGCAGGTGGTTGCCGTTGTCGATAACGCAATCCAATGTCGCGTCGTGAAACGATCTCGCCCTGCCGCCGGCCTGGCCCGACTGTTCGTGAACAATGACATCCACGCCGAGCTTGGCAAGCTGAATTGCGGCGGACAATCCTGCAAGGCCCGCGCCGACAATGTGTACGCGTGTCATTGGCTACCAAAGCCCGTGTCGCAGGGCGATCATGATCTTCTCGGTCCTGCCGACCAGCCGCATCGAGGCGTCAGGATCACAAATCACCCCGTCGTCGAGCGCTTTCATACGCACAAGATTGAGATGATAGACCTCCATCATGATCCGGGCGGGCCGCATTTTCCTGCGGTCGCATCGGGTAAGCGCCTCTCGCGATGCTTCAAAGTGACCTTCCGCCAGTGCCGCAAGGTCACGCCACATGGCGGCATATCCCGGCTGCTGCATGATGTCTGCCGGCTTGTCGTATCGGATGTCGTACGCGTCGAGTTTTTCTTTCGGTAGGTAAAGTCTGCCAAGCCTGGCGTCTTCTGCCACATCGCGCAGGATGTTGGTCATCTGCAAGGCGCGGCCCAGATGATTGGCGACGTCCAGGCCGTTGCTGCCGGGTTCCCCGAAAATACACACGCACAACCTGCCCACGGCACAGGCGACGCGATCGCAGTAGATGTCCAGATCCGCCATGCTTGGCGCGATGATGGGGCCGCGCGCATCCATGTCCATGCCGTCGATTACGTCAAGGAAATCCTGCCGCCGGAGCTTGTAGGTTTTGGTTGGCTCAACAAGCGCGCGCGAAATGGTTCGTTCGGGAACGCCGTCATAGAGCCGGTCTATTTCGGCACGCCAGTCTTGTAGGGCAGCCTGCTTTTCAGCCAGTGAAACTGTCTCGTCATCCGCAATGTCGTCGACATCGCGGCAGAATGCATAAACAGCGAAAATCGCTTCCCGCCGTGCACGCGGGAGTATGCGCATGGCGCCGTAAAACGATGTGCTGGCAGCTTTGACATGACGGGCGATATCGGCGCGATCGCTGTCGCTGGCTGATATAGCGCCGACACTCGTCATACCGGAACCTGTTGCGCTTTTCGGTAACCCTTCTGCGGTGCTGATATCAGGCCTTTGCCTTCAATTCCATGACTTTGGCATCGCCATTCAAGGCTGCAAAGACTTCCGCAACGATATGGTCGGTTTCCAGCCTTGCATCCTGATATTGCTCCAGCGGTGCGCCATGGTTGACGAACCTGTCGGGCAGGAACATCGGCCGAACCCGCGCGCCCTTTTGCAACAGGTCGGTGGTTGCAAGGTAGTGCAGAACATGGCTGCCAAATCCACCGATTGCACCTTCTTCTATGGTGATGAGCACTTCGTGCTCGCGCGCCAGCCGGGCGATCAGGTCCGTATCTAGTGGCTTTGCAAACCGGGCATCGGCGACTGTCGTGGACAATCCTTGATGTTGCAATTCCTCGGCAGCCTTCAGGCAGTGCTGCAGGCGGGCACCAAATGACAACAGGGCAACCTTCGTTCCTTCCTTGACGATGCGGCCCTTGCCGATTTCCAGCGGAATACCCTTTTCGGGCATTTCGACACCGACGCCTTCGCCGCGCGGATACCGGAAGGCGCATGGCCTGTCATCGATTGCCACGGCCGTCGCTACCATGTGCACCAGTTCCGCTTCGTCCGCGGCCGCCATGACAACCATGTCCGGCAGGCAGGACAGATAGGCAACGTCGTAGGATCCTGCATGGGTGGCGCCATCCTGGCCAACCAGTCCCGCCCGGTCGATCGCGAAACGCACCGGCAGCTTTTGCAGGGCGACATCATGAACCACCTGGTCATAGGCCCGTTGCAGGAACGTCGAGTAGATTGCCGCAAACGGCTTGAAGCCTTCTGTTGCAAGTCCGGCGGCAAAGGTCACTGCGTGCTGCTCGGCGATACCGACGTCAAACGTCCGGTCGGGAAAGCGCTCCTCGAATTTGTCCACACCGGTTCCGGACGGCATTGCCGCGGTGATCGCAACCACGCGGTCGTCGGCTTCAGCTTCCTTGATCAGGGATTGGGCAAACACCGACGTGTAGGATGGCGCGTTGGACTTGCCTTTGAAGATCTCACCGGTTTCCGGATTGAACTTGCCGACGGCGTGGTACTTTTCCTTGTGCGGATCGCCAAACGGGTTGCCATGCCCCTTTTCCGTGACGCAATGCACGAGAATCGGGCCAAGTTGCTCGGCATCGCGAACATTCTGCAGAATCGGCACAAGCGTATCGATGTCATGTCCGTCTATCGGGCCGACATAGTAGAAACCGAGCTCTTCGAACAGCGTGCCGCCGAACACCATGCCGCGGGCATACTCATCGGCCCGTGCCGCAGCCGTTTGCAGGCTCTTGGGAAAACGTTTGGTGAGCTGTTTGGCGATATCACGCAGCGACAGGAAAGGCCGCGACGACACCAGCCATGACAGGTAGTTGGTCAAAGCCCCGACGGCCGGCGCGATCGACATGCCGTTATCGTTGAGAATGACGATGAGGCGGCTGTCCAGGGCGCCTGCGTTATTCATCGCCTCGTAGGCCATGCCGGCGCTCATTGCGCCGTCGCCGATAACGCACACGACGTTCGTGTCGTCGCCCTTCAGGTCGCGGGCAACGGCCATGCCGAGGCCGGCTGAAATGGAAGTCGAGCTGTGTGCGGCACCGAAGGGATCGTAATCGCTCTCGTCACGCTTCGTGAAACCGTACAAGCCTTCGCGTTGACGGATCTTGCGGATCATGCCCCGCCGCCCGGTGATGATCTTGTGCGGATAAGCCTGGTGGCTGACATCCCAGATCACACGGTCGCGCGGGGTCTCGAAAACGTAATGCAAGGCCACCGTCAGTTCGACGACGCCAAGGCCGGCGCCGAAGTGTCCTCCGGTCACCGAAGCCGCATCGACGGTCTCGGCGCGCAACTCATCTGCCACCTGCCTGAGTTGTTCTGGCTCAAGCTTGCGCAAGTCGGCGGGAACCTCGATAGTATCGAGTAGCGGTGTCTGAACGGTCATGCTTTTATCTGGTCTTTATCTCTGCAGGCCCTGGCACAAATCCGTAGGCCCTGTCGCTGTTCCCTCACTAGGGATCCCCAGCGGACAAACTTATCATTGGGTTCCCGTCTGGCAACCCTGTTTCCTGTATGGCAATGCCTGCTGACAGGCTGCCGACTGCGCCAAGTACTGACTTACTCCCTTTAATGCAAGTCCCGGCCGCGCCAGGTCCCTGCCTTTCCCACATGGTGCTGCAGAGCTGAATGGAGTGTCATGGCTCCGAACAGAACTGCTGCAAGCGGCAGTGTAAGCGACCAAGGCAGTGAAATTCCACAATAATTTGTGGTCGGGACGTAAGTTATGACGAGTAGGAGGCAGGCGAGGCCCGCCCACAAGGCTCCCGGCGTCTGCAGTGCAAGGGCGCTCAAAACCAGGGCTGGCGGGGCAAGGAAGGTCATGGCCAACCCCAGGGTGGTGCCAAAAAGCAACACCGGCGAAAAATTAAGCTGCACATAGGCGGACCGGGTCACCATCTGCCAGAAATCGCCCAACTTGCCGTAGGAACGCAGGCTTCGGCTCTGCCCGGCGAAGCCAAGCCAGATGCGGCGGCCGGACACCTTTACCGCCCTGGCGAGTGTGCAATCGTCAATCACCGCACCCTTGATGGCTTCGATGCCGCCAATGGCTTCGAGCGCGCCGCGCCGCAACAACACGCACCCACCGGCGGCTCCCGCGATTGAGCTCGACGGGTCGTTGACCGCACGGAACGGGTAGAGCAGTGTGAAGAAATATAGAAACGCTGGAACCAGCAGCTTTTCCCAAAACTGCCTGCATCTCAGCTTGACCATGAGCGATGTCATGGCCAGCCGGTCGGCTTCCGACTTGGCCACCAGTTGCGACAGAACGGATGGGCCGTGCACGATATCGGCATCGCTGAACCAGTAATAATCCGGGCTGCTTTGCCGGCCCTGCTCGATGCCCTGCGAAAGCGCCCACATCTTTCCCGCCCAACCGGCTTCCAGCGGGGCGGCATTGACCACGTTGATCCCGTCGAAGTGGCCGGCCGCCCGGAGCGCGGCGGCTTCGGTACCATCCGTGCTGGAGTCGTTGGATATGATGATGCTGAAAGGTCCCGGATAATCCTGGTTGGCGAGGCTCGCCAGACAGCGTTCGATCGTCTCTTCCTCGTTCCGGGCCGGCACGACGGCTACCACGCGAGGCCAGACAGTGGGCGGTGGCGCATCGCCATCCAGCATTTGATCGCGCAGCCAGAACCGCTGCCAGCCGAATGTCAAAGCCAGCCAGATGACCAGCGAAAGTGCAGTCAGGAACGTCAGCATTGCAGGGTCAGCGTCCAGTCAGCACCGAAATCACACCGGACAATCCGCAAAGCAGATATTGCGGTTTGGTCAGTTTTACCCGTGTTGCAAGCGGGTCGAGTCTTGACAGCTTGTCCGTCAGCGCCCAGGCGATCTTGACGATGGCCGCCGATTCCATGGCAAGCCCGCGGCTGGTCAGGGCGCCGGGCAGCCGGTCGGCCTCCTGCAGCAGTTCCTTGGTGCCGTCGAGGCATTCGTCGATGACCCGGCGCAGCCCGGCAGACGCCATCGGGCTGCCGAGTGCTTCAACGCTCGTGCCTGCCTGCGACATCCAGTCCAGCGGCAGGTAGACCCGGTCCATTTCGCGATAGTCGTCCGCGCAGTCCTGCAGGTGGTTGATCACCTGGAGCGCATTGCACAATGCATCGGAAAACCGGAAGCCGTCGCGGGACTCGCCATGCAGCTCAAGCAGATAACGCCCGACCGGTGATGCCGAACGGTCGCAGTAGTCAATCAGTTCGGCCCAGTTCGCATAACGGTTCTGGACGGCATCCTGCTTGAACGCTGAAATCAAATCGCGCGCGTGCGCCAGATCGACATGTGTCTCCAGCATGCTGGCGCGCAACTTTCGGGCCTTGTTAACCGCAGCACCGCCGTCGTCCTTGCCCAGCAGCGCCTGATCCATCGCATCCAGCCGGGCAATCTTTTCATCCGGCGCAAGGTCTGGATTGTCGGCAATATCGTCTATGGCGCGGGCAAAGGCGTAGTAAAGCGCTACGTGTGGCCTGAGTCGTTTCGGCAACAGGAAAGACCCGACGGGGAAATTCTCATCACCGGCACTCTTTCCAGAAGGCGTTTCGATTGCCGCACTGGCGGTATCCATGGCTATCTGCACAGTCCTGTCAACGCCCGGGTCATGGAACTGTCAGGCCGTCCCAGCGCGGATATTACGGTAAAATGGTTCGTGCCGGCTTCAACGGCATAGCGGCAGTTCACGCCACAACCGCTCCAGCAGGCCGCGAGTGTTTGGCTTTGTCTCAAATATTCCGGGCTCTCGTCGCCGCCGGCCCAGGCTTCGAACGTCCGCCCGGCCGGAGACGTCCATAACAACGGGCTGGCCTCACAGGCCGATTGGTCGTCCAAGCCAAGCTTATCGTTGACCGACGTGGCTATAAGTGGGCGCAGATCGTAGATCCCGCTGATACCAAGTCCCGCCCTTACCAGATCATCGGGAGCCTGCTGTCCGGACCAGTCGGTTGCCACCATGGCAGCAGCGAGATGCCCGCCTGCCGAATGACCCGCCACAACCAGTTTGCGTTGGTACTTTCGCCACAACCAGATACATGCCCGGTGCAAATCCGAAATGATATCGGCAACTTGCACATCGGGGCAAAGACGATAGGACGGCACGGCAACCGGCATACCTGAAACGCTCACGCCACGCGCCATGTGGCTGAAGGAGTTTTTATCCAGCGCCTGCCAGTAACCGCCGTGGATGAACACCACGACCGGCCCGCCGCGATCGGTCTCCGGCCAGAACATGTCGAGCAAATGGCGCTGGTGATCGCCATAGGCCAGGTCCAGCTCGCTCTTGGCGGCGTCCCGGAACGTCGCCGCGTCGCGTTGAAATCCCGCCAACAGCTCAGGATGTTCGGGCACGCGTGCCCGGTTATTGTATTCCGCTTCCAGATTCATGCGCGCAACCTGCCAGATTTGCCGGGCAATTGGAATATCGCCAGTTCAGTGGTTGAAAACCCGGTGACAGACACTGTGTGAAGCCTGTATTTTCCGTGTGCGAGAACATGCAGGACTAAAGACGTGCAAACGGAATTTTGTCGCGACGCAGATGAGCTGGTTTCCGCTATTCCCGATGGCGCATCTATAGCCATCTTCAAGGATTCGGGTGTGCCGATGGAGGCTGCCCGGGCGCTCGTGAGGCGTGGTGTTAAAGGCCTGCACCTGATCACGGTTCCTACCGGGCAGCTCGTTGCTGACCTGTTGATCGGTGCGGGCTGCATATCGACGGTCGAAACATCCGGCATTTCGCTTGGCGAACTTGGACCGGCACCTAATTTCATTCGGGCTGTCAGGTCCGGTGAGATCAAAATCAAGGATGCCACGTGCCCGGCGATCTACTCGCAGCTTCAGGCGGCCGAAAAGGGCATCCCCTTCATGCCGATCCGCGGCCTGATAGGCACGGATCTGCTAGCCCACCGACCCGACTTCAAGCTGATCAACAATCCTTTCGATGACCGCGACAAGGTTGTCGCGTTGCCCGCGCTGAGGCCTGATTTCGCCATTGTACATGTGGCGCTGGCGGACCGTTCCGGCAACGCCTGGGTTGGCAGGCAACCGGAACTGAAGATGATGGCGCATGCGGCGCGATGCACGTTGGTGACGGCAGAGCAGATCACTGATGACAACATCCTGGAAGAAGAAAGACTGGCGGCGGCCTGCCTGCCGGCACTTTATGTGAATGCCGTTGCGCCCGCACCTGAAGGCGCGTGGCCATTGGCGATGCCGGGGCACTACGACACCGATGCGGACCATCTCAAGGTGTATTGCGAACGCGCCCGAGAGATGGACGGCATGGTGTCCTATATCGAAGAATTTGTCACCGGCTCGAGTGAAGCTGCGGAGTAGTCGTGGAATGTTCAGCTGCAGAACTGATGATTTCCGCAACCGCCCGTTTGCTGGACGGCTGCCGCCACGTGGCTGTCGGTGTCCTGTCGCCCATTCCAGGTTCCGCGGCACTGCTTGCAAGAGCCAGATCGGGCGGGCGCGTATCAATTATAGGATCGACCCTTCCTGAATACCGCACGGATGGCGGTGTCGATATTTTTGATTGCGCGGGCCAGGGCAGGGTGGATGCGTTCTTTTTGAGCGGTGGCCAGATCGATGGTCAGGCAAACATCAATCTGACCGGCATGGGCGACTACCCGAACCTCGACATTCGCTGGTCGGGGGCGTTCGGCTCCGCATACCTCTATTTCATGGTCCCCCGTGTCATCCTGTTTCGTCAGGAACACACCCGGCGCGTATTTGTCGAACGTGTCGACTTCGTATCCGCGCCGGGAACCAGCGCACCCGGCGTTTATCGTCCAGGCGGCCCCTATGCGCTGGTCACCGGACTGTGCGTCATGCGGTTCGATCGTTCGAAAGCCTGCTTTGCACTGCAAAGCCTGCATCCGGGACGTACTCTTGAGGAAGTGCGCGACAACACCGGTTTCGACTTCGACGTCCCCGAGGCCGTGTGTGAGACCAAGGTACCGGATCAGGTGGAGCTTTCGCTCATCCGCGGGCCGGTTGCCCGGGATATTGCTGACGCGTATCCGGCGTTTGCCCGAAGCGAATTTGGCGTTTCACGGTGACCGGCCAGTCAGAAACAGAACCGGAATTCGTTGCAGCGCCGTTTGAGCCATGGCACATTGGGCCCGAAACGAGGTGCTTTGAATGTTCTTCGTAATCACCAGATCCGGGCTGAGAGAGCCTGTGTGGACACGGACCGCCTATGACGAGGTCATGCTGCATTGCGCCCGGATAGGCTACAATCCCTGAAGACTGTGTGAGCCGGAAGTGGCTGCCGGAGCGCCCGCAGCCGTTCATTTTGTTCACTCAGATAAGGGATTGTACGTGATGACTGTCCATCAAAAGAACCTGAATATCGAAGAACTGGTGGCCAAGGACACTGCCCACCATCTGCATCCGTTTACCGATCACAAGTCGCTGCACGCGGAAGGCGGCGCACGCATGATCACCCATGCTGACGGTGCCTGGATCTGGGACGGCAATGGCAACAAACTATTCGATGCCATGGCGGGCCTGTGGTGCGTCAACATCGGATATGGCCGCAAGGAACTGGCTGAGGCCGCATACCGGCAGATGCTCGATCTGCCCTACTACAATACGTTCTTCAAGACCTCGACAGTGCCGGCCACCGAGCTTGCCGCCAAGGTGTCCAGCCTGATGCCTGACCGGTTCAAGCAGATATTCTTCGTCAATTCCGGTTCGGAGGCCAATGACACGATCGTCCGGCTGGTACGCCATTACTGGGCGCTGAAGGGCAAGCCCTACCGGAAGGTCTTCATTTCCCGCCGGCGCGGTTATCACGGTTCAACCATGATTTCCGCCAGCCTTGGGGGCATGGAAGCCATGCATGGCCAGGGCGGATTGCCCCTGCCGGACATCGCGCATGTTATGGAGCCGGACTGGTTCCAGCTCGGCGGTGACATGGGCCGGGAGGACTTCGGCCTGCATGCGGCCCGCGATCTCGAAAACAAGATCCTCAAGGTTGGCCCGGAAAATGTGGCCGCTTTCATTGGCGAGCCTATTCAAGGCGCAGGCGGCGTGATTATTCCGCCGAAGACCTATTGGCCGGAAGTACAGCGTGTCTGCCGCAAATATGGCATCTTGATCGTCGCCGACGAGGTGATTTGCGGGTTTGGCCGCACCGGCAACTGGTGGGGTTTCGAGACTTTGAACATTGAGCCCGACATCGTGCCCATGGCCAAGGGTCTGTCATCGGGTTATCTGCCCATCGGGGCGGTCGCCGTATCGGACACCATCATGAGCGATTTCGTCGAGCATGGCGGTGAGTTCTTCCACGGCTACACCTATTCGGGCCATCCTGCGGCGTGCGCCGTTGCGCTGGAGAACATTCGCATCATGCAGGATGAGGCGCTGGTCGATCATGTCAGGCAGCTATCTCCCTATTTGAACGAGGCGCTCGGCGCCTTGAGTGACCATCCGATCGTTGGCGAGGTGCGCACGCAAGGTTTCCTTGGCGCCATCGAACTGGTTCGCGACAAGCAGACCCGTGAGCGTTTCGCCGAATTGGGGCGTGTCGGCGGGCTATGCCGAGATCACTGCATTTCCAACGGACTGATCATGCGCGCCTGTTGGGACACCATGGTGTTTTCGCCACCCTTCTGTATCGGCAGGAGCGAAATCGATGAGTGGGCCGTGCGCGCCCGCAAAGCGCTTGATGCAACATATGATGATGTCCGCTCCGAGGTTGTCTGATGGAGGGAAATCGCATTTGAATCTCTGTCGCGTTTGGATAACAATCTGGATCAAATGCGGCAGATTAGATCGCACCGGTTGTTAAATGCGACGCAGGAAGACCGGGTAATATTCTGGGAAGGGAGTATCAAACATGACAATTCGGAAAAACTATCGGCCGAACCGGCGTGCTGTTCTGCAGGCTTCCGGCGCTGCTCTGATGGGGCTGACGCTGTTGCCGCGGCATTCCTTGTCGGCCGAAGAAAAGCAGGTCAATTTCTACAATTGGGATACCTATATTGGCGAAACCACCCTGGCCGATTTTCAAAAGGCCAGTGGCATAGAAGCCAAGATGGATCTGTTCGCCGACAACGACGAACTTTTCGCCAAGCTGAAGGAAGGTAATCCCGGCTATGACGTGATCGTGCCGACCAACGATTATGTCGAGCGCATGATCAAGGCAGACATGCTGGAAACGCTCGACCACAGCAAGATCCCGAATTTCTCCAACCTGGAGGAACGTTTCCAGGATGCGGCCTTCGACCCCGGCCGCAAGCACTCGATCGCCTATATGTGGGGCACCGTGTGCGTCGGCTATCGCAAGTCTAAGGTCAAGGATGGCGTGAAATCCTGGAAGACGCTGTACGACTCCGATGAATATGCCGGTAAGGTGTCGCTGTTAGGCGATGCGCAGAACGTGCTGGGTCATGCGCTGAAATATCTCGGCCACTCACTGAACTCCAAGGATCCTGGGCAGATCAAGAAGGCTGAGGAGCTGATCATCGCCAACAAGAAGAACATCAAGGTATTTGCCGACGACAACGGGCAGGATCTGCTGGCATCAGGCGAAGTGGATATTTGCCAGGAATGGAACGGCGACATCCTGCAGGTTATGGAAGAAGATGACGATATTACGCTGGCCGTACCGCAGGAAGGTGGATTGCTGTGGCAGGACTGCCTGTGCATCCCCAAGGGTGCTCCGCATCCGCAGAACGCTCACGCCTTCATCAACTATCTGCTCGATGCCGAAGCCGGTTCAAAGATCGCCGACTTCATCCAGTACGCGACGCCGAACGGCGCGGCCAAGAAACTGATGGACAAGGAGTACCTGGAAAATCCGGCGATCTTCCCCAGTGATGAAACCATTGCAAAGTGTGAAGCGGCGGTCTTCCTCGGCCAGGAAGTCACCAAGCTTTACGACGATGCATGGACCCGCATCCAGGCCGCCTGATCTGGATGCATAGGAAATAGAGCTGCCGGGCGGCATGGTAGCCGCCTGGTGCCATGGCCGGTCGAGGGGACAAGGGGCCAGATGGAAAGCTGGAGAGACAACAGGTTTGTCTTCTGGGTGTTTGCCCTGCCTGGTACGCTTTGGCTTTTGGTCTTTTTCATAGCGCCTTTGGCGATTATCTGGGCGTTGTCTTTCGGCGAGCAGGTTGATCTCGTAAATGTCGAGGTGACCGGTACGCTTCAGCAATATGCCAGGGCGCTGACCGACCCGGTCTATATTCAGATCATCTGGAAATCCATCTGGATTTCGGCGCTGGCAACATTTCTGTGCCTGGTGATCGCCTATCCGATCGCCTTTCTGATTTCCTTTGCATCGACGCGTTGGAAAACGGTTCTGCTTGTCGCGGTGATCCTGCCGTTCTGGATCAATTTGCTGATCCGGACATATGCGCTGATCGCTGTCTTTCGCACCCGCGGCTTCGCCAATTTCGGCCTGGAATGGCTCTATACCACGGCCCAGCTCGACCACGTCTTCGGGCCGTTCGAGCCACTGCCGCTGCTCTACAACAACTTCGCCGTCATAGCCGGTCTGATCTATGTCTTCATGCCCTTCATGGTGCTGCCGCTTTACGCCTCCGTTGAACGGCTCGACAAGTCGTTCCTGGAGGCGAGCCTGGATCTTGGCGCCAGCCAGGTGCGGACCTTCTTTTCGGTCACGGTGCCCCTGACCATGCCGGGCATCGTCTCCGGCATCATCCTTGTGTTCATACCGTGTCTGGGTTCGTTTCTGACCCCTGACCTGCTTGGCGGCACCAATGCGCAGATGATCGGCAACGTTATCGAGCGTCAGTTCAAGGCGGCCAATAACTGGCCATTCGGGGCGGCTTTGTCCTTCCTGCTCATGTACGCCACATTCGGGGCGCTGGCCCTTCGCGCCGCCTTTGCCGGCCGTAAACAGGGCATGGAGGTCTGAAATGGCGATCAGGCTTTCAACTCTTGGCAGCCAGGGACCGATCGACTACAGCCGCCGTCTGTGGCTCAGAACCATGGTGGCGCTGACCTTCCTGCTGCTCTACACCCCGATCATCACCTTGATCATCTTCAGCTTCAACGATTCCCGGCGGAATGTCGTCTGGCGGGGCTTCACGACCAAGTACTACGTTAAGGCCTGGAACAACGACAGCCTGATCGAAGCGTTCACCAATTCGCTCACCATTGCCGTCATTTCAACGGTCATCTCGACAATTTTGGGCACGATGATCGCGCTGCTGCTGTGGCGTTTTCGGTTTCCGTTCAAGGCGGCTTACGAGGGGTTCATGGCCCTGCCGATCGTTATTCCGGAAATCTGCATGGGTGTCGCCATGCTGGCGTTTTTCTCCCGGGTTGGATTTCCAACCGGCATGCCCTGGCCGCTCAACCTGTCGGCGATTACAATCGCGCACATCGCCTTTTCATTCCCGTTTGCCGCCATCGTCGTGCGTGCCCGCATGGCCGGTTTCAATCGCGAACTTGAGGAGGCGTCCAGGGACCTTGGTGCATCGGAATGGCAGACCTTCTGGAACGTCATCTTCCCATATATGAAGCCCGGCGTGATTGCCGGCGGGTTGCTGGCATTCACGCTTTCCCTGGATGACTTCGTCATCACCTTCTTCACGTCAGGGCCGGATACGGTCACCTTCCCCGTCAAGGTCTACTCGATGGTACGGTTCTCGGTGACGCCGGAGGTTAATGCCGCATCGACTGTGCTGGTTGTGATAACGGTGGTCATGACGGTCCTTGCCATGCGCCTTCAGGCGCCTGACAAAACCGAAGCGCATTAGGTAAGGCTGAAACAATGAGCAAACCGATCATATCGATCAGGAACGTCACCAAGCGCTTTGGTGAGGTCGTTGCCGTCGACCATGTCGATCTGGACATTGTCGAGAACGAGTTTTTTGCGCTTCTTGGTCCATCCGGCTGCGGCAAGACGACGTTACTGCGCATGATCGCCGGCTTCGAGACGCCCACGGAAGGCGAGATCCTGATCGATGATGAGGACATGGCGCAAACACCGCCGAACCTGCGGCCGGTGAACATGGTGTTTCAATCCTATGCCGTGTTTCCGCATATGACTGTGGCCGACAATGTCGCCTACGGTCTGCGCGTGACGGGAACGCCGCAGGGCGAGATTACACCGCGTGTCGCCGAAGCGCTGGAGATGGTTCAGCTTGACCGGTTCGGCGCCCGCAAGCCCGACCAGCTGTCGGGCGGGCAGCGTCAGCGCGTGGCCCTTGCCAGGGCGTTGGTCAAACGGCCGCGCGTGCTGCTCATGGATGAACCGCTTTCGGCTCTGGATGCGAAGCTGCGCGAACAGATGCAACTTGAACTGGCCCGCCTGCAGCAAACGGTGGGCATCACGTTCATTATCGTCACCCACGATCAGGACGAGGCCTTGTCCATGGCCGACCGCATTGCCGTCATGGAATCCGGTCTGGTCCGTCAGGTGGCGACGCCCGACAGGCTTTACGAGCACCCGTCCTCGCGCTTTGTGGCCGACTTCATCGGCAAGGTGAACCTGCTGGACGGCCGCGTTACCGGTGCCCGCGGCAAGTCGGTCTCCATCGACGTCGCCGGTGTCGGCAAGGTATCGCTTCCCTTTAACGCAGAGGCGGCAGGCGATGTGGCCGTTGCAGTCAGGCCCGAAAAGGTCAGGGTTTCAACAGCGAAGCCGAAAGGTGGAGCTGTCGCCGTGAACGGCGAGATCACCGACTGGGCGTATTACGGTGACACCAGCCATATGTTCGTGAACACGTCAGACGGGTTGAGGCTGTCGGTGACGGTTCAGAACGAAACCCGCACGACCGTCGACAATGTGGATCTTGGAGATCGAATCTGGTTGAGCTGGCAACCGGAAGACATGTTGCTGCTCACGGAATAGGACCCTGACAATGTGGGAAAAGGATGCCGAGATCGGCGACGCTGCGTTTCGCAGAAGTGATCTGAAAGGCACCACGATCGAGGCGACATATGCCGGTGCATCGTCTTTTATGCGGCGCAAGTACACCCGCGAGCTTGAAGGTGTGGATATCGCCGTCACCGGTATCCCGTTCGACCAGTCCGTAACCAACAGGCCGGGAACCCGGTTCGGCCCGGAAGGCGTGCGCAGGGCCTCGCGGCACAATGCCTGGGGGCCCTATTGGCCCTGGATGTTCGATCCGTTCGACACGCTTGCGGTCGTCGATTATGGGGACTGTTTCTTCGACTGGGGCCGCAAGGAAGACGTGCCGTCGGTGATCGAAGACCATATTGCGGAAATCGTCGGCCAGGATGTCTCCACGCTGGTGCTGGGTGGCGATCATTTCGTGACCTATCCGGTCCTCAAAGCATATGCAAAGAAGTACGGCCCCTTGTCGCTGATCCAGTTCGATGCCCACCGCGACGTCGAGCCGGAGGACGGTGGCCGCATCGACCATGGCACAATGTTCAACATTGCCATCCAGGAAGGCATCATCGATCCTGCGCGCTCCATACAGGTAGGCATCCGCACGACCTATCATGGCGAGCGGACTTACGGCATGAAGATCGTCTACGCGGACCAGGTTCATGAGGCCTCAGCACAAGATATAGCCAACGAAATCCAGGATGTGGTGGCTGGCCACAAGGCCTACCTGACGTTCGATATCGACTGTCTGGATCCGGCCTATGCGCCGGGGACCGGAACACCTGTCCCTGGTGGGCTTACGACCCATCAGGCGCTTTCGATCCTTCACAAACTGACGGATGTGGATTTCGCAGGTATGGATGTTGTGGAGGTATCGCCGCCTTACGATCACGCCGAAACCACGTCGCTGGCCGCCGCCGCGATCGCGCTCGACTATCTGTGCCTGCGTGCCTGGCAGGCCGGCGCGCGCGGTACTGCGCTGTCGGATTAGCGGCGCGTGACCATCGATCCGCTTGTCCTTTGCGTTGTTGCTGTCGGTTTCTTTGCCGGAGGGCTCTGCAAGGGTATTATCGGGTTTGCCTTGCCACTGGTTGCGCTCGCGGTTCTGGCGACGGTGCTGGATCCGCTGACAGCCATCACGATCATGGTCGTGCCGATTGTCGCAACCAACATCTGGCAGGTTTTCGGCAAGGGCATCGAGCCGTTACGTGAACCCGTCGCCAGGTTTTGGCCGATGTTTGCCGTTTTGATGGTCACCCTCTGGCTCACCGCTCGCGTCGCGCCATCCGTGCCGGTCAACGTCGTAATGGGCCTGATCGGAACGGTGATGATCATTTTCGTCGTGACGACAGCAGCTTCTCCGCGTTTCCGGCTGCCTGAGCGTTTTGAACTGCCGGTCAGTCTTGTTGCCGGATTCACAAGCGGGCTTCTGGGGGGTGCGATCGCCATCTGGGGTCCGCCCGTCAACCTGTTCTACCTGGCGCTCAATCTCACTAAGGACCAGTGGATGCGAAGCGTGGGACTGCTTTACATGCTGGGCGGTGTTGCGCTGCTGACGGGTTATCTGGAGAACGGAATGTTGTATCGGGACACGCTTGTCATGTCCGCCTTGGCCTGCATTCCGGCCTTTGCCGGCATGTGGATCGGCCTGAAGCTGCAGGAGCGGATTGCCCAGGAGCAATTCCGCAAAATTGTCCTGACAATGCTCTTTGTGGTGGGCGTCAATTTCATCCGCCGCGCATTGTTCTGACGCCGATCGGCGGAAATACATTTTATATCAATAAGTTCAGTGAGGCGCGTACGTAAAGTGACGGATTGCACATAGCACTTCGCGCGAAAGGGTTAGATTTGAGCGAAGTTCAATCGCTAGGGCCGCTAGAGCACCATGCACCCAGATTGAATCAATCTGGGTGCATGGTGCTCTAGGAGGCGGTCAACGCAAACAGGCTCAAGAAGACCCATGTGCACTCTGCAAAACAACAAGACCGTGAATTCCAAGAAACGCCGCTCGCTGAAAGGCACCGTCTGCGCCGCAATGTTCGCCGCACTGGCCAACGTCGCTCTGGCGGCAGGTCCGGCATATGCCGACGGGCGCGTTGCGCTTGTCATAGGCAACTCCGGATATCGCGGTGACGCCGCTCTGACACAACCGAAGGCCGATGCTCAAACCATAGCCTCCGGCCTCAGGGGCGCCGGGTTCAAGGTGCATCGCGGCATCGATACCGATCACGTTGCGCTGCAGCAGCTGATTTCACGCTTCACCAGTGATGCCAAAGGTGCCGATGTTGCCCTGTTCTACTATGCCGGCCATGCCCTCCAGCTGGAAGGCAAGAACCTGCTGGTTCCGGTTGACGCGGACCTTGGTGCGCGCTCGGACCTTCCATCGGAAACCGTGCGCCTGCAGAGCATAATCAAGCAGGTGCAGAAATCAGCGGAAGTCACTGTCATCGCCCTGGATGCCAGCCGCGCCAATCCGGCCTATGCCAGGCTGTCGGCCGGTGCCGGCAATGCCGTCGTTCCTGGGCTTGCCAAGGTAAAGGTCGCAGATGGCGGTGTCGTGATCGCATCAGCACAGCCGGGCGCGGTGACCCGGCGAACTGGCGCTCCTAACAGCCGGTTTGCGCGTGCCTTGAAGGCACAGATATCCCGTCAGGGTGGCAATCTCGACCTTGTCATCAACCGTGTTCGCGAGCAGGTCGCCGAAGAATCCGCCGGCAGGCAGGTGCCGTGGGTCAATGCGCGCGTTTCGCTCGATAAGGTGATCGTCAATCCGCGCCCGGCTGCGGCTGCCAAGGTCACCATTGTTGAGCCGGCGGCTACGGAACAGGCCGAGGAAACCGTTACCGTGACACCGGCCACGGTGCACCCGGATGTGGAACTGGCTTTCTGGAACTCTGTCGTGAAGTCAAAGGATCCGGCGCTGTTCGAAGCCTATCTGAAGCGCTTTCCGGATGGAAATTTCGTGCTGTTGGCTCAGGCCTTTGTCGATCAGCTTCGTACGCAGAAAGGCCCTGTCGTGAACGAACAAGACATGTCTAAGCCGGCGGAGGAGCCGAAGACCGTCAAAGTCGAAACCCCGCGTCTCGCAGGCAATCCGCACAGGCCCGTAATGGATGTGACATTCACCCTGGCGCCGCCCGCTGACGAACTGGCTATACGCAATCGTGCGATCGCGGTTGAGCCGGCAGCGGCTGTAGCGCTTGCCCCCGTGACCGTGGCCCCCGTGACCGTGGCAGCACCTGCGGCACCTGCAACATCGGCCGAACCGGCGCAGGTTACACAGCCGGCCACGCCAGACCTTTCCGTTGCCAAAGCAACACCAGCTAGGGCAACTCCGCGTGAGCTCATATTGACCGCCCAACGTCAGCTTCAAAGGCTTGGCTGCTACTCGGGACGCGCTGACGGGTTCTGGGGCCGCAAGAGCCGTGCTGCGATCCGCACCTTCGCCAAACAGGCCGGAATCGAGATCTCCGCCCGCCGTCCCGATGCAGTCGCGGTCAGGACGCTCAAGCTGCACCGCTCCGGTCTGTGTGCCAAGGTCGTGCCTGTCATCGCAAAGCGCGAGACACCCGCCAAGACAGCGAAGGCGACCACTACACAGACAAAGGCCGCACCTGTTGCTGCAAAGCCGGGCAAGAAGATTGTCCGCAAGGCCCCGGTCATGAAGAAACGCAAGAAGATCGTTCGTCGCGCAGCCCCTGTGCGTACCAGGATCCTGCGCCGTCGTCATCGCATGGAAACCTACGGCTATGGCCATGCGCCGGCTTACGGGTATCGCACCCCGCGTTACCAGCGTTACAACCGGCCGACCACGGGCTGGAGCGCTGATCCGGGATGCCCGACCTGCTCATCTTTCTGACAGTACAAACCAAGACGGAAGGCGCTCAAGATGCGCCTTTCGGTCTTGCCGGCAGGTCTTGAGTGCGATGTCTGGCTCGTCTTATTCTCGGTTATCGGTGGCGAAGGGAAGTGCAGCCATGAGCATCATGAATTTCTGGTCCGACCTGACCATGTGGAACAAATACGGCCTGGCGGCCATCGGTGCGGCCGCGCTCCTGGCGCTGTTTGCTTTCGTGATGTTCTGACCGGACGAGCGTCCGTCACGCGAGCAAGTCCTTCAACCTGTAATACAACATGCCCATCGCCAGCGCCGGCCGCCGCAGCGGTCCGCCGGGAAATGGCGCATGGCGGATCTTGGCGAACACATCGAAACGCTCTACCTGGCCACGGATCGCTTCGGCCATGAGCTTGCCGAATATGCCGGTCAGCACCACCCCCTGTCCGGAATAGCCCTGCGCATAGTAGACGTTTTGGCCCGCCCGCCCGATGTTCGGCAACCTGTTATAGGTAATGCCGATATAACCGCCCCAGGCATAGTCAATTGCCGCTTCCTTCAACTGCGGGAAAACCCTGGTCAGCCTTGGCCGCATGTTTGATGCCAAATCCCGCGGATGAATGCCGGAATAGCTGCAACGCCCGCCGAAGAGAACGCGGTGATCAGCGGACAGCCGAAAGTAATCCAGCACATATCCCATGTCGGAAACCGCCTCGTCTCCCTTTATCAGGGCGCGCGCCTGGTTCTCACCAAGCGGCTGCGTGGCAATCATGTAGCTGCCGACCGGCATGACCCGTGAGTGTGGGCCGGGCAGCAGGTTATTGATATAGGCATTGCAAGCGACGACAACGTGATCCGCCAGTACCTTTCCTCGCTCCGTTTGGACGAGGGCCGGCGCGCCTGGTTCGATGCGTGTGACGCGGGAATTTTCATAGACGGTTCCGCCCTCGCTGCGAACCGCATCGGCAAGGCCGAGCGCGTAGTTCAACGGATGCAGATGGCCGGCACCTTTGTCACGCGTTGCGCCATGGTAGATCGTGGATCCCAGCTGCCCCTCCAGTTCGTCTTTGGACAGGAGCGAAATCTCGCTGTAGCCATAGCGAGCCAGCTCATCGCGGTATGATTCCAGATGCTTCGTTTGACTGGCCTTTGGTGCGGCCAGCAGATAGCCCCACTTCAGATCGCAATCGATAGTGTATTCTTCAACCCGTTCGCGTAGCAGGTCCTTGGCCTCTTCGGCCACGTCGAAACACTTTTTCGCCGTGTCGAACCCCAGTTGCTTTTCGAACTTCCCCATGCCCGGCGAATATCCGGTGCAAACATGCCCGCCATTTCTGCCTGATGCGCCCCAGGCCACGCTGCCGGCCTCGAGAACAATGACAGTGTAGTTCGCGCGGGCCAGTTCCAGGGCCGCGGACAACCCGGTGAACCCAGCCCCGACGATGCACACATCGGCGCGGATTTCGCCATCGAACCGGCCGAAAGGCTCTGTGGGATTTGCCGACGCGCGGTAATAACTTTCCGCGTCCAGCACCTGGTCGTTGGCGTTCATCTCGGCTCCGGTTGTTCCGCCATTGTCAGGCGGTGCGCAGATACCATTCGTAATCCAGTGCGTGAATGGTGAAATGGTGACTGTCGCATTCGTGGCTTCGGGCTTTGACGAAACAGTCGCACCACAGTTCGCCGAAATAGCCTTTCAGGACATCGCCATCTTCAAATGTTTGAAGCGCCACCGGCCAGCGGGTCGGAAGCGGCACGCCCTCTTGTTCGTAACCGTCGCCCGTTAGCGGTGCAGGCGGCGCGATCTCGTTGGTA
>JANQIR010000140.1 GCA_028282065.1 Aestuariivirgaceae bacterium
GGCGGCTTGGCGACCTGCTGGCGGACAAATCCGAAGACCTGGGTCGCATTGAGGCGACCGACACCGGCAAGCTGTTTCAGGAGACCCGGTGGCAGGCGAAGTACATCGCAGAGTATTTTCATTTCTATGCCGGATGTGCGGACAAGATCAGCGGTGAAACGCTGCCGATCGACAAGCCGGACATGTTCGTGTTCACCAAACGCGAACCACACGGGGTGATCGCAGCGATCGTGCCGTGGAATTCGCAATTGTTTCTGAGCGCGGTGAAAATCGCGCCCGCACTGGCGGCCGGCAACACGGTGGTCCTGAAGGCATCGGAACACGCCTGCGCGGCCATGCTGGAGTTCGGCGGACTGCTGGAACAGGCGGGCATTCCGCCAGGCGTGGTCAACATCGTCACCGGTCACGGCGATCCGTGCGGCCGGGTGCTGACGTCGCATCCTCTGGTATCGCGCATTTCGTTCACCGGTGGTCCGATGGCCGCGCGGCATGTCCTGCAGAACGCCACCAACAATTTCGCCGAAGTGTCATTGGAACTTGGCGGCAAGTCGCCGTTCATCGTCTTCGACGACGCAGACATCGACGGCGCGGTCAACGGGGCGGCCGGGGCGATCTTCGGAGCCAGCGGACAAAGCTGCGTGGCCGGATCCAGACTCTACCTCCAGGAGGGCATCGCGGACACGTTCCTGGAGAAGCTGGTGGCGCAGGCCCGGACCATCCGGATCGGCGACCCGCTCGACGAGAACACCCAGATGGGGCCGCTGTGCACCGTAGGCCAGCTTGAGAACATTGAACGCGAGGTGGCGCATGCGAAGGCCGAAGGCGGCGAGGTTCTGCATGGAGGCAAGCGGCCGGACGGCCTGGACGGTCTCTATTACGAGCCGACGATCATTGCCTGTCCGCGGCAGGACCTCAAAGTGGTGGATACCGAGCTGTTCGGACCGGTGCTTGCGGTGCTGCGGTTCAAGGATGAAGCCGAAGCAATCCGGCTGGCCAACGAAAGCCAGCACGGGCTTGCCGCGGGGATCTTTACGCGAGACAGTGCGCGCGCCTTGCGCGTTTCTAATGCGGTGCGCGCCGGGATCGTCTGGGTCAACACCTATCGGGCGATCTCGCCGATTGCCGAATTCGGCGGTGTCAAGGGATCAGGCTATGGCCGGGAGGGCGGGTTTCAGGCGATCTATGACTATACACGGCCCAAGACCGTGTGGATGAATACATCAAGCGAGACACTGGGCAGCCAGTTCGTCGCCCGGTGACGGACAAGACAGGGAGACACCCCATGAAATTCCAGCTGGCGATCAACCTTGAGCGCATCGACAACGGACTGGATATGCGTGATGTGCGTGACCATACACTGGACATGGTGCAAATGGCCGACCGGGGCGGCTTCAACATCGTCTGGGCGGCCGAGCATCACGCGCTGGAAATGACCATCGCACCGAACCCGTTTCAGATTCTGACCTGGTGGGCGGCGCATACCAACGACATCCGGCTTGGCACCGCCGTGGCCGTGGCGCCCTACTGGCACCCGATCAACCTTGCCGGGGAAGCGGCCATGACGGACCTGATCAGCGGCGGCAGGCTGGAGTTCGGCATCGGTTCGGGCGCCTATCAGCGCGAGTTCGACCGGATGCATCCCGGCCTGAAACAATCGGACGGCTGGCGCTACATGCACGAGATGCTGCCGGCGCTCAAGGCGTTGTGGGCCGGCGACTATGAACACAACGGCGCGTTCTGGTCGTTCCCGATGTCCACGTCCGTGCCGAAACCTCTGCAGACACCGCATCCGCCGGTGTGGGTCGCCGCGCGCGCTCCCATCACCTTCGATTACGCGGTCAAGGAAGGTTGCCACATCATGTCGTGGCCGTTGACCCGGCCGTTCTCGGAAGCAGAGACCTATAAGGAACGGCTGGACGAGGCCATGGCGGCACATCCAGGCGCCGCGCGCCCGACCTTCGCCCTGATGCGGCATACGGCGCTTTACGAGAACGATGCCGGGCGCGACACGGCCATCAAGGCCATCCAGCGCACGCTCGGACAGTTCGAAAACCTGTTCCGGAACCTGGGCGATGTGGAACTGGGCTTTCCGCGCCAGATCCCTCTTGGCGAGTTGGAGGGCCGCGAGCAGTACGATGCGGCCATGCTCGAAGAAAACCTGATGTTCGGCTCACCAGACGACGTCATTGCCAAGCTGAAGCGCTACGAGGACCTCGGGGTCGATGCCTTCATCTACTATGCCAGCATGGGGCTGGGCCATGCGGAACAGAAGCGCTCGCTGGAGCTGTTCTGCAAAGAGGTCATGCCGGCATTTCAATAGCAGCGCACACACGACAGTCGAGGTAAACCATGGCGCAATTGTCGGGCAATGGAACCGCCTACGAAATCAACGGGCGCGAGGATGTGCCGGTCGTTGTGCTCATTCACGGCCTTGGCCTGAACCGGCTGACCTGGGAGGGCCATATCCCCGCCCTGTCGCAGCATTTCCGCATGCTGACCTACGATCTCTTCGGCCATGGCGAGAGCGCGGCACCGCCGGAGAAACCGTCTCTTGCGACCTTTTCGGCGCAGATCCGTGACCTGCTTGATGAGCTGGCCATCGGCAAGGCAGCACTGGTCGGGTTCTCACTTGGCGGCATGATCAACCGGCGCTTTGCCCTGGACCATCCCGACCGCCTGTCGGCCCTTGTGATCCTCAACTCGCCGCATGAGCGCGGGGCCGAAGCACAAAGACTGGTCGAGGAACGCGCGGCCAAATCGGAGGCCGGCGGGCCCGGCGCCACGCTGGATGCCACCATCGAACGCTGGTTCACGCCACAGTTCCGGAATGAGAACCCGGAAGACATCGAGAAGGTCCGTTCATGGGTGCTGGCCAATGATCCTGTGCACTACGCACATTGCCGGCAGGTGCTGGCCAATGGCGTCATCGAACTGATCCGGCCCGATCCTCCGGTCACGCATGCCGCGCTTGTCATGACCTGCGAGAACGACAGCGGCTCGACGCCGGCCATGTCGCACGCCATCGCATCGGAAATCGCCGGTGCGCAAACGATCATCGTGCCGCATCTTCAGCATATGGGACTGTTCGAACGGCCGGACCTGTTCACCGGGCCGGTTATCGATTTTCTGCACGAAACGCTCGGCTGACCGGGCAAGGATAGCGCCATGGCAAAACTCTCAGGCGGTCAGGCCGCCGTGGACTCGCTGAAAGCGGAAGATGTCAGACATGTGTTCGGCCTCATCGGGTCGGCCACCATGGAGATGTTCGATGCGCTGTACGATGCCAGTTCCATCTCATTCATCGGCGTGCATGACGAGCGCACCGGTACGCACATGGCCGACGGTTACGCCCGTGCCTCGGGCCTGCCCGGGGTCATCCTGGCCGGGCAGAACGGGCCGGGCGCAACCAATCTGGTGACCGGCCTGGCACAGGCCAAAGCGGCATTCTCGCCGGTGGTGTCCATCGCCGGATCGCTGTCCACCGAGCACATCTACCGTGACGCTTTTCAGGAGGTCGACCAGCAGGCCTTGTTCCAGCCGATCACCAAGAAAACCTGGACGCTCACCCAGACCGCGCGGGTGCCGGAGATGTTCCGCGAGGCCTTTCGCGTGGCAATGACGCCACGCAAGGGTCCGGTGCAGATCAACCTGCCGCGCGATGTCCTGTCGGCGACGGCAGATTTCGGCAATTTCCAGAAGCCCCAAGACTACCGCACGCAGGATGTGCCGGCAGGTTCAAAGAGCGGTATCAAGGCGGCGGCGGAGATGCTGCGCAAGGCTGACCGCCCGGTGATCGTCACCGGTGGCGGCATCAAGAACACCGGCGGCCAGGCACAGGCGCTAGCCCTTGCCGAGGCCCTCAATGCGCCGATCGTCACGGCACCCGGCCATGGCGACGCGATTGCCTTCGGGCATCCTTTGAACGCCGGACAGATGGGGCCGCGCGGCAACCCGGTCGCCTCGCGGCTGGTCAAAGAGGCCGATGTCATACTGGCGCTCGGCACGCGGCTCGGTTTCAACTCCACGTTCTATTCCTACGACAACATCAACAAGGACGCGGCGATCATCCAGATCGAGCTGGAGCCGACCGCCATCGGCCGCTACTTCCCGGTCGCCATCGGCATCTGGGCCGATGCGCCGACGGCAGCGGAACAATTGCGTCACGCGCTCGGCACCCTTGAGCAGCGTGCTCACGCGAAAGCCTGGACCGAGGCCCTGATGCAGGAACGTGCCGGCTACCTGGAGCAGCGGGACCGGGACGCCGACATGACGCCCCATCCCATCCAGCCCTCCGGCCTGTTCAAGACCTTGCGCGATGTGCTGCCCAAGGATGCCGCCATCACCATGGATGCCGGCACGCTGTGCCTGCAGGCAACCGATGCGCTGAACTATCACGAGCCGCGCTCACTGTTCACGCCGCTCGATTTCGGGCTGGTGGGCTTCTCGTTTGCCTGCGGGCTTGGCGTCAAGATCGCCCGGCCGGACCGGCCGGTCGTGTCCTTGATGGGCGATGGCGGGTTCGGCATGACCCTGTCGGAACTAAGCACTGCGGTCGACCACGGCATCAATACGGTCACGGTTGTGATGAACAACCGGTGCTGGGGCGCGGAAAAGGCCTATCAGCGAGACTTCTTCGGCGAACGCTATATCGGCGCCGACATCTCAAGCCCGGCCTTCGACAAGGTCGCCGAGCTGTACGGTGCGGCGGGTTTCCGGGCAGAACGGATCTCCGAGGTCGGCGAGGTTATGGAGGCGGCGATTAACTGCGGCAAGCCAGCGGTGGTCGATATCGCTGTCGATCCGTCGGCGCTCTACAGCTTCCGGCGCGACAGCTTCAAACACAGAACGAAATAGCGGCCTGCCTGACGAAAGTAGCCATAGTCATTCGGTCGTCGTTTCGGCACACTATTTTCCCAAAATGCACAAATGCGCGCGCAAGTGCTCTTTGCGCAATCACATCGGAGCCAGCCGATATGAAAGCCAGAATTCTTGACGTGTTGAGAACTGTCACGCTCGGCATGATCGTATTGATCTTCGTTACAGGAACCGCCCTGGCTGCCGAAGAGCGGTTGACCGTGTTCGTCGCGAAGAAAATCGTGACGATGGACACCACGAATCCTGAAGGTACAGCCATTGCGGTGCGTGGCAAGCGGGTGGTTGCCGTAGGCTCCATGGCGGATCTGAAACCCTGGCTGGATGCCTATCCACACGACATAGATCGCACCTTTGCCGACAAGGTGCTGATGCCGGGCCTGATCGATCCGCATCTGCATCCCATGCTGGGCGCCATTCAGTTGAAGACGCACTGGATCACGCCGGAGACCTGGACGCTGCACGATGCGAAGGTGGATGGGATTACAACGCAGGCCGGCTTCCGCGCGCGTCTGGAAGAGCTGCTGACGGAAGACAAGGATACGGCCAGCCTGTTAATCGTCTGGGGCTGGTCAGAGCCCTACCATGGCCCCTTGACCCGTTCAGATCTCGACAAACTCGCCCCGAACCGGCCGGTGATGATCCTGCAGCGCTCCGTCCACGAGGGCCTGTTCAACTCCAAGGCGCTGGAGATGCTCGGCTTGACCGAGAACGACGTCACCAGCCATCCGCAAGCAAAACAGGCAGACTGGGAGAAGGGTCATTTCATTGAGGGCGGATTCTTCGACATCGTCCTGCCGCTTCTTGCCCCTGTCCTGTTTTCACCTGAATTCATCGATCCGGGTTTCAAGCGCAATTCCGCCTATCTCCTGTCCAGAGGCATCACGACAGCCGGTGACATGGCGACCGGCGGGATCAACTGGGAGCTTGAACTGGCAGCGCTCAAGCGGAACTTCGTGGATACAAAGGCACCACTACGCATTGTACTGATCCCCGATGTTTTCAAGATGGGGCCGCAAAAGGGAGGTGTGGACGGTGCCTTCGCCTTCCTCAACGAACAGCTGACCGGCGGCAACCTGCCCCATCCGCTGGTAGGCGGAAAGCGCGTCAAACTGTTCGCCGATGGCGCGATGTTCTCGCTGCTCATGGCCCTCAACCCGCCAGGTTATGTGGGATATGGCCAGAACGAGTGGATCACGCCGCAGGACGACTTCAGGAGGCTGGCAAAGACGTACTGGAATGCGGGCTACAAGATCTATGTTCACGCCAATGGCGACAAAGGCGTCGATTTTACACTCGACGTCTTCGAAGCCCTGCAGTTTGACAAGCCACGCCTGCGCAACAGCGTTGGTATCGAACATTACGGCTATGCCAATGAGCGTATCAACAGACGCGTGGCCGAGTTCGGCGCATCGGTTTCCGCAAATCCCTACTACGTGACCTTTCTGGCAGACACTTACGCACGCCTTGGTTTGGGGCCCGACCGGGCAAGACGGATCACGCCGATACGCGGCCTGGTCGACCGGGACGTACTGGTAACGCTCCACTCCGACTTCGGCATGGCCCCAGCCGACCCTCTGGCGCTGGCCTGGGCGGCCATCACCCGGCAGTCACTTTCCGGCAAATCGATGACACCGCCGGGCGGCCTGACCATGGATGAGGCGATGCGGGCCATCACCATCGATGCCGCACATCATCTGGGCCTTGAAAAGGATATCGGGACGATAGAGGCCGGCAAGTATGCCGATTTCACTGTCTTGGACAAAAACCCTTACGATGTTGGTGCTGAGGGACTGCGTGACCTGAAAATCTGGGGTGTGGTGTTCGAAGGCCGGAAGGTTCAGGCGCCGACGCAGTAGTTGCCCGCCCCCTATTGTCCACCCCACCCGCCAAGGGTATCGGTTGCATCGGGACGTAGCGGTTCAGGGGCGTTTTGCGGGTCTGAAATCTCAAGCCCGGCTTGCCAGCCGATCGCTTCCAATCCGGCCCTGCAGTCAGCATCCTCAGCAACCTGCGCGATCCGGCTTGCGTCGGCAAAGACCCAGTTCCCTGCCTCAAGGCGGGCATACACTTCACCGGTGTGGAAATCTGCGAAGTTCACCGCCGGCAACCGTTTGACGCATTGCTCCAGGAACCGGGTGTTACCAGCCGGCATCATCTCAGCTGGATCATAGACATCGGCCGGGCAGCGCGCGTCGATATTGATCCGGGTGAAACGGGTGATGTCGATCAGACCCTTGATATCGAGGATGTTCAGTTCGCCGTTCCAGCCGAATGCAATGGTGCGCGGGCGGTTGCCCTTGTCCACGGAATTGTCGAGAAATTCGTAGTGTACCCGTTTGCGAGTGCGCGAGGCCCAGGTGAAGAACAGGTCGGGCATGCCGGTATAGGCTTCGATATTGTGATCCAGAAGATCGTCGACCGCCTTGTAGCGGCCATACTCCACCCCCCTCTTCCAGGCGCGTTCCACCGTCATGTGCGGCGGTGTGACAACGAAGAACATGTAGACCAGTTCACCAAACCGGGTCAGCAGCTTGCTGGCATCGTCACCTTCGGTTTCGGGCACGAAACTGTCGAAGCGGAAGCGATCGATCAAAAGATGCGACATGTTCCCGCCCGCTGCCTTCCTGGTCATGTAGCGGTCGAGTTTCCGGTCGATGATTTCCAGCTCATGTCCCGTCAGCGTTCCGGCATATTTGAAGGCCGATCCGAGCGTGTCGTAGTCGAGCAGATACTTCCGCCAGATATCGGGGCTGATCAGGGCGAACTCGTTCCAATTGAGCTGCAGCTTGTCGGTGAGTTTGTGCTGCAATGGCCGCATGGTGCTCTTGCCGGCCGCCGAGGCCCCCTTGACATTGAGCACGACCGGTTTGTCCTGCCGCGACAGAAGACGGTAACCCTCACCCTTTGCGCCTTCGCGAACACGGCAGGCCAGGGCATCGCCGACGGCTTCGCTGCCAAAGCCATTGCACAGAACCGTCACGGCTAGCGAGGCGATCAGGTCCTTATCCCCGGCGATACGGCCATGCCGGCCGGAAATCGCCGTCGCAACATGTGTCAGGGCCTTGAGGCAAGCTCTTTCGAAGGCGTCGTCTGCAGTCTTCGCCCTTTGCCGCCAACCGGCCAGAATGCGGCCATGGCGCTCCTCAAGCGTTTCGGACCTTGCGGACCGCGGCGCCTCCCCTCCACCCGGTTTGAACCAGGACAGCCAGGATCTGCCGGCCTCCGGTTCATCGATCGCAGCCGCCCCGGCAAATAGACCACGTTCCAGTTCGGCCTCTATCAGCGCCCTGCCATCTTCGCGCACCCGCTCGAATACCGCGTTCAGTTCCTTGCGGTGCGGCATCACGTATTTCTCCAGCAGGACCGTGACAATGGCCCGGAAGTTGATGCCCAGATCGCCGTAGTGCGTGCCGTCGGGCACGTGGATATCGCCGGTGACGCGGATGAGCAACTCGTGCAGGATCAGCCGCCCGGGCCGCAATGCGACCAGCAGATGCGGCGCCAATCCGCAGAAATCGCTAAGCTCGCGGGCTTCGGAAAGCGTCGTGGCGACATTTTCCGGCCGGTACATGGTCGACAATGCCAGGTATTCGGCCGGAATGTCGGACCGTATGCCCGGGTTCCAGGGGCCGAACTCTTGGGGATCTTCGTCAGCGCTCATGCGCGCAGACGGTAGACCATCTTTGATTGCTTGTCCCGTTTTCACCCGGGCAGCGGCACGGCCCGCCAAATGCGGACTGCGCCTTGCGGTCGGGAAAGGCCCTGCCTACCAGCGGCCCCAGCGGCGCTTGCGCTCGATACGTTTACGAATCCGCTCGGCCAGCATCCTGCGCTCTTCCACGTTGAGCGTTTTGTAGAACTCCAACAGCACCGGCTGGCCCATGTTGATCATCCCGCGTCCGAAGTCCGCAAAGCCGGCGACCGCGGCCGCCAGTTTCGCCTCATCAAGCGGATCGGTCTCAAGCGCGGCGGCAATGTCCCTCTTGCTCTTGTCAGCGACCGGGCGATTGTCGCGAAATGCCTGCCTGCGGGTTTCGAAAATACCCATCAGTTCCTTGCGACGCTCGCGGGACAGATCAAAGAAGAAGCCCTTGGGCAGAACACCGGCAATGCCGAGGCCACCATGCGGCCCGTGCCGGTAACCGAAGAACTTGTGCGCCGCCACGGCGCCCGCCACCATGAGGTTCAGTCCAAGTGAGATGACCAGAACCACGGTCACCCAGCGTCTGCGGCCCTTCTTGTCCGCCGGTGTGTTGGTCGAGGGTTCGGCCATCAACCTTCCTCCGAAAGCGTATCGATAAACTGTCCAAAGTCGAGGCGATCGAACAACGAGGCGGTCTCCACGCCGGACGCCCCTGCGATGGCGCCCGGGATCCAGTCACCGGCAATTTCCGTCGTGCCGGCATAGATGCCGATAAGAAGCGATGCTGCCAGCGCTGCTGCCGCCGGCAGTGGTGACTGGCCCTGAAGGCTGCCAAAGAACCGCCTTCGGAAGGGCACGACCACATCGGGCTGACGGGTCGCTTCACCGGCCACCCGGTCCTGCAACCTGGCAAGGGCGCCGGCGGGCACCTGCGGACGCGTGGCCGACGACAGCAGCCGGTCCAGCGCCAGTTCGCTGAGATCACCGTCGTTTCGCCCGCAATTCTTGTTGTTTTCGTCGATCATTTTTTCAACTCGTATCGCCGTAAAAATCAAGTCTGTTCCAGTTCGTCGAGCATGTCGCGCCATTGCGGCTGCAAACGCTCCTTCAATGTTCTTCGGGCGCGCGCCAGAAGCGATTCCACCGCCTCGACACTGACCTCCAGCGCGTCTGCCGTCTCGCGATTGCCCAGGCCCTCGTAGTAGGTCATCACCAGTGCCAGACGTTGGCGTTCCGGCAGGTTTGCAATCGCCGCATCGACCTGTCCGGCCACCTCATCGCGCCGCATTTCGCTTTCGGGACCACCTGCTTCGTCCTCCACATCCGGCAATTCGTCCATCAGCACCGGCGTCTTGCGGCGCAGGCGGTCGATCGCCAGGTTGGACGCAACGCGCATCAGCCAGGCCCGCACCGCTTTGCCGTTGCGGATCGTCTGCGGCGCTCTCCACAACTTCAGGAACGCCTCCTGCGTGACATCCTCGGCATCTGCCGAACCGCCAAGAACGCGCCAAGCGACGCGGTAGACCTGGTCGAAATACAAGGCCGTGAGCCGGGCAAACGCCCGCTGGTTTCCGGCGGCGATTTCAGCCAGCAGGCCGTCATCCTCGCTTTGCGTGGACGGCTGGTCCCCGGCCTGGCCATGTACGTCCGACCTCGACGGCGCCGACGAAGCCAATCCGGTATCGATCTGTGT
>JANQIR010000233.1 GCA_028282065.1 Aestuariivirgaceae bacterium
CTGAAGCGGCCATCTGTGATCAGCGCAACCTTGCCGCCCATGCCCTGGCCATAGAGCGCCGCCGTGGTGCTCAACATTTCCCGCATCCCGGGGCCACCTTTGGGGCCCTCATGGCGAATGACCAATACTTCGCCTTCTTCATACCGCTTGTTGCTGACGGCTTCGAAACAGTCTTCTTCGCAATCAAACACCCGGGCCGGGCCTTCGAATTGCAAATCTTCCATCCCGGCGATTTTCACAATCGCGCCTTCGGGCGCGAGATTACCACGCAGACCAACCACCCCACCGGTTTCTGTGATGGGATTGTCAGCCGGATAGACAACGTCCTGATCCTTTGGGAACTCAATATCGGCATAGTTTTCGGCCAGGGTTTTGCCCGTGACCGTCATGCAACTGCCATCAAGATAGCCATGATCCAGTAACGTTTTGATCACAATGGCAACCCCGCCGACATCGTAAAGATCCTTTGCCACATATTGCCCACCCGGGCGCAGATCCGCGATATAGGGTGTCTTGCGGAAGATTTCACACACGTCATGAAGGTCAAAATCAATCCCGGCTTCATGCGCAATGGCCGGAAGATGTAATCCTGCATTGGTTGAGCCACCCGTCGCCGCCACCACCGCCGCCGCATTCCGCAAAGACGCCAGCGTCACCACATCCCGCGGACGGATATTGTTTTCAATCGCCTGGACCACAACCCCGCCGGATGCCGCACACAATTCGTCCCGGCTTTCATAGGGCGCGGGCGCGGCAGACGAATGCGGGATCGCGAGGCCAATCGCTTCGGAGACACAGGCCATGGTATTGGCTGTAAACTGCCCGCCACAAGACCCGGCAGAGGGACAAGCCACACATTCCAGCTCGTGCAGCTCTGCTTCATCCATATTTCCGGCGCTATATTGGCCCACCGCTTCAAAAACGCTGACCACATCGACATCTTTGCCGCGGAATTTGCCCGGTAAAATTGTCCCGCCATAGATAAACACACTCGGCACGTTCAGACGCACCATCGCCATCATCAAACCGGGCAAAGATTTATCACAGCCCGCCAGCCCCACCAGCGCATCATAACAATGGCCCCGCATGGTCAACTCGACCGAATCTGCGATGACATCGCGCGAAACAAGAGACGACTTCATGCCCTGGTGACCCATGGCGATGCCGTCGGTCACCGTAATCGTACAAAACTCGCGGGGCGTACCGTTGGCAGCCGCAACACCTTTCTTCACAACCTGCGCCTGGCGCATCAGCGCAATATTACAAGGCGCAGCTTCGTTCCAGCAGCTTGCAACACCGACAAACGGCTGATGAATCTGCTGACTGGTCAGCCCCATGGCATAATAGTAGGAACGGTGCGGCGCGCGTTGCGGCCCTTCCGTCACATGCCGGCTGGGAAGCTTCGATTTTATTTTCGTCTTGGCGTCCATGAATGGAGCGTCTCCCGACTGTTCTTTATTGTTACCAATGCTGAATCAGCAGCATCAAATCTGAAGTTCTGCCAGCCCGGTTGTAATGCCCCCGGAACTCAACCCCTTCCATCGTCTGCCGTCCAAATTTCCTACTTAGAGCACTTTCCGGCTCATTCATCGCACCGGCCATCCACGACAACATCCGCAAGAACGCCAGCCGGCTCCAAGCAGGTTTACGCTAGTAATCTATTAGGGCGGAAAGAAGTAAGATTATGACCAAGAGCGGGCAGTGATGCAAAAATGTTCCTCACGTGACAATTATGCCACGCACCGTATGACTGCCGGGCTTAGCCACTTGCAAGGTGAAACGGCGGCTGCTTTATGCAATTCTCCAACTTCAATGATCCAATTATCACCACTGGCAGAATAGATGAACGACACCTCTTCCGACCACCGCAATCTGCTGGGCGGCCGCCCCGAACGGCTAACGGTCCTGTATACCTCGAAACCCGGACTTGCATGGCTGTCGATCAAAAACTTCCTGCTCGGTGTCATAACACTCGGCATTTACCGGTTCTGGGCGAAAACGCATGTGCGCAGGCACATCTGGGCCTGCATATCGATCAACGGTGAGCCACTTGAGTATACAGGCACCGGCAAGGAACTGTTTTTGGGCTTCCTGGTGATCTTCGCGATCATTGTTCTGCCGGTAACCGTCATCTTCGGTGTTTTGAGCGTTATGTTCTCGCCGGAACATCCAGTGGTTGTCGTCGCACAGCTGGTGTTCTTTACCGGGGCTCTGATGCTCTACGGCATGGCGATCTACCGCGCCCGTCGATATCGCCTGTCGCGCACTTTGTGGCGTGGAATCCGGGGCTCACTGACCGGTTCCTCAATGTCGTTCAGTGCACTCTATTTCGGTGCGATGCTTTTGCGTTTCATGACGTTGGGCTGGTCGACACCGGCAATGAATATGAATATCCAACAGCGCCTGACGCGGGACATGACTTTCGGCGACCAGCGATTTGATTTCGACGGTCGGGCCGGGCCGCTATATTCGGTCTACGCTTTGTGTTGGTTCCTCACTCCGGTGGTGATTTTGGTTGCCGTGCTGCTCGGTGCACTGGTCGTGGCGGCAGGCCTTGGCGTAAGCATCTTTGACCTTGGCGATGCTTTCGGTGAAAGCTCGGGCGAACAGACGACAACGGAATCAGTTGTCCTGGTCGCGACCACAATCGGCGGCATCGTGCTGGTGATTGCGGCCTACGGCGCATTGTGGAGCCTCTATACTGCCCGGGAACTGACGCTATTTGCGTCCTATACCACCCTAAATCCGCTCAAATTCACCTTTGATGCCACCGCTGGAAGTCTGATCGGGCTATGGCTGGGTAATCTGCTGATCTTGATTTTGACAATCGGGATCGGGCAGCCATTCATCGTACAGCGGACGGTTAGATATCTGGTCGACCGGCTGACGGTGCACGGAGAGATAGATATCGATTCCGTGGTTCAGGCCAGTGCGACCCTAGACCGACGTGGAGAGGGTCTGCTCGATGTGTTCGACCTTGATGGATTCTGATTTCGTATGGCCGCAAACACAACGAACACCGAGTTTTCCGCCGAATTTTTCGATGGTCAAACCGCAGCGAGCCGGGCTGTCATCTTCAAAATTGCTCCCGACCATTTTCAGGTCTTCGAACAGACCGCCGATCTTGTCATAAAGGGATCCTATTCCGGACTGGAACTGGCGTCGCCCCGCCAGGCCGGTCAACCGCTGCGGGTAAAGCACAGTTCGCTACCCGCTGCACGGATCCTCATTCACAATTCTGTAGCGATTGCCGATCTGTTAACGCTGGCACCGCAACTTGACGGAAAAGTCCGGCCCAAACGTGTCTTGAAAACGATTGGCGTCATCGCGGCCGGTTTTGCCTGTCTGGCATTGTTCGGATACCTGCTGCTCACCGTCGCGCCGGGTCTGGTTGCCCGGCAAATCCCCGAAACGTGGCGGGACCGGCTTGGGGAGCATGTGGAAACCTCCGTCATCAAGTCTAACAAAGCCTGCAGCAACGCCGCCGGACGTACAGCGCTCAATCAGTTGGTCAGGGCGGTCACGGGCGATCAGTTCGACGACTTAAAACTGAGGGTGAAGGTGGTTGACCTGCCCATGGTCAACGCCTTCGCGGTACCGGGTGGCCGAATCGTAATGACCGGCAAACTCATTTCGAAGGCTTCAGGCCCGGATGAGGTCGCCGGCGTCTTTGCCCACGAACTCGGACACGTGGTTCTGCATCATCCCGAAGCCGCCTTTGTGAGAATCATGGGGTTACAGCTCATCTTGAGTCTGGCGAGCGGCGGGACGGGACCGGAGCTTATTGGAAATGTGGCAAGCCTCATGGCTGTCTTGAGTTACTCGCGAGAAGCGGAAACACAAGCCGATCTATTCGCTGTGAAACAACTGCGACGGCAGGGCATCGGAACGAAAGGATTTCGCGCATTCTTTGCAAGAATAATGAAGAAGGATCGCAGTCTTCTTGGCGGCAGCCTTGGTGGCATGGGTGACATCCTTTCCACCCATCCCGGCACTGAAGAGCGGATCGAAGCAATCGATCCGTCAAAGGACGGCAAGACGCGCTCCATCCTCACCACCAAACAGTGGCGCGATCTGAAGAACATCTGCAAGTAGCGGGGGAACTCAGGGGTGTCCAAAGCGGCTCCGGAAATGCCGGATCACCGCACAGTCAAGACACCAGCGCATTTCTTGCGCGCCCATTTGCGATGCTGGTCATGAACGCCGTAAGCCGCCGCAGTCAGACGCCTGACGGCATTGCGGCAAGAGCCGCGATCGGACCTTGTGTTGCAGTCCTTCATGACCATGTTGCTGGTCCGGCGGATTTCAGCACGTGTCGGGTTTGAGCCACGCTGGTTCTGCCGCAGACGCAGCCGGTATTGGCTCGCAACAACGGGCGAACTGCGCACTGCACTGGCCATACGCGGCTTAACCTTCGAGTGGTAAGCAGACTTGATCGCAGCACAACTTGCCGCGTGTACGGATGGCGCGGCGAGACCTAAAGCCAAGACAGCAGCGAGACCTGCAACAATCTTCTTCATCAACTCGTCCCCTGTAGATGCAAAGGTTCGCACTAGGCCTAAATCATGCCGGAAATGCGGCAATCCCACCCCCGGTTCATTTCCACACTCCGGCTACCACCATTTGTCGGGCCGGGCGGTAAATCCCGCATCGGCTTCCATGACATGCGCTGTTCTGAAAAGCGTTTCTTCGTCAAAGGCCTTGCCGATCAGTTGCAGACCTAATGGCAATCCACCGCCGCTCAATCCGGCAGGTACAGAAATACCCGGCAATCCTGCCATGTTGACCGTCACGGTGAAGACGTCATTCAGGTACATCTGCACCGGATCGGTGATTTCGCCAGGTGCAAATGCCGGGCTGGGCGTGGCCGGTGTCAAGATGACGTCAACCTTGTTCCAGGCCTCCTCGAAATCGCGTTTGATCAGCGAACGAATCCGCTGCGCCTTGACGTAATAGGCGTCATAGTAGCCGGCGGACAGCACGTAGGTACCGATCAGCACCCGGCGCTGCACTTCCTTGCCGAAACCGGCCGCGCGCGTGTTTTCATACATCGATACAAGATCATCGCCCGGTACACGCAGGCCGTAGCGCACGCCATCATAGCGCGCCAGATTGGATGAAGCCTCCGCCGGCGCCACGATATAGTATGCGGGTAGCGCGTATTTCGTGTGTGGCAACGATATGTCGACGACCTCCGCACCACGATCCTTCAGCCAGGCAGCACCCTGTTCCCAAAGCCTATCGATTTCCTCCGGCATTCCATCAACACGATATTCTTTGGGCACGCCCACCTTGAGGCCCCGAATGTCACCTGTCAGTGAGGCCTCGTAGTCCGGCACAGCAGCATTGACGGATGTCGTGTCCCTCGGATCGTGACTGGCCATCGACTTCAAGAGAATTGCCGCATCGCGAACATCGCGCGCGATCGGACCTGCCTGATCGAGGGACGATGCGAAGGCTACAATTCCCCAACGAGAGCAGCGACCGTATGTCGGCTTTATGCCGACGGTACCCGTGAGCGCCGCCGGCTGGCGGATTGATCCGCCCGTGTCGGTTCCGGTCGCACCGGCACAAATGTGTGCGGCAACGGCTGACGCCGATCCTCCAGACGAACCGCCAGGCACCAATGCGACGTTCGAGCCCTCGCGACGCCATGGATTGATGACATTACCGTAGTAGGAGGTTTCGTTGGACGACCCCATGGCAAACTCATCCATGTTGAGCTTGCCGAGCATCACTGCACCGTCGTCGAACAGATTGGCAGCGACCGTAGCGTTGTAAGTTGGCTTGAAACCGTCGAGGATGTGGCTGCAGGCCTGTGTATGAACGCCGTTGACGGCAAACAAATCCTTGATGCCAAGCGGCACACCTTCCAGGGGCCGCGCCTCTCCATCAGCCAGCCGCTTGTCGGATTGCGCGGCCTGCTCACGGGCAAGGTCCGGCGTCTCGGCGATATAGGCGTTCAGCACCCGGGAACCTTCGATCGCATTGATATATGCATCGGTCAGTTCAGCAGCCGAAAACTCCCGGCCGGCAAGACCGTCGCGAATCTCGGAAATCTTCAGTTCGGTTAAATGGCTCACGGTTAAGTCCGTCTTTCGTTGTCAGCGCCTATTCGACGACCTTTGGCACCATGAAAAACCCGTCATCGCTTTCCGCTGCGTTTTTCACGATATCTGCCGGGTAACCGCCGTCGGTCACCTCGTCGTCGCGCTTCTTCATGTCCATGGCAACCACGGATGTCATGGGCGCGATATTGCCGGTATCCACCTCATTGAGCATCTCGATCCATTTCAGGATCCCGTTGAGCTCACCTTCGAGTTGCGGCACCTCGGCCTCGTCGACCTTGATGCGCGCCAGCCGCGCAATTTTCCTTACCGTATCCTGGTCTACGGACATGTCAGCCTCAGCTTTCTCCGGACAGTTCCCACGCGGAACAGAGTTAGCGGCCTCGATCAGCCACCACACGAAGCGGTTCCATATCACCGCTCCTTGCGGATCGCAACGCGAGATCAAAATAGCGCATCGGTCGTCTTTGCCATTTCATCGCGAAGTGATGTTTTCTGTCTGCCCGTATCGTCAAAATTCTCCGGATGCAGCCAGGCACCCAGAACCTTTGCAATCGCGGGCCAGTGTACATCTGTAATCGCGAACCAGGCTGTATCGCGGTTGTGTCCCTTCACAACCAGATGCTGGCGAAAGATGCCCTCATAGGTAAACCCCAGCCTGAGAGCTGAGCGTCTGGAGATATCATTGAGCGCATTGCACTTCCACTCCAGCCGCCGGTAACCGAGATCATCGAAGGCATGCTTCATCATCAAATAGAGCGCTTCAGTGGCCGCAGTGGTCGCCTGCAGTTCTGGCGACAAGCATATGTGTCCGATCTCGATCGTGCCATGATCGGGCGTAATCCTGAGATAGCTGGCCACACCTTTGGCCAACCCGTCCGGATTGCGGCATATGGCGTAGAAAAGCGGATCGGGACCGGATGCAACGGCCTGGTATGTCTCAACCATCTCCTCGCCGGTTCCGAAGGGCCCGTAAGGCATGTAGTCCCAGAGTTCTCCCGTTTCATCTTCCCTGAACGCCGGCCAGAGCGATACCCCGTGGCGGCCCGGATCAAGCCTTTCCAGCGTTACGTGATTTCCGAACAGCATGCGTCCGTCCGGCGGGTTGCGGGGCTGCCAACCGGCGACTGCCGGTCCTATTGGTCTGTCAACCATGAAGACAAGTGGCCGTTCTGCAGCGGGAACTTACAGATCGGCGCTTTCCCCGATGTCCATTACTTTGACCTTGCCGCTATCTTCACCCATCGATTCCACGAAGCCATCGGCAGTGGGCAGAATGAGCGGGAATGTCTTGTAGTGACATGGAATAACGGTCGAGAAGTTGAAGAACCTGCGGCAGGCCAATGCAGCCGTACAGGGGTTCATGGTAAAGCGGTCACCAATGGGCACAATGCCGATATCCGGTTTGTAGAGTTCGTTGATAAGCGCCATGTCGCCAAAAATGTCGGTATCGCCCATGTGGTAAAGGGTCTTACCTTCCGCCTTGGCGCGGATGATCAGGCCGCACGGGTTGCCCAGATAGACGCCGTCCGATGATGAGGAATGATCGGCACGAACGAACGTCATGTCGAAATCGTCGGTGTAGATCGTACCGCCGGTGTTCGTCGGTTCATACTTTTCGACGCCCAGATGGACGCAGATTTCGAAAACCGCAATGAGCGTCGCGTCATTATTTTTGCAGATGTCCGCGCTGTCTCCGATATGATCGTCATGCCCATGCGTTAGCGCGACGTGAGTGGTGCCTTGAGATACGTCCGCCACGTCTCCGTCAAAGACCGGGCTGCCGGACAGAAACGGATCGATCATGATAACGGACGATCCGGTTTCGACGCGAAAAGCGGAATGCCCAAGCCAGGTCACTTTCATTTTTGCCCTCTCCTGTCTGTCATCATTCGTTTGCTCCAGCGCCCCCATGTGACTATGAAGCACCTGACATGAGGGAACAACTCCATACGATGGAAACGCTGCCGGATTGGACGGAAAGCCTGCCGTCGGGCGCAGGAATAATCGGGCTCGACCTCGGAACCAAAACGATTGGCGTGGCCGTTTCCGACCGGCTGCGGATTTCCGCAACGCCTCGCCTGACGATACGGCGCACGAAATTCACCAAAGACGCACAGGACCTGCTGAAGATCATCCGCGAAGATCAAATTGGCGGTATTGTCCTTGGGTTTCCGGTGAATATGGACGGATCGGAAGGCCCACGCGCCCAGGCCACGCGCGCCTTCGCCCGAAATTTCGGTAAGCTCACGGACCTGCCCATCCTGCTGTGGGACGAACGGCTCTCAACCGCTGCCGTGGAACGCATGTTGATCGAGGCGGATAGCAGCCGTGCGCAACGCGCCGAGGTCGTAGACAAACTGGCAGCAGCCTATATTCTGCAAGGTGTCCTGGACCGCCTTAAAAATCTCGCCGACAGACCCGACTAAACCCAAAACCCACCATGAGTTTTGCCGTCACCGCGCTGCTTCCGATCTTCCTGACGATCATGGTCGGATTCGGAGTGAAACAGTCCGGCCTGATCAACGAGGACCATTGGGATTCCATTGACCGGCTGGCCTACTATGTCCTGTTTCCGGCAATGGTCTTTCAGTCCATTACGACTGCGGATTTCACGGGCGTTCCTGTTTGGCGCATGGCGGCCGCCATTATTTTGGGCTTGGCAACCATGCACGTGTTGCTGCTGGTGTTGCGGCGAGCGGTGCAAAATATTCTGAATATCGACGGGCCTGGATTCACTAGTGTCTTTCAAGGTGCCGGCCGCTGGCACACGTTCATCGGCCTTGCCCTGATGCCGGCGCTTTTCGGGCAGCCGGGTCTCGCGCTGGGGGCACTTGCGGCAGCTGCGGTCATTCCCTTGTCCAACTTTTCCAGTGTGGCGGTACTGACTGCTTATGCAAGTCACACCAAGCTTCGTTGGACTGCCGTCGGGCTTGCGTTGATCAGAAACCCGTTCGTTTTGTCCTGCAGCTTTGCGCTCCTTGCGAAGGCAATCGGACTTCAGTTGCCGGGTACAATCATTCAGGTTCTGGAGCTTATCGGCAGGGCCGCACTGGGTGTCGCTTTGCTCAGCGTCGGTGCGGGCCTGCGTCTGAACTATGTGACCGACACCAAGGCGGCGACAATCGTCGCCACCGTTCTCAAACTCCTGATTCTGCCAGTCTTCATGTGGATTTGGACCGAAATTCTCGGAGTAGATGGTCTGGCGCGCGCCGTGGCGATCCTTGCCGGTTCGGTTCCGACATCTGCGGCGGCTTACATCCTGGCCCGGCAGCTTGGCGGCGATGGACCGCTCATGGCCAACATTATGACGTTTCAGGTGATCTGCGCGGCCATCACCCTGCCCTTCATCATATCCTGGGTATCGCCCTAGCAGTATCAAGAAACCTGCGGCGCGGCGCGTTCGATGATTTCACCTACATTGGCGCCGCGCAGGGAACCATGCGTGTGCCGGAAGCCGCCCTTCAGCCGGCTGACGATGAATGCATCCGAAACTGCGGGCGGGGCGTTCTTTACCAGCAGATACCCGGCGATAGCGTAAACCAGCTGTTCCACAATGTAGCGCATGTCCGCTTCTATACCGGACGGATTGGCGAACCTGTCGCGCAATCGGGTAAACAGACCGACCAGTCTCGGTTCGCCACCAGAGTCCTGCTCAAGCTGATGCAGAAACGCCTGGAGTTCCTCAGGCTGTTTGCTCGCAACCCTGAGGATGTCAAGGCACATGACGTTGCCCGAACCTTCCCAGATAGCGTTTAGCGGTGCCTCACGGAAAACGCGGGCCAGTGGGCCGTCCTCGACATAACCGTTGCCTCCCAAGCACTCGACGGCTTCGTATGCTAGGTTGGGCAGCGCCTTGCATACCCAGTATTTGATCGCAGGCGTCATCAGTCTGGCAAAGAAGGCCTCACCCGGATCTTCGTCACGGCGGTCAAACGCGCGCGCCAGGCGGAACACCAATGCGACCGCCGCCTCATGGTCAAGGGCAAGATCGGCCAGAACCTGACGCATCAGGGGCTGGTCGATCAGCTTGCGCTGAAATACGGTCCGGTATTGCGTGTGGTGAATGGCATTTGCCAGGGCCCAGCGCATCATGCCGGCCGAGGCCACGGCGCAGTCAAGCCTGGTGCGGGTCACCATCTCAATGATGACATTGACACCCCGGCCCTCCTCCCCGATCATCCAGGCGTGCGCGCCGGCGAACTCAACTTCTGAGGATGCGTTGGACTTATTGCCCAACTTGTCCTTCAGCCTTTGCAACTGCAGCGGGTTTTGGCTGCCATCGGGGAGAAAGCGCGGCAATAGAAAACAAGAAAGGCCGCCGGGTGCCTGAGCCAGCACGAGAAACGCATCACACATCGGCGCCGACAGAAACCACTTGTGGCCGGTGAGCAAGTACTCCTGTCCGGGACCACCTGCATTGACCGATGTGGCCCGGGTGGTATTGGCTCGCACGTCGGTGCCGCCCTGCTTTTCGGTCATGCCCATGCCGAACAATACGGCCCGCTTGTCATCGCGCGGTGCGAATGATGGGTCATAGTCATTGACCATGATCTTGCCGAGCCATTGCGACGACAGGTCCGGCTGATGCGCGAGTGCCGGTATGACTGCATTGGTCATCGTGACAGGGCAACAATGGCCATGCTCCATCTGTGCGGCCATGTAAAAGCCGGCACAACGCCCCACATTGGCCCCGGAGGTTTGCGCAATGCCACCGTCACCAGCCTGCCAGGCAGAATTGTGCAAACCCTGCCGGGTGCTGATTGCCATCAGTTCATGCCATGCCGGGTGAAATTCGACCGTATCGACCCTGAAGCCCTTGTTGTTGAAGGAATGGAGGATCGGCGGATGGTCATTGGCAAGCCGGCCAAGCCTCAATGCATGCCCGCTGCCCGCTGTCTCACCGAAGGCTGTCAATTCCTGTGTGGCGGCACCTGCACCTTCGCGGCTCACGGCGTCACACAACGCGTTGTCCGACGTAAACAGATTCACATCCTGAAAGGGGAGTGATTGATTGAGCACTTCATGAGTTTGAAGCTCTGCAAGCGGCATCCGGCGATCTCCTTTGCGGCTCCGGCAGAGAATACACCTCAGTTTACCACAGAAAAGATCACATAGACGCTTGCCGGACGGGCAATTCGCTTCTATAGACCCGGCTTTAATGACCGCTCAACATTCTTCGCAATCCAAGACCGTCCTGAAGGGCCAGCATCTGCTGGCGATCGCCGGCGTATCTCCTGATGAGATCACCGAGCTGCTCGACATGTCCAACCACTATGTCGAGCTCAACCGGTCCATCGAAAAGAAACAGTCGACCCTTCGCGGACGCACCCAGATCAATCTTTTCTTCGAAGCTTCGACCCGCACGCAAAGTTCGTTTGAACTTGCCGGCAAACGGCTCGGCGCCGACGTCATGAACATGTCGGTCAAGGGTTCGTCGGTCGCCAAGGGCGAAACATTGCTCGACACTGCAATGACGCTCAATGCAATGCACCCGGATATTCTGGTTGTGAGACACAATGCGTCCGGCGCGGCCGAACTGCTGGCGCAAAAGGTCGGATGTGCCGTGATCAATGCCGGGGACGGTCAGCATGAGCATCCCACCCAGGCCCTGCTCGATGCGCTGACCATCAAACGGCGCCTCAACCGTCTGGAAGGCCTGATCGTTGCAATCTGCGGTGACATCATGCACTCCCGGGTGGCGCGGTCGAATATCCAGCTGCTGCAGCTCATGGGGGCGCAGGTGCGATTGATCGCACCGTCTTCCCTGTTGCCGCCGGAATCCGGCCGTCTGGGGGCGGATGTCTACACAAATATGCAAGAAGGCCTGGAGAATGCCGACGTCGTCATGATGCTCCGGCTGCAGCTGGAGCGGATGAACGGCAGCTTCATTCCCTCGCCCCGGGAATATTACAGATTCTTCGGGCTCAGCCCGGACAAGCTGAAGGCGGCGAAGAAGAATGCCCTGGTCATGCACCCCGGCCCGATGAACCGCGGCGTGGAGATCGATTCCACCGTGGCCGACGGCGTTCAGTCCGTTATCCGCGAACAGGTCGAAATGGGTGTTGCGGTGCGTATGGCCGTCCTGGATGCGCTGGCGCGCAACCTGCCTGGCGGAGGAAATGCCTGATGTCGCCGGACACGCAATTCCGCGGCAGCGCGGAGCGCCGCGTTTATATCAACGCCCGGCTTATCGACCCCTCGCAGGGCCTGGACATCATTGGCGGAGTGTTGATTGCCGATGGCCGCATAATTGCCGCAGGACCTGATGTGACCCGGGCATCTGCGGGAGCCGGCACCGCAGTGCGCAACTGCAATGGACAGGTGCTGTTTCCGGGCATCATCGACATGCGGGTGTTCACCGGCGAACCCGGCAACGAATACCGCGAGACGCTGGAGACCGCATCAACTGCGGCGGCGGCCGGCGGCGTAACCACCATGATCGTCATGCCGGATACGGATCCGGTTATCGATGATGGTGCCATCGTGGACTATATTCTGCGCAGGGCGCGCGACACGGCGATTGTACGCACTGCACCCATGGCAGCGATTACCAAGGGGCTTAACGGAACAGCCATGACGGAATTCGGCCTGCTTAAGGAGGCAGGTGCCGTGGCGATCACGGACGGTCGCAAGTCGGTGACCAACGCCCTTGTCTTGCGCAGAGCCATGGCCTACGCACAGGACTTCGGAATGCTGGTCGTTCAGCATGTCGAAGAACCGACACTGGCGACAGGCGTCATGAACGAGGGGGAAGTCGCCACGCGTCTCGGCCTTCCGGGCACACCGGCCGAGGCGGAAGTCATTATGCTGGAGCGCGACCTCAGGCTGGTTGAACTCACCGGGGCGCGTTATCACGCAGCACAGATTTCAACGAAGGCCTCGCTTGACGCCATCCGCAAGGCAAAAGACCAAGGACTACCGGTGTCCTGCGGTGTCTCGATCAATCATCTGGTCCTGAATGAAAATGACATCGGCGCCTATCGGACATTCTTCAAG
>JANQIR010000260.1 GCA_028282065.1 Aestuariivirgaceae bacterium
TAACAGGCGTGCCGAAAATCTTCCTGGACAGGCCGCCGTCGAGAACGGTGCCGGTGCACTCTTCGTCCAGGCATACGGTCGAGTGTGCGGCAGTGAGCCTTGGTACACCCTGCCATTTGGGATCGTACACGAGCGGGCGACCACAGTTGACGACAATGCGGTTGGAGCCCTCGGAGAACTCAAAGGCCAGTGCATCGGCCGCGGCCTGAGGATTGATACCGGGTGCAGGCGGGGTGCCGGTATTCATGATCGCTACGGAGCTGCCGCGTGCCAGCCGGCAGTAGCCGGAATGCAGCGCATGGGTGAGCGGGCGGCCGCAGACCTCGTCAGATGCCAGCACGGCGCGCACATGGCCGGCCCGCGCAGCCGCGACGCCATTGAACTGAGCCAGACCGCTGTCACCATGGCTGAAGAACCGCAACATGGGCAGCATGCGTTCCAGGGCGGCGTTCAACGCATCGGGAACTTCCAGGCGGGCGTCTTCCAGCGAGGTCCGCAGCGGCATCAGGTCGAGCAGAATATCCAGCAGGACGCCCGGGCTGCGGGATATGTGTCCTCCGTCCGGGTAGATTTGCTGATCAAGCTCCTGGGCCAGCTTTTGTTGTGCGGCAGGCCGCAACGGTTCCAGGCCCGCCAGCCCAATGCTTGCGTAGTTTAACGCAATGGCGGCGTTGAGCCGGTTGAGTTTTGATGTTTCGGAAACCAGTGAACGGGCCAGGCGACGGACCTGCCTGGTCAGGCTGTTGAAATAGATGTGATGGAAGTCTTCCGACGCCCCCTCCAGAAGGAACCGGTTGTGCCGGATCCAGGAAATGAGTCTGCGGCTTAGCAGATCGTTTCGCCAGGCGACGGGTTTGTGCGACTTCGACCTGGCCCGTTCGATCCAGTCAGCGATCAGTGCGCGCGCCAGCACTCGCCAGAGTTCGCGATTGCCTGCCTTGAGGTGTGCCAGCCAGTCGAAACTCTGCAGTTGTGCTGTCCAATGCTCGTCGGCGACGTCGTGATCGAAGATCACGCGGCCGCTACATTCAATGGCGGTGGCGCCAAAGGCAAACCGGCCGCGATAGAGATCAGGCGCAATATCGGGATTGCCGCGGGTCAGGGGTGTGATTTCATGACCGGCTCCGGTTGCCCGGATGGTGGACAAGACAGGGGTCAGCCGGCTTGCCTTGCGCAGTCCGCGCGATGCAATCTGGCGGGCGGCGAATTCAACCAGCCCGGCGAAGTCTGCCGGTGGTGCTGTGATGATGGCCCTGCTGCCTGGTTGCATGGTCGAAAATCAGCCGTCTGGAATCCGGGTGCCCGGAACATCGGTTCCGAGCCAGCACCTGATTTATCCATCCAGGGTGTTAACGATCTGATAACGAAACTGCCGCCCGGGGAGCCTTGTTCACGCCTTGCGGCGGAAACGGGCGGCAAAAAAGCCGTCCATGCCGGTTATGTCAGGGCCGGCCTCCAGACAGGGCAATGTGCGAAGATGACCGGACGGCGTAATCAGATGGTCCAATCCGCCGATCTCGTCTGCTGTTGCGGGAACGGTTTCGAAGTCCTTGTGTCTTGCCAGGAAACCGGCGGCTGCCTGCTCGCCCTCTTCCGGTTCCAGCGAACAGGTGCAGTAGACGAGACGACCGCCGGGCCTTACCAGTTCTTTTGCCCTGTCGAGCAAGTCTGCCTGACGGCTGGCGAACTGCCCGATCATGTTTTGCGACTTCAGGATGTAGGCGTCGGGATGGCGCCTGATGGTGCCGGTTGCGGAGCACGGTGCATCGAGCAGAACGCCGTCGAAGTCATCACGCCGTCCGAGATTGCCGATATCGGCGCACTTTACCGTAGCGCTCAGCCCTGTTCGTTTCAGGTTCTCCGTCAATCGTTCCAGGCGGGATGCGGAATTGTCGATGGCGGTGACCCGGGCCCCGGCAGCAGCCAGCTGTAAGGTCTTGCCGCCCGGTGCAGCGCACAGGTCAGCGATCTGTTGGCCGCTCACGTCTCCCAGCAACCGTGCGGGAAGCGCCGCGGCCAAGTCCTGAACCCACCAGGCGCCTTCGTTAAAACCCGGCAGCAGCTCTATGGCGCCATGCGGGCCGGCGATGCGAATTGTGCCGGTTGGGAGAAGGGTGCCTTCAAGTTTTGTGCACCAGTGTTCTGCAGAGCCCTTGGCGGACAGGTCAAGCGGCGGTTCGGCGAGATGTGCCTCCGCGATCCGGCGTGCTATCTCCTCGCCATAGGCTCTGGTCCAGCGATCCCACAACCAGACGGGTGTATTGAGCCGGCCGGCATCCTGGGCGGCGACAAGTTCGGGGCCTTCGGTAGCCACCTTGCGCAATACCGCGTTGACAAGGCCTGCCAGGTGACGGGTCTTCTGAGTGGATTTGACGATGTCCACGGCGAGATGAATTGCGGCGCGCGGCGGCACGCGCATGAAGAGTATCTGGGCACCGGCGGTTTGCAGAACGGCGCGGGCCAGCAAGGCTTTGCCGGTCAATGACTTGGTCATGAAGCATGACAGGACGGCATCGATCTGACCACCACGGCGAAAGGTGGTCGCTGCGATGTGACGAACCAGGGCCCGGTCGCGTGCGCTGGAGCTCTGCAACGGGCCAGTGGTGCAGTTTGCGGCGAACAGCTCGTCAAAGGGCTGTTGCTCGCGGTATACGGCTGCGATCAGCCGTGCGGCCTCAAGCCGTGCGGTGCGGCCTTGCATCGTCGTGGCGGGCTTTGTCATCAGGGGGGTGCTGCTTCTAAGTCAATCCGGAGCGCCGGACAATAGCCGCATCGTGTGCTATCCCCAAGGGCCTTGCCGCCCCTTTGCCGGCCGGCCACTCCCAGCCCGACTCCATGGGGCAGGTCCGGAACCGGGTGTTGCCCGGGCCGGCTCCTGATCCATCGGCTCCGGCTCGTCGTGATCCATGCCCCATTCCTCGGCAAGGTCCGCCAGAGCGGCAATCCGGTTGCCGGTGTCGGGATGGGTTGAAAACAGATTGTCCATGCGCGCGCCCGACAGCGGGTTGATGATGAACATGTGGGCGGTCGCAGGATTTGCTTCGGCAGCTTCATTTTCGCTCTGGTGTGCGGCATATTCGATGCTGTCGAGTGCGGAAGCCAGCCACATGGGGTTGCCGCATATCTCAGCTCCCAACCGGTCGGCGGCGTATTCGCGGGTCCGGCTGATCGCCATCTGCACCAGCATGGCGGCCAGCGGCGCCAATATGACCATTGCCAGCGTGCCGATGATTCCAAGCGGGTTGTCGCGGCCGCGGCCGAAGAACAGGCCGAAATTGGCCAGCATGGAGATGGCGCCGGCAATCGTTGCGGTGATCGTCATGATCAGCGTGTCGCGGTTCTTGATGTGTGCCAGCTCATGGGCCATTACCCCGGCAATTTCCTCTTTCGACAAAGTCCGCATTAGCCCTGTGGTTGCGGCGACTGCAGCGTTTTCCGGATTGCGCCCCGTGGCAAATGCGTTGGGCTGGTCCTCGTGCATGATGTAGACCTTGGGCATCGGCAGGTCAGCACGTTTCGCCAGCTGTTCGATCATTGAAAAGAATTCCCGGTTGGAATTGTGATCGACCTCCTCGGCATTGTGCATGCGCAGGACCATTTTGTCGGAGTTCCAGTAGGCAAAGACATTCATTGCAATGGAAACACCGAGGGCGATCAACAGGCCCATCTCTCCGGCAATCAGGAACCCGACGGCGAGAAACAACCCGGTCAGTCCGGCAAGCAGCAATCCTGTGCGAAATATGTTCATTGGTCAGCACGTCTCCGCAAAGATCATGAACCCGGTCTGGAGCGACCGGCGTATCATGCATATATATGAGGGCAGCCGCATGGCCTTCAACAAGCATGAGCGCCGTTCATGACAAAATCGCACAAAACCGGGGCAAGAGTTGCAGACCAGGATCGCCCGGACCTGCCCGCGCAGGCACACCGGGATCTGCCCGCGCAGGCGCGCCGGGCGTTGGCCGAGGCGGAGGAGCGGCGCAAGGCTGCGCAACAAGATGGCTCGCGGCCACGCGAGATCAACGGAAGGGACGGGCCGGAACCGACGCGCTACGGCGATTGGGAAAAGAACGGTATTGCCAGCGATTTTTGATCATCCCGCCAATGCGGTACGATCAGGACGAAGTTACAGGCCGGAACGGGGCGCCGTTCCAGCCTGTCGATCTGTTCGTACACTTGTCTTGTGCCGTCAGATGACGACGACCTTTGTGCCGATCCGCGTGCGTGAATAAAGGTCGATAACTTCCTCATTCAGCATGCGGATGCATCCGGACGACATGGCGCGCCCGATGGTATGCGGCGCATTGGTGCCGTGAATCCGGTATAGTGTATCGCGTTTGCCCTGGAACAGGTAAAGCGCGCGTGCGCCCAGCGGATTGCGCGGTCCACCTTCCATGACGTCCGGCAGCCGGCGGCCGTATTTTCTGAGCTCACGTTCGATCATGGCCTTCGGAGGACGCCAGGCCGGCCACTCAGCCTTGTGGCCGATCCTTGCGGTGCCGGACCATTCGAACCCGGCGCGGCCAACGCCCACTCCGTACTGGATGGCCTTGTCACCCTTGAGTACGTAGTAAAGTCTGCGCCGGCGTGTATCCACGATCACGGTGCCGGGTCTTTCCGCAGTTCGGTACGAAACGGTACGCTTTCCTCCGTAGCGCCCTGCGCCGGCGCGCCGGGAGCGGGAGAATGTCGAACCAAAATTGTAGCGAACCTTGTAATCCGCCTCGGCGAGAGCCTGGCCGCCTGACGCGGTCAGCGCCAGTCCTGACAAGATGAAATGGCGTCGGTCCATTCCAGTTACTCCATCAATTTTGTTGTGCAGCTTGTCCCACACTGGTGGTTTTAATGCGACAACTGATAACGTTTGGTTTCCTGAAAGCAGCTTTGATCACGCAAGATCAGGCAAGCAAACGACACAAATGATGCAGTCTTTGGCGCACGCATAGCGGTGGCGGGTGTTGCCGGAGAGATGAAAACCGCGGCAATTCGGGGGGCGGCGCAAAAGCCGGAAATGCGGCAACCAGAGCCGGGAGCGATTTGTGGAGCGGGCCAAATGCCTGCGGCCGGAACCCTTCCAGTTCCCGTACCCGCTGGGCCTGGATGGCCGTGCATTCGGAAGGGCATGAGGATTTCTCCCCCGCTACCGGGCCATCGGCAGATGCCAGGTTGAAGCCCGCCTTTGCCTGGTCCCAGCCAGAGGCAACTGCCAGGCACGGTTTTGCAACCAGCGCCAGCATGAGCGAGCACACCAGAACCTGAGCTAAGGCACGAAAACGCATCAACAAATCCCCAAATATAGTCGATTAGATGGCTCATGGCGCCGTGATCTGCAAGACAAAACGGATCACGGTTTTGCGAGGAATACCGACTGTCTCCTGCAAATCCCGTTCGGTTCAGCGGCCTGATTCCAGGGTTTTTGCCACCTTAGATTGATTGATTGTTTGATCAGATAACTTATGGTGGCAAATCATGATCACTTCGGCTCTTTTACGTTGCCTGGCAATCGTAGCGTTTTGCGCGCTGATTGCGCAGGCCCATCCCGCGCTTGGCAAGCGGGTGAGTTTCGACGGGCCGGTGCGTGCGGATGTCGTGCGGGTGATCGATGGGGATACCCTTGATGTGCGGGTGCGGATATGGCTTGACCAGACGATACGCGTACTGGTTCGTATCCGCGGGATTGACGCGCCGGAGCGAAAGGCGCAATGCGCCCATGAAAGGCACATGGCGCGGCAGGCTGCCCGGCATCTGGAGTCCGCCGTGGCCACGGGTCCGGTCGTTTTGCGGAACATCGGCAGCGGCAAGTATTTCGGCCGCGTGCTGGCCGATGTCTCGTCTGCCAATGGGGCGGCCTTGTCGGGTGTCATGCTCGCGGCCGGACTGGCACGGCCTTATCGCGGCCGCCAGCGCGGATCGTGGTGTTCGCTGGCCGACATGTGAGAGGCCTGCGCTTGGGTCCGCGGCAACGCCGCCAAAGTCTTGCAATGGACGAATCAGGGTGCTGCGGCTAGAGCGTTGAGCCGTGGACCACCGGCAACTTCGAGGATTGCATGCTGCGCCGCCTGTACGACTGGGTCATGGACCTTGCCGCTCACCGCAATGCCACCGGTGTCTTGGCGGCGGTGTCGTTCGTCGAGAGTTCGTTCTTTCCAATACCGCCGGATGCGCTGCTGCTGCCGATGGCGCTGGCGAACCGGGCGAAGGCCTGGTTCTATGCCGCCGTTGCCACGGTGGCGTCTGTCCTGGGCGGTTTGTTCGGTTATGCGATCGGCTTCTTCCTGTTTGATACGCTTGGCGCCTACATCATCGACCTGTACGGACTGACCGAGAAGTTCAACCGGTTTGCCGGCAGCTATAACGAAAATGGCGCGGCGATCGTGTTCTTTTTCGGGCTGACCCCCTTTCCCTACAAAGTCGTCACCATCGCGAGTGGTGTTACGCAACTCAACCTGGCGGTTTTCATTCTGGCCAGCGTTGTGGCGCGGGGGTTGCGGTTCTTTGCCGTGTGCGCCCTGCTGTACTGGTTCGGGCCACCCGTCAAGGCGTGGATTGAACGATACCTGCCCTGGGTGACGGTGGCGTTCGGAATTCTGCTTGTCGGCGGTTTTCTGGCGATTAAGTACCTCCTATAAGTATCGCCCATGGTCCAGGCCCCAGATAGACGCCTGAGCAAAACCGGAGTTGAGATGACGTTGAACAGCCTTCTCGTTCCGCCCCGTGCGGCCCTGGCCTTGCTGATAATGTCATTGGGCACCCTTGCCGCGGTCTGGATATTTCAGTTTGCCGGATTTGAACCGTGTCCGCTGTGCTTACAACAGCGCTGGGCGTGGTATGCGGTGATCCCCGTGTCCGCGGCGATCGCTGTTGTACAGCTTCGACGGCCGGGCAGTGTCTCCGGTACGGTGGGGCTCGTGCTTGCCGGGCTTGTCCTGTTGGCCGGCGCCGTGCTTGCCGGTTATCACGCCGGCGTGGAATGGAAATTCTGGCCGGGGCCGCAGTCCTGCGCCGGGGGGGCGGGATTGTCCGGTGGCCTGCCGGATCTGTCCAAGGCGCGGGTCATCCTGTGCGATGAGGTTCAGGGCAGATTTCTCGGCCTGTCCTTTGCGGGCTGGAATGTGCTCGCATCTTTGACGGCGGCGGCGATTGCCTTTGTCGGTGCGCGTTCTAGGGACTGTTGAGTATCAACAGACCCTAGTTCTTCCGCTCGATTATGAAACGTGCGGCGTCTTTGAGGTTGCCGGCACTGGCGCCATAGGGCTCAAGCGCTTCGCAGGCCTCGTCGACGAGTGTCCGCGCCCGTGCCTTTGCGCCGTCGAGGCCTAAAAGGTCGATAAATGTGGCCTTTCCGGCGTCTGCATCTTTCTGTGTCGCCTTGCCCAACTGTTCCGGTGTCGACTCGATATCCAATATGTCATCGGCGATTTGAAACGCCAGCCCAACACGATCCGCATAGGTCCGCATGGCCAGCCGGTCGCCGGTTCCTGCCTTGGCCAAAGTCACGCCTGCCTCAAGCGCGAAGCGGAACAACGCGCCGGTCTTGAGGTTCTGAATGGCCTCTATATCGCTGCGGTCATGTGTTTGGGTCTTTTCCGCTTCAAGATCCAGCATTTGACCGCCAACCATACCGGCGTGCCCGGCGGCCGCAGCCAGTTCCAGAACCAGTTGCGCCCGAACCTGCGCATCTGAGTGCGTCTTCACATCGCCCAGAATCTCGAATGCGAATGTCAGGAGCCCGTCGCCGGCCAGAATGGCGGTCGCCTCGTCGAATGCGATGTGGCAGGTCGGTTTTCCACGACGCAGGTCGTCGTCCATGGCCGGCAGATCGGCATGCACCAGCGAGAAACAGTGGACGCATTCCAGCGCCGCACCGGTGCGCAGTGCCGGCTGATCGTCGACGTCGAAAATCCGCCCGCTTTCGACAACGAAAAACGGCCTCAACCGCTTTCCCTGACCCAGCGAGGCATAGCGCATGGCTTCGACAACGCGGCGGGCTGGTGCGGCTTTCAACTCAAGCGTTTCATCGAGCAGCGCATCAATCCGTGCGGCTGTCTCTTTAAGGGCGGATTTGAACGACATAGGTAAACTCAACGACAAGGAAGGACTTGGCAAAATACCGTAAAATTGTGCATTGGAATGGTTGAGACCTCACTCTTAGAGTCTGTCGCCACATATCGCAAGCCACACGATTGGACTAAGGCTCCAGGATCAGGACCGTCTCGTGTCATTCCCCAAGCGGAGAGAGCATCAGGTGACATCACGGCGCGAAGTCCGCCCACGACGGGGACGCATAACCGGCATTGCCGTTCGGCTTGCCGTCATGCTTGTCCTACTGCCATTTCTTGTCACGCTGGCGTACATCTTCGTTGCGCCTCCGGTCAGTTCACTCATGGTTTGGCGCAGTTTCCAAGGCCGCAGCATCGATTACCGCTGGCAGCCGATCGAGAACATATCGCCAAAACTGGTCCGCGCGGTCATTACCCGTGAGGATGACCTGTTCTGCCAGCACCATGGGGTGAATTGGGGGGAGTTGAAAACCATCGTCGAAGAGGCCGTGGCTGAGGAAAGCGCTCCCAGCCGTGGCGGCAGCACGATTACCATGCAGATTGCCAAGAACCTTTTTCTGTGGCCACTCAATGCCTACGTCCGCAAAGTCTTTGAGATCCCGCTGGCCTATTGGATGGATCTGGTGTGGACCAAGCGCCGCTCGGTGGAGATCTACCTGAATATCGCCGAATGGGCGCCCGGCATCTATGGCGCAGAGGCGGCCGCACGCCATCATTTCAACACGACATCTGCCAAGATCACCCGCCGGCAGGCCGGCTTGCTGGCGGTTTCGCTGCCCAATCCGTGGGTGCGTCATGCCGGCAAGCCGGGCCCCAGGGTGCGGAAAATGGCTGCACGGCTGGACAGACGGCTCAAACGCCAGCCTGCTGACCTGACGTGTTTGGCAGACCGGCAATAAACGCTGGCAATTTCCCAGCCTTACGCGTATAAGCCCGCCACCGAACAGAATTTGTGCGCGGGATATCGCATGCCCGCTGCCAGGAAATGCGGAGTTAGAGAAATGGCAGTTCCGAAGCGAAAAGTCACGTCCATGAAACGCGGCAACCGCCGTTCTGGACACAAGATGGCCAAGCCAAGCTACGTGGAAAACAAGGAAACCGGCGAACTTCACCGGCCGCATCACATTGACCTGAAGACCGGCAAATATCGCGGCCGTCAGGTGCTTGAGCCGAAAGGCGATTTCTGACTCCGTTTCAGCGGAGGGACGCCATGCGTGCCATGGCGCTCGCGAGCCGGTCTTCGGGCCGGCTTTTTCGTTTTGCAGTCCTGCACAGGTGGTTCCAAAACTTCGCCGAAACACCTAACTTGGTTTGCGAGATCAATCTGCCGGTACACACTTCGTGCCGTTAGCCAAGGAATTCCGCCCCATGCGTATGATAGCCGCCTTTCCCCTGCTGCTCTTCGTCCTGATCGCCTACAATATCATGATGTTTACCAGCGGTGCGCCGTATCTGGCCGATGAGGCCTTCCGGCTGTCCATGACGTCAGGTGCCGTGCTGACGATCTCCGTGGGGGACATTCTTGTGCTGGCCGCCCTTGCCGTTTTGTTTGTCGAGGTCATGAAAGCGGCGCGCACCGGCACATCAACCATAGTGGATCACATCCTGTCGACGGGCGTCTTCATCGTTGCGCTGGTCGAGTTTCTTCTCGTCCAGGCAGCCGGTACGTCGACCTTCCTGCTCATCGTTGTCATAACGCTGATTGATGTGGTGGCCGGATACTCGATCTCCATTAAATCGGCCCGGCGCGACTTTAGCGTCGGTCCGGATATGTATTGAGCATGTCCGGCGAACTCCAACCGCAGGACGTCTTGAGCTTCTGGCTTCCGCTGGAGGACGAGATCGTGTTCCAGGTCAGCGAGGACTTCGACAATCGCGTTCGTACGCGGTTTGCGGTGGCGCTTGAGCAGGCAAGAGCAGGCGCCCTCGATCATTGGGAAGACAGTGCCGAGGGATCGCTGGCGCTGGTCATCCTTCTGGATCAGATGTCACGGAATATTTATCGTGGCAAAGCGGACGCGTTCGATGGCGATGCGAAGGCGCGCCAGATCGCAAGAGCGGCTATCGCTGCCGGTTTTGACCGGCTACGGAGCGATCCAGATCATCGTCGCTGGTACTATTTGCCCTTTGAACACTCTGAATCCATCGACGATCAGGAACTGTGCGTAAAGCTGTTTCGTACCGCAGATCTGCAGAAATTCCTTCCCTGGGCCATAGAGCACCGCGATATCATCCGTCGTTTCGCACGTTTTCCGCACCGCAATGCCGTGCTTGGCCGAATTTCCAGCCCCGATGAGCTGGCATACTTGGCCGCCGGTGGTTTCAAAGGCTGAAACCCGCCGTTAACCAGCCGCATAATTGCTCAGAATCAAAGGCCAATCTTAACCGCACTCGGGTAGCTTGCAGGCTATCTATCCGGTGGGGAGATGCCGCAGCAATGCATGGCGTTTTTCATCTGCGATGGAGACTTGGGGGGCAGGCAGTAGGAAGGCCGCGCCGCTTGCTTTGTGTGTTTTTGGTTGGGAGCGGGGCCCGAGGCGATGCCTTCGTGAACAGCCGGACGTCAGGAGGCGGTCTCAACGGCCATGCAGAAACTTCTCTCTTTGCTTCCGGGACCGGTGCGCGAGCGCATCAGCGCGTTGATAGGCGGCACGAGCGAAAACGCGCGGTCCGGCCGGAATGCGCTCTCTGCGTTCCTCATACGCGTTGCATCGGCTGGAATCGCATTCCTTTCCCAGGTCCTGCTGGCGCGCTGGCTCGGCGCGCACGAATTCGGTATCTATACTTACGTGTGGGTCTGGGTGGTTGTAGCCGGGACGTTGTGTACGGCCGGATTTGCCACGTCGGTCATCAGGTTCGTTCCGGAATACCAGACCAAGGGCGAATATGAGTATGCCCGCGGCTTCTTGCGCACGGGCCGGCTGGTGGCCTTCGGCAGCGGTGCACTGCTCGGGACGACGGGGTTCGTGTTCCTGTGGCTTTGGCCGGGGCTTGTCGAAGATTACTACCTGCTTCCGCTGGGCCTGGCGTTGATCTGCGTTCCTGCATTTGCCCTGATGGACTATCTTGACGGCGTAGGGCGATCGCAGGCCTGGATCGGACTTGCCCTGGTGCCGCCATATATCGTGCGGCCTGTCTTGTTATTTGTCTTCATTGGCCTGGCACTGGCCTTCGGCTTCCAGAAGGATGCGGTCACGGCGATGGGCGCGGCGATTGTCGCAACCTGGCTCACATGCATCACACAGTACCTTTTGCAGCGACGCCGACTGACTCAGGCGGTCAAGACCGGTATCCCGCGCTACCGGCCCGGCTTCTGGCTCAAGGTTTCGATCCCGATGTTCCTTCTGGACGGGTTTGCATTGCTGATGCTGAACCTGGATGTCCTGCTGCTCGAACTGTTTGTCGAACCCGATCAGATCGCGATCTACTACGCGGCCGCGCGCACCATGGCACTGATTTCCTTTGTGCATTTCGCGGTTACCGCAGCCGTTATGCCAAGATTTGCCGCGGCCCATGCGCAAAACGACATTCCGGCGATTCGTGCCTTGCTGCACGAGGCGCGCAAATGGACACTGCTTCCGTCCCTTGCTGGCGCACTCGTTCTGCTGGCACTGGGCAAGCCTATTTTGTGGCTGTTCGGCCCTGAATTCACAGCAGGCTACCCGGCGATGGGTATCTTGCTGTTCGGTCTTATCGCCCGTGCTGCGGCCGGCCCGGCCCAGGGGCTCCTGGTCGTCACCGGTTATCAGAGCATCACCGCATGGATTCTCGGAGCGGCCGTCATTGTGAACGCCGCCCTTAACCTCGCGCTCATTCCCAGTTTCGGCCTGATTGGCGCGGCAATTGCAACGGCCACGGCGTTCTGTTTCGAGTCCCTGGCGCTCTTCGTCGTCGCAATACGCACGACACGCGGAGACGGAAAGCCGGCCCATCTGGATGCAAGTCATGGCGTTGCCGCTGAGTGACACCAAAGCCAGTTCCAATCAAACGGCCGGCGGGCCGGACACGATTGCGCGTGCGGACGTTGTTCAGATAGACAATGCCACAACGTGGACGGGGCAGATTGCCGAACCGGACTCCGAACCGTTGGTGCCGGTGATTTCCGGTGCATCTGTGTGGCTTGACACTATGATCCGGCATCTTGGTTCCGGCGTGAACCTTGTCTCGGTGCCTGTGCGTCTGGTTCGGGGCGGGCGCGAACGGTTGTCGGGCCGCTTTGCGTTCAGGCGTATCACCGGCCGTTGGGGCCTTCCGCTGGCGATATTCGCGACCTGGACAAACGGGTTCTTCTTCTCTGGTACTCCGTGGATTGCGCGTGAAGGGGCCGAAGACACGATCAGCGCCATGCTTGAGGCTGCCGGCGGGGCTGGAGCCCGGGCGGTGTTGCTGCACAATGTTCCAGGTGATGGCCGCTTTTTGGAGGCGCTTGAGCGTAGCAATGCCCGCTGGGCCATTACATCTAACCACGTGCGTGCCGGTCTGGACTGCACGACCACATTCGAAACCTGGTTCGCCTCGAACTTCACGCGCAAACGGCGCAAGGAACTCAAACGCCTGCGGGCCAGGTTGAGCGAAGCTGGAGATCTGAAGACGGCGAAACTCGCATCCGATGACGATCCCGGCGCCTGGACCGATCAATTTTTGCAGCTTGAAGCGGCCGGCTGGAAAGGTGAGTGCGGCACCGCGATTGCCTGCGACGATGCCATGCAGGGTTTTGTCCGGGATGTCCTGCAGAAATTGCACGCTGAAGGTCGGTTGCACTTCTGGAGACTATCCGTCGATGACAAGCCTGTGGCGATGCTGTTCGCCATGCAGTCGGGGCGCAACGTCTGGCTTGGCAAGATCGCCTATGACGAGGCCCTGGCGCGGTTTTCACCAGGTGTACTGCTGATCCTCGATGCCACGCAGAGCCTGCTATGTGACCCCGGCGTGGACTTTGCAGACAGCAGCGCCGTCCCCGACCATCCGATGATCAACCGCGTTTGGCGCGACCGGATTGCCATTGCCGATATCCTGATTGCCACTGCGGGCACGTCCGCTACGGCGTTTGAGCTTATGCAGCGGGCTGAAACGGTGCGTAACAGCCTGCGCCGCACCGCAAAGTCCCTCTATTTGACATACCTGAAAGGAGGCTCGCGATGAGTCTGGTCACACTCGACCGCCAGCAGGCGGCCGATCACATTCACAAATTTCCCTTTGATCTTAAACACGATTTGGCCGGACACCCGCTGTTCTCGCTGGAAAGGCTGGTCGCACTGGCGAAGTCCATGCCCCGCGACCGTATCGAATACAATTCCGGCAAGGTTGCGATTGGCCAGGCCCCGGACCAGACACCGCAGATCGACCTGCCGGCGGATGACGTGATCCGGCAGATCGAGCATTGCAATGCCTGGATGGTGATCAAGAATGTCGAGACGGATACCGAATACCGTGCGCTTTTGCAGGCTTTCGTGCGCGACCTTGCCGGTGCAACCGGCGCTGAGGAAGACCAGTTCGGCGATCTGCAGGGGTTTGTCTTCGTGTCGTCCGCCGGGTCGACGACACCGTTTCATATCGATGCGGAGGAAAACATCCTTGTGCAGATCTCCGGCGACAAGTTCGTCCATGTCTTCGACAATGAAGACCGCGCGCTGGTGAGCGAGGAGGCTATGGAGATCTCGCCGTCCAAGCACCGCAACCAGACGTATGAGCCGGCATTCGAGAGCCATGCCCGGGTCTTTGAGCTTGCCGAGGGCGATGCCGTTCACATCCCCTATATGCATCCGCACTGGGTGCGCACCGGCGGGCGCTACTGTATTTCCATGGCAATGACCTGGAAAACGCCTGAGGTCGAACGGCTCAACAAGATCAGGCTGATGAACGGAACGCTGCGGCGCTTCGGACTGCCGCAAAGCCCGCCGGGCCGGTCCGGGACGGCGGATGCGATCAAGGTTTTCGGCCATGATGCAATGCGTGCCGTCATTGATCCGCTGCGCAAGTCCGAATGGTGCCGCAAGGCGCTTCGCGGGCTGATCTATGGCCGCAACGCCAACTACTACTACGAGGCCGGCAAGGGGTCTTAGAGCCGACTCAATCGGCACCAGCCTAAACGTGAATAGCTCTAGTCCCGCCCGGCACGCGCGCTACTTCAGGCTGGCGAGATATTCCGCGATGGCTGCGACGTCACTATCGGGGAGCTTCGACATGTTGATCTGCACCGACGCCATTCCGCCGGACGACAATTTCGTGAAGCCGAACGTTTCGCCCCACTGAAGGGCAGATTTGATGTCTTCGGCGCTGGAATAGTCCTTGCGCCGCTCAATCAGGCTGCGCAGTGAGGGCACCTTGCCCTTGCCTTCGGGATGCGGCCCGCCGGCGAGCCATTGGTCCGCCTTCGATACCATGAAGATGTTGCGCGGCGTGTGACATTCGCCGCAATGGCCCGGACCGGTGACCAGGTAGGCACCGGCGTTCCAGCTCTCCGGCTTGGACGCATCGGCCACGAACGTCTCGTCCGAAAAGCCCATGATCTTCCACAGTCCGATCGCTCGGCGTACAAACCACAACAGCGGAACGCCCGGTTCCGGTTGCGAAGAGGAAACCGGTTTCATGGTGTCCAGATAGGCCTTGATATCGATGATATCGCCGATCTTCATGCGACCGTAGGACGTGAAGGGAAACGCCGGCAGATAGTGCTGGCCATCCGGCGCAATACCGCGCTTGAGCGCATTGACGAATTGCAGGGTGGTCCAGTCTCCCAGTCCCGTTTCCTTGTCCGGTGTCAGATTGGGCGGATAGAATGTGCCTATTGGTGTGTGTAGCGCAAATCCGCCGGACGGCAGGGCCTTGTCGGCCTGCGTATCCTTTTCCGACGGTTTGTGACAGGAATGGCATCCGCCGGCGTTGTAGAGTCGTTCGCCGTTCTTTATGTCCGGTTCATGGGCCGGCAGGCCGGCGGCGGTCAACGGATCGGATGCTGACAGAAAAAACGCAATTGCCGCCGCAATGACAGCCAGCGCAATCAGAACGGCGGCAATCTTTTTCATTATCGAATTTCCGGGATCTTCTATTCTTTCGGACGGCGGAATTTCTCATGGCACGATTTGCAGCTCGCGCCAAGCGGGCCGATCTTTGCCTTGATGTCATCCACGCTGGCCAGCGACGTCATGGCGTTGGCCGCGGCGATACCGTCATCCATGATCTTGTCGAATCCAGCCTTGTCCTGCCAGATTTCAGCTTTGGCCCAAGTCTCCTTGGCACCCTTGTCGGATCCTTCCGGGAACAGAGGTTTTGCCTTGGTAAAGCGATCGGCAATGGTGGCTGCCGCAGCATTTGCCGCTGCTGCATCAAAAGCCATCTTGCCCTGCAGCATCTTGGCCAAAGTGCCGATAGAGGACCCGACATCCTTCATTGCCGCCTGGCGCTCTGTAATCGGATCGGCGGCGGATACGGCTACCGACATGCCAATCGCGATCGCGCCGGACACAAAAGCTGTCGCCACTTTACTGGTCAGACTCATACTGTTTTCTCCTCAGGTTGACTGCATCACGCAAACATTGGCCGCATAGTGTGTCCGTTGCAAGACATGCATTCCAGACCAGGGTCAAGACCCTAACGCTGCCACACCCACTCATCGCGAGCGCAAGTCTTACCCGTCAGGGCCGTTCGCGCAAGAGCCTTCGGATCACCTTTCCCGTGGTTGTAAGAGGCAGGCTTTCTTCGAACGCGATTTCGCGCGGGTATTCGTGCGCTGAAAGCCGTGTGCGCACATAGGTTCGAATATCGTCTTCCAGATCCAGACAGGCCTCAAAGCCATCGTTCAGAACGACAAATGCCTTGACGATTTCGGTCCTGACCGGATCCGGTTTACCAACGGCGGCCGCCAGTTTCACAGCCGGATGGCCGATCAGGCAGTCTTCGATTTCACCCGGTCCGATGCGGTAACCTGAACTGGTGATGATATCGTCGTCGCGGCCGACGAAATGGAAATAACCGTCTTCGTCGACCATGCCCTGGTCACCGGTCAGCAGCCAGTCGCCGATGAATTTGTCGCGCGTGGCTTGCGGATTGTCCCAGTATTGCAGGAACATTACGGGATCAGGATGCTTGACGGCAATCGTGCCGGCAATGCCGGCGGGTAGTACATTGCCGGTATCATCGATCACCGCCACGTCATGTCCGGGAACCGGTTTGCCAATGGCGCCAGGCTTCCAGACGCCGATCTTGGCGCAGGATGTCAGGACCAGATTGCATTCGGTCTGGCCGTAGACTTCGTTGATCGGCAAACCGAGTGCTTCACCGGCCCAGTCCTGCAGGCCGCGTCCGACGCTTTCGCCGCCGGAGAACAGGGTGCGCAGGTTGACCCTGCCACGCAGTTCGTCCGTCCAAACGGCACGCATCATCTTCAGAGCGGTTGGCGGAATGAACACGTTGCGGATTGCAAGATCCGCAATCAGCTCCCAAGCCAGACTTGCATCGAATTTTTCAAAACGATGCGCTACCACCGGTACGCCCAAACACAGCGACGGCAGCAAGACGTTGAGCAGGCCGCCGGCCCAGGCCCAATCGGATGGTGTCCACATGCGGTCACCGTCCTGCGGGAAGAACTCGTGGGCGAACTGCACGCCCGGCAGGTGCCCCAGAAGGACCCGGTGGCCATGCAGCGCCCCCTTCGGTGGCCCGGTGGTGCCTGATGTGTAGATCATCAAGGCGGGTGTATCGGGTCCGGTCGTTTCGTTGTCGAACCGTTCAGAGCATCCTGCAATCTCTGTGTGTAGGCTGATGGTGTTGCCGCCGCTCTCGCCGACCACCAATACGTGCTGCAGGCTGGGAAGCTCTGAGCGAATGCTGCCGATGCGTTCGTGCGATGCCTGCATCATGATCAGCACTTTGGCGCCGGAGTTTTGCAGCCGGTATTGCAGCGCCTCGGTTCCAAACAGCATGGCCAATGGCACCGCCACCGCGCCGAGCTTGTAGATCGCGATATGGGCCGCGGCGGTCTCCGGCACCTGCGGTAGCAAAATGGCGACCCGGTCGCCCCGTTCGACCCCGAGTTTTCTGAGCAGGTTGGCAAGCCTGTTGGATCGTTCCTGAAGTTGGCCAAAGCTGATGTGATCCACGCCAGTTGCATGTTTATGGATGATCGCCGGGCGTGCGGGCTCATCATCGGCCCATCGGTCGCACGCTGCCGCGGCAATGTTGAATTCGTCCGGAATCTCCCATCGGAACCGGTTTCGCAGTTCCTCATAGTGACGCAAATCGGGAAGCACGAATTTGACCTTGTCCTGTCGAAATCTCGCCTTGAACTGGTTCTAGACCACCGCGCTCTTGGACGGCGTAAGTATGCGCCGGATGGTAATCATTGGGCGGCAGGCCATCAATCCCGCATCACGCATAACGCTGCATGAAGTTTCGGGCATGAGTTTTGCTTGACCCTTTAGGTATTCCTTAGCGTGTTTGCAATAGGTTGGGAGTGTTCGGCCTGAAGACCGGGGAAGTAGTGGAGTAAATTTGATGGGCAACAACTGCTCGCGCGACCTGACGCCCGGCTGTCAGGGCCGCAAAACCGGCATCAGTCCGGAACTGCGCGAAGTGCTTCATATGCTTGAAGCCATCGAGGACAATCAGTCAGACCTGGCCAAGAATTCCGAAAAATAGGCCTGGTTGCATAAGTTCATGACGTGCTGCCCTTGCCCCGAGGCAAGGCAACCTGGCGTTTATCCCAGCAGTGTTGTGCCGATCCCACATCGTTACCGGCACCTGGGTGCGGCAGACGTTAAATTACATTCCACGAGAGCGATAATCTGAGCAGCGCGAAACGGCAAACACATCCGGCGTGCGCCGAATGTGTGCCAAAACGAAACAGTTGCGCTAGAGCATGTTCCCGAAAAGTGTGTGCGATTTTCGGATAAGAACATGCTCAATATCAAAGAGATAGAGCATTTTTAGTGACTCAGGTTTCGCAAAAAATGCTCTAATTGCGGCGAATTGTGATCGAGAAATGCTGGCCGGGCAGGGGGTCAGACGAGAATCTGTCCGTTGTCCTGAAGGTCCGTCAAAGACAGGTTCGTGACGCCTTCCAGCACAACCACGTCGTGCCATGCGCCGGTGCCTTGATACAACACCGATACGGTCGTGTTGCCGTTGTCTTCGGTCAGAGCGACGACATCTGCGATGTCCTGCCCCTCGGAGATGTTCGCGGCATTTCGTAGATCCAATACATCTTCACCCGAGAAGTCTGCGATCGAGTCCACATGGAACTGTGTGCCGGCATGGCTGACGATGTCTTGCTGTGACCATACGAAGGTATCGGAGCCTGCCCCGCCTTCGAAGATGTCGTCGCCGCGCCCGCCCTGGAACAGGTCGTCGCCCTCGCCTCCGACAAATTCGTTGTCGCGATGGTCGCCGGTGAAACTGTCGGCCTTGCGGGTGCCAATGATCTTTTCGATGCCTTTGATCTGGTCGCTGCCAAACCCGCTGACGCGGCCGGTTTGCAGATTCGCGTCGATACCGGAATTGGACGCGGAGTAATCCGCCGTATCGAAGCCCGATCCGCCGTCGATCCAGTCGTCTCCCTCGCCGGCGCGGATCAGGTCATCGCCGCTGTCGCCTTTTACGCGATCATTGCCTGCGCCGCCTTCCAGGATGTCGTCGTTCTTACCGCCATACAGTTTGTCGGATCCTTCGCCGCCGATCAGCTCATCGTCGCCGTCACCACCTTTGAGCGTATCGTTGCCCTCATTACCGGAGACAAAGTCGTCGCCGCTGTCGCCATAGAGAATATCGTTGCCGGCCCCGCCGCCCACGGTATCGTCGTCTTTACCGCCGCGCACGGTGTCATTGTCGTCACCGCCGTAAAGTTCGTCATTGCCGGTGCCGCCATAAAGAACATCGTCGCCATCATCGCCGTAGGCATGGTCATCGCCGCTGTCGGCCAGAATGGTGTCATCGCCGCGTCCACCGCGGATCACGTCGTCGTCCTTGCCGCCGGCAATCTCGTCATTGCCGTCACCGCCGGCGATTTCGTCATCACCGGTGCCGCCGGAGATCTCGTCCGCGCCGTCATCACCGGACAAGTCATCATCGCCGCTGTTGCCCTGTATGATATCGTCACCAGTGCCGCCGTTTACGATGTCGTCGCCCTTGCCGCCATAAACGGTATCGTTGCCGGCGCCGGCCTTGATGGTGTCGTCATCGCCGTACGCGCTTGGCTGGTCGTTGTGCGATTGTGGGGCGGCAGCGGGGGGGACGGCCACGCTGATCACAACGTCATTGAAGTCTTTATCGCCGCCGTTTCTGAGATCTTCAAAGGCGATCTGGATTTCTTCGCCGGAATCGCCAGGTGTGACGACCGCATGCTGCACGCCGTCATTGTTCAAACGATATCCGGTGTCATCATTGCCGATCGAGTGATAGACGTCCGTCCCATATTTACTGCGGACTACAGTCTCTTCACCGGTTTCGCGATCAATCCGTACAAGTGTTGCAGGGCCATCCGTGACGCGGGCCTGCTCGCCGTTCGAGTTGCGGAACTCAAACACAGAAACATTACTTTGTAGCAGGTGGCGATTGGCGGAGATGCTCCAGGCATCTGGAATTATGAAGAAGCCGAGTTGAACGCCGCGCACAGTGCCATATTCGAACTCCGACTGGCCGGGTTTCAAACTCCCGCCACTGCGCTGGGCTGAGGCGTTGGAAAACACGATCTCGACATCGTAGATCAGGCCGTCTTCTGCAATCTTGTAAACGCCGATGGCACTTTTATAGCCGGCTTCTTCGGATTCGAACGTGATGACCGCCGTGGATGAATCCGATACGACGGCGTTCCCGGTGCTTGCCGGCTCTACGCGTGACCCGCCGAAGATGATGTCATCTCCGGCCTTGCCGGAGATTTGGTCATCACCGCCACCACCCAGGATCTCGTCAGTATCCCGGGTGCCATTGAGAACGTCGTCACCGTTCGTGCCAAGTATGGTGCTCATGTCAGCTCCGCTGTCAGTCCGCGAGTGTCTTTGCGCACTCGGCGGTTAGCCCCCGCATTGTTGCAGGCAGACAATGATTTTCCGTAAGCAAAACCGCTAAATTTTATGTAATTGCGTTTACCAGGAAATGCCGTGGTAGGTCGCCTCGTCCAACCGGTTCGGAAACAGCCGCACAAGGTCGATCACGTGTATGTTTTCGGGCCGCATTCGAACCGCGTCGCGGTAGTCGTCTCGTGCGTGGCTGACCACCAGAACGTCGCAATTGTTCACGACCTGCTCGATGGATGGCAGCAAGACTTCCGGCAGCTGGTCCATGAGCTTTGCCAGGTGAGGCCTGGCATGGCGCATATAGTCGAAATGCGACCTGGCGGACTTCTCCACCTGCAGGTTTGGATCAAAGGCGCAGAATTCCCGGTCTTCTTCGAGCATCGCCGCCATGAGTTCCAGGGCCGGACTTTCACGCAGATCGTCGGTATCGCACTTGAAGGCCACACCGAGAAAGCCAACCCGCTTGCCCGGGAAGTTCCGGATCATCCGCAAACCTTCCTCGATCTGCAGTTTGTTCGAGCGCATCAAGCTGTCGAACAGCGGCGTGTGGATCTGATAGGCCTGTGCCAGATGCTCAACGGCGCGCACTTCCTTCGGCAGGCACGACCCGCCGAACGCGAAGCCGGGTTTGAGATAATAGGGCGACAGGTTGAGTTTCGTGTCCTCCACGAAGATGTTCATAACTTCGTGGCTGTCGACCTCCACGGCCTTGCACAACCGGCCCACCTCATTGGCGAATGTTACCTTCGCGGCATGCCAGACATTGTCGATATATTTCACCATTTCCGCACCGGTGATCGAACACAGCAGGACCTTGTCGTCGATCAGACGGTAGACGCCGGCAAGATGCGCGGCGGCCCGTTCACTGGAGGCGCCGATCACGGTCTTGGGCGGGTTGTAGAAATCTTTGACGGCGACACCTTCACGCAGGAACTCCGGATTGAAACAAACGCCGAAGCCGGTGTCGAGGTCCTTGCCGGAGGCTTGCTCGACTTCCGGTACGACAACACTCATCGTCGTGCCTGGAGGGACCGAGCAGCGCATCACGACCAGATGATAGCCCGGCTTGTCCTTGATCGCGCGTCCGATCGCCTGGGCGGCGGCGCGCACATAGGTCATGTCACAGCCGCCATCTGCCGCCGTCGGTGTGCCGACCGACAGGAAGGTTATGTCGGTCTCGCGAACCGCGGCCTCGACGTCTGTCGTTGCATGAATCAGCCCACGCGTAACGCCATCATTGAGAAGCTCTCCAAGACCTTCTTCTACGATGGGAGACTGGCCCTTGCTGATCGAATCGACTTTCGCCTGAACCACATCGGCGCCAACCATGCGGAATCCCAGATTTGCGAAACACGCTACGGAAACGGCTCCGACATAGCCAAGACCGATGACACTTATGGATGGCTTCGTGGCAAATTCCGAATTGATGATATCGGCAGTGCGCACCCAAGTCTGTTTATCAGTTTCAAGCGCACCAGCTGAGTTTGACATTTGTCTTGTGCTCCCCAAGAACCTGTTTCGCTGCTGTCCTCCCCTAGACGGCCCGCAGCGTTGCCCTCGCACCAGAACACCACAAACATCGCAATATTTCCTGAACTGGCGTGCTTAATTTTCGCCAAACAGAACGTGCCAGTATGTCGTTGCATTCAGGGAGATAGCCGATCTGCCCGGTGGTTACCCACGCCTGGTGTGATCCGTTCCGATTGATAGTCACGCGCCTTGCGTCACGAAGTGGAAAAGGCGGATGCCGGGCATGTCCACAAGGCCGGTCATTAAGATGACGATCAGAAACAATGCGGTGACGCCGACAAATGTCTGGTATGCCGACATGCCTTCGCGCGCCATGCTTATGAGACGGTCGCCGGAGACACCGGCTTTTTGATCGCCGCGGTTGAACCAACGCTGTTTGGACAGGCGGAAGATGCTGTAAACCTTGACCGCCGCGTTGACCACCTGATTGATATACATGACCCATGGATAGCTGAGATCCACCGTGCGGGCATAGGTCCACAGAACGGCCGACAGCATCAGACGGGAAATCGCGATAAAGATAAGATACTGGATCAGGTATGCAGGCGAATGCAGGAACGCGGCTGCCACCGCGACGGCGGGGCTGACCAGCATGGTCCACATGGCAATGCGCTGATCCACGAAGCACCACCAGATAAAGAACGGCACCCTGGCGGGACCAAGCGCTATCACCCGCGCGCCGTTGCGCAGCATGTTGCCTGACCAGCGCCGGTAATTCTGGATCATGCGGTTGACGCCATTGCCCTCAACCACTTCCACAGTGTAGCCGCGCGCGTCAGGCACGTAGAGCAGCCGGGCGCCATGCTTCAGCATATAATACAGTGTTGATTTGTCGTCTCCTGAGAGGAAACGGAAACCGCCCCACAGCCAGTGGTCGAGATAGTCGGCCTCCAGCAGCCGGATGAATTCCCTGGTCTTGACGTGTTTCACCCGGAACACCGACATGCGCCCGGTAAGCGTCAGAACGCGGCCGGCCAGCGCATGCGACTGCATGGCCAGGCGTCGCTGGGCAAACCGCATTGACAGCATGGACTGCATCCATCGCGGCGCCTCGGCAATCACCTCTTCGTCGGTGGTCACCGCCTGCAGGTCGGGATACATCTTGAACAGCGGCAGGCAGTTGCGCACCGCACCCGATTCCATGATGAAATCACCGTCCATAAACACCACGATGTCATCGTCGGGTACGTTGGCGCGGCTCATCGCCCTGAGAACCAGGCCGATCGCCATGCGCTTTCCGCCGACATTCTGACGAATGATCCGCAGTGTGATGTCGAGGTCGGCCGCCACCAGTTTGAGCTGGTTCTCGATGATGTCTTCGTCGAACTGGTCGCCGGAGCCGAGCCAGATCGTGGCCGGTATTCCGGCTTCGCGCACCTGGACGACCATACCGCGCACCACAGCCTCGGTGATTGCGCGGTGCTCTTTGTAGGTCGTCATCATGAAATGCAGGTGTTTCGGGCGCCAGCCGCTGTCGAGAATCCTGCGGCCCTCGGCCTGCATTTTCGGATAAACCAGACGGCCGTACACCACAGCCCGGGCGGCATGGGTGAACCACCAGGAAAAACGCCAGATCCCCAGGAAACCGATGACATAGGTGACCTGCCGGATTTCGGGGTCGAACAGCTTGTTCGGCACCAGGGAGATGGCGATGGCGCACACACATATATAAAGGGCGATCTGAATGAGAACCGTGAGGTTCCACTTTTCCCAGCCGGCCGGCCAGTACCCCGGATCGTTCAGTCTGGGTGAGGCGGGTTTCGGAAACATGGCCGTGCTCCTGGTGCGCTACAGCAGAAGCGAGGCGATCTTGCGCCACATGGCGGCAAGGATCGGATTTGTCGAGCGGGCCTCGAACAAAACGACGGCAGGCATGCCAGGCGTGACCTGGGTCTGAATGAACGCCTCGTCCTCAGCCGAGAACGACAGGGCGATCTCCGCGGAACGATCTTCCGGAGACCGCCAGGAATAGCGCCGGGCGATTTCCTTCTGAAAGCCCTTGGTGCGGTCTATCGCGGTGACGGTCGCCCTGACCGACGTGCCGAGCGATGGGAAGTAGACGGAAGCCTCATCGTCCAGGCCGATCTTGATGACCTCGTCCTGTGTCAGGTAGGCCAGCACCTTGCGCTGCTGATATTGTTCGAAGACCGCAACCACGTCGCCCTGCTTGACCGACGCCGATTCCGGCCGCGGCAGGCGCAGCAGTCTTCCGTCAAACGGCGCATGGATGGCCAGCCGCTCGCGATGTTTGAGAAGTGCTTCGTGTGCCTGGTGGGACAGGGAAATCTGATAGCGCGCAAGCCGGATATTGGCGTCAACCTCGCCCATGCCGCCGAGCAGTTCGCGGCCATTGAAGAAGTGCCTTCCCAGGCCGGTATTTGCCAGGCGAATCTGTTCTTTCAACTCCACGCGCCTGGATGCCAGACGCGAACGTGCCGCCGCCAGGAACTGGTTGGCCTCATCCAGCTGGGCATTGGTTGCATAGCCCTGCCTCAGCAGTTTCCGGGTACGTTCGTAGCGCGACTTGGCTGCCTTGTGGCGCGCCTGCAGCGCCTCCACGTCCAGCTTGGTCTGTTCGATGTTCTTTAGCCCGACCGAAGCGTATTCGGTCATTCGCTCCAGTTCCGCATTGCGCTTTTGCAGCAGGCTTGTGAGTTCGGCCTCCCGGCGCTGGATGTCGAGCTTCGCCATGTCGATCTGTTTTTCCAGATCGAAGTCGGCGAAATAGATCACCGTGTCACCCTTCTTCACCGCTTCGCCGACAGAGGCGCGAACGAAGGCGATCTGCCCATCGCCCTGCGCGCGCACCTCCACCATTGGTGCGTCAATTACGGCGGTCTGGACCTCCATGCGGAAAACATTGGAGTAAAGCACCAGTGCCATATAGCCGAAGACCAGAAAACCGATGACCGCGTATGTGCCGACCCAGGCGATCTGGCGGAGCGGGATCTTCTTTTCCTGGACGACGGCTTCGTTTTTCGGGTCAGGATCAGTGGAGACCGGTGTGACGGGAACGTCGATACGCTGAATGGATTCAGCAACCTCTGACATCGAGCCCCGCACAAGGTCCTCGATGAAATGGTGCATGAGCGATTGCTCACGCTCGCCGATTTCGGTGTATTCGACCGCAAATGACTTGATGCCCGGGACGGCGCGCACCACCCGCGCCTTCGCGGCGAACGAGATATCAAAACCCTGAAACGGCAGCGTCACCGCGAGATCGATTTCAGAACCGACTTTCGGAAGCTCTTCTGGGTAGTTGTCGACCCGGACACCGCCGAGCGACCAGTCATGTGCGCGAACCGATGGACCGTCAACGCCGACACGCAAGAACAGCGGCGCAGTCACCCGATGGTGACGCCGCTGGTCAGGTCGTTCTCGCCGTACGCGTATCGCCATTGCTCTCCCAGGCCCTGCATCTGTTTTGTCGCGCAGAGGTTCCCATACGCGGGTGAAGCAATGTCCGTGCCAGACGGACTGTCATTGAAATAATTGGGTTTTTGCCGATTTCGGTCAATTTCCGGGAACCGGCCTTTGCAAGCCGCAATCAATTTCGCAGCTTGCTCTTTGCAATTTGCAAATTCCCAATCCCCCGTCCGCCCGGATGAGAAACGCCGTCCGGCGGTATAATTCACGGCAAATCAAGACGTTAACAGCTGCGAGCGTGCGTTTGGCCCGTACTGGCATGGCGATTGCCTGCACCTGCCCTGGAGCCAGTATCACCGGGTAGCCTGGCCGATCTTTCGGGTAAGTGGCCGCCTTTGTGCTTGGATCGTTCAGGGAGTTACAAGATGAACAGCGTCGTACCTGCCATAAAGGCACCCGCCGAAGGCGAAGAGTTCACAGCACTGTTGCCGGATCACCGTGAGGCAATGGCCAACAATGCCGTCCATCGGCCTTGGGGAAGTTTTGAATCGGTTGTTTGCGGTGAGGGCTATCAGGTCAAGCGGATCGTTGTTTCGCCAGGAAAGAAGCTGTCCCTGCAATACCATCATCATCGCTCCGAACACTGGACGGTCGTTTCGGGCGAAGCGCATGTCACGCTGAATGAAGACATTCTGATATTGCGGCCTGACGAGAGCATCTATGTTCCCCTTGGCGCGGTTCACAGACTTGAGAACCGTGGAGACGACGATGTCGTGGTCATGGAGGTGCAATGCGGCACGTATCTCGGCGAAGATGACATCGTTCGCGTTGAGGACGATTTTGGCCGCGTGTGACGCAGATAGAGCAGTTCAACCACGCCAAAAGATCACTGCTGTGGGTCAACTTAACTGCAAAACACCCTGAATTTTACGAGGCGGTGTTTTCCGCCCAGGCTTCGCGCTTGCGGTAGATGGTCGACGGGCTGACGCCGAGTACGCGGGCTGCCTTGGGAATGCTGCCGTCGCAGGCTTTGATCGTATGCTCGATTGCCCGCTTTTCGATCTCCCAGAGTTCCAGGCCGTAAGGAAACCGCAAGGGCAGTTGTTGCGCGTCGCGAAGGCCGGAAATGTCCAACGGCGCTTCCATCACTTCATCGCCGCGTCCTGCGGATGTTTCTACCTCGATTTTCGCTCCGGCCGGCGCCGGCAGCATGTCCGATGTCACCACCGGGCCGTTGTTCAAAACCACCGCCTGCCGCACGGCATTCTGCAACTCGCGCACATTGCCCGGCCAGCTGTGCGACAGAATCAGCTCTTCGGCATCCGGTGAAAATGACTCGAACGCCTTGCCTTCCTCGCCGGCAAAGATCTTGAGAAAGTGCCGGGCTATATCGAGTGCATCGTGCCCGCGTTCGCGCAACGGCGGAAGATCGAGGGGCAGAACATGCAGTCGGAAATACAGGTCTTCGCGAAAGCGCCCGGCGCGTACTTCTTGAAGCGGTAGCTTGTTGGTGGCGCATATGATCCGGATGTCGACTTCTTCCGGCACCGTCGAGCCGACCCGCTGGATCAGGCCTGTCTGCAGAAAACGCAGGAGTTTGGTCTGCAGGGACAGGTCCATTTCGCAGATCTCGTCGAGAAACAGCGTTCCCCCGTCGGCCAACCTGGCGGCGCCTTCGCGATCCGAAATCGCGCCTGTGAACGAGCCCTTCAGATGGCCGAAGATCTCCGATTCCATGAGATCGCGTGGAATTGCGCCGCAATTGAGCGCCACGAAAGGCCCGGATGCGCGAGGGCTCTTGCGGTGAACCGCCTCTGCGCACAGTTCCTTGCCGGTCCCGCTCTCACCGGTGATGAAGACCGATGCCTTTGACTGCGACAAGGCATCGATCCTGGAATAGATCTGCTGCATCTGCTGCGAGGCACCGATAAAACCGCAGAAAGAGTTTGCCTGCACATGGTCGGGCCGGGCCGCCGCGGCTTCCTTGAGATCACAACGCTCAAGGGCGTTCCGCAACGTGGTTACCAGCCGGTCTTTGGTCACCGGCTTGATCAGGTAATCATAGGCGCCTTCGCGAACCGCCTCGACTGCCATGGCGATAGAGGCATTGGCGGTAATCACCACAATGCTCGTGCCGGAATGCTGCTGGTTGAGTTCGCGCAACAACTCCAGTCCGGTCACGTCCGGCAGGCCGATATCCAGCAGAACGGCCTTGTATTGCTGTTTCGCCACCATATGCCGGGTATCGGCACCGGTCGCGGCAATATCAACCAGGAATCCCGCCGATTCCACCTGGCTGCGATAGATGGCTGCAAGCGATACGGTGTCCTCAACCAGAAGAATCCGGGGCTGATCACCATGCGGCATCTGGGTTACTCCAAATCACTTTAGCGGCGCTTCACCGGCTGGCCTGTGTGGCGGCGAGTGCCTGGGTGGTGTTCTCCACGCATTTGCAGATCGCCGCGACCTGATCGGCCAGTTCCGCCGGAGATTGGGCGTCCACGTCGGATTCCAGTTGAAAGGCCAGATCTGCCAGTTTCGGCGCCGCGAAGGTGCGTGCGATACCCTGTAGTTTATGGCTGTAGTGCAGCATGGTGTTTGTGTCGCTGCTCGACTGGGCCATGGCGATGGTGCGTGCAAATTCACGCATCTCCGAGATTGCACTTTCCAACAATTCGCCCCAGGCCGCCGGCGCGATCTGCGCCTTCACTTGAGCCATGGCCGCCGGGTCGACAAAACTCTCTTCCGCTGCCTGTTTTGGTGTGCCGGCTGCTGCGTCATCTGCAGGAGCTGCCGTCTGGCGGGGCTTTGCCTGCGACAAGGCGTTTTGGATCACTTCGCGAAGCTGTTCCTTGCCGGCAGGTTTGGCAAGCGAGCCGTCGAAACACTCCTGCCAGACGGCTGCGCGTCTGGTGTCGGCCATGAAGGCAGACAATGCGATAATCGGCGTGCGCCCGGCAGCACCGCCAAGCGCGCGAATCTCCTGTGCGGCGACGACCCCGTCCATCACCGGCATTTCAATGTCCATGAGAACGAGGTCATACCCAAAGGTCTGGATATGGGCGAGAGCCTCCTCGCCATGTTCAACGGCGTCGACGTCACATCCCATACGGCGCAGCAACGCTGAAGTTAACACGCGCGCAGCGGCGGAATCTTCGGCCAGGAGAATTTTAGGACGCGATCCGTCCGGACAGGTCAGCAATCCCGAACGGTGCTGATCCGCGGTGCCGAATTCTTGTGTTTCCATACTCATTAAACACCCACACTGACTTACTGCTCACACCGCCTGGTTGAGAACCTGCATGAGGGTCGCGGCGTGATTGCGTGCGCATAATGCTAGCGTCCAGTTATGAAAAACCCGTTTACCGATTTGCAAAACCCGAAGCGGCAACTGGTTTGCAGAACGGGAATCGCATGTCGTGTGGCTGCAGCGCTATGCCGCCTTTGTTTCCGGGCCTGCTTTCATGCTGCGCCGAACTGGCTTCTTGGATGTATCGTCTTTCTTGACTGGCAGGATTACCTGTGGTGCCGATTGGTCTTTTCTCTGCCGCACGGCTTCTGCAATCTGGCGGATTTCCTGCGCATGGCTCTTCGCAGCCACGATGACCGCATCACCTGTGTTGACGACAATCACATCATCCAGCCCAACCACGGCTGTCACCGGGCCCTCGGAGCGCACATAGGCGCCCTTGACGTCATGCAGAATGACGTCGCCGATGGTAACGTTCTCCGCATTGTCGCGTTCGGAAATCTCCCAAACGGCCGTCCAGGAGCCGACATCACTCCAAAGAGGATCGACCGGAACAACAGTTGCACGCGCGGTCCGCTCCATGACCGCGTAGTCGATCGAGATATGCTCTGCCTGTGCAAAGCTCCTGGCATGCGGCTGCACGGTCTGGCCGGAAACCTTGCCTTTCACCAGGGCGTCCTGACAGGCCGCGATGATCCCCGGTGACAGCACCTGCATTTCCTGAATCAATGGCGTTACCGGAAACAGGAACATTCCGCTGTTCCAGTAGAAACAGCCTTCCTGCAACATCGTAACGGCTTTGTGCCTCGGCGGTTTTTCGACGAACTGTTCGACCGAGAAAATGCCCTCAAGGGCCTTGCTCTTGGTATGGGTAATCACCGGTGAGCCTTGTTTGATATAGCCGTAGCAGGTTTCCGGCCCATCCGGCGCAATGCCGAATGTGACGAAGGCGCCTGTTTGCGCGGCGCTGCGTGCCTTATCTATGGCCGAAATCATGGCGTCCGGATCGCGTATATAGTGGTCCGAAGGCATGATCAGCATGTAGTCTGAGAATTTGCAGGCAAAGGACGTCAGTGCAGCCAAGGCAACGGCGGGTGCCGTGTTGCGGCCTTCCGGCTCGAGAATAATTGCCGCTGGCTCCACGCCACAGGCCGCCAGTTCTGTCTCCAGCAACGCCTTGTGTCCCTCGTTGCCGACGATGACCGGCGCAGTGAACCGTTTGGTGTCGCCAACCCTCAGAAGGGTTTGCTGAAACATGCTGAGCTGTCCGGCAATTGCCTGAAATTGCTTCGGCTTTTCATCACTCGACAGAGGCCACAACCGGGTCCCCGAACCTCCCGCCAGGATCACCGGCGTAATGCGCTGTCCCGTTGCCCCCTTGGCCATGGAACTGTCTCCTCGTACTCGTCAAACAAATCCCGTAAGGCGCATCATGGCAGTAAAACCTTGCCGCGAAGTAACCGGCCCCGCATGGCAGCCCTGCAAACTTAGCATTTGTGCTTTCGCAGGCGGGTGCCGCATAGTGCACGCTGGAAGACAGGGCCCTACACCGGGCACAATCAAAACGAATTCGCGTGAGTATCAGAACCGCAGAACTGCCGGTCGGCGGCAACGTGGCTGCCGGCATTGGCTGGATGGTCTTGACCAGCCTGCTTTTCGTTGCCGTGACGGGCATTGTGCGCCATCTCGGATCAGATATGCCGGCCGTGGAGGCTGCTTTCATCCGCTACCTGATCGGCCTGGGTCTGATCGTGCCTATCCTGCTCAAGACGAAGACCAGACTGCCGGCCCGGCGTGACATGATGCTGTTCACTGTCCGTGGTCTGGTGCACGGTATTGCGGTTATGCTGTGGTTCTTCGCCATGGCCCGGATCCCGATCGCGGAAGTGACGGCGATCGGCTACACCGCACCGATCTTCGTCACGATAGGGGCGGCGATCTTTCTTGGCGAGCGCGTCCAGATTCGCCGAATTTGCGCCGTGATGGCCGGCTTTGCCGGAACGGTCATCATTCTCAGGCCGGGCTTTAACGAGATCCAGCTGGGATCGCTCGCCCAGCTCGCCGCGGCGCCCTTGTTCGCCACCTCTTTCATTCTGGCTAAGAAACTAACGCGCAGCTACGATCCGGCCTTTATCGTGGTGATGCTGTCCATCGGCTGTACGATTGTCCTGCTGCCGGGCGCCATCATGCAGTGGCGCGCACCGACACCTGAGGAACTGTTCTGGCTGACGATGACGGCTGTGTTTGCCACGGCCGGGCACTACACGCTGACGCGCGCCTTTGCGGCCGCACCGATCACGGTCACCCAGCCGGTGGGCTATCTGCAGCTGGTGTGGGCTACGTTGCTGGGAACGCTGGCGTTTGGCGAAGCGCTCGATCCATTCATCCTGCTTGGCGGCGCGGTGATTGTCGGGGCGGCCACCTACATCTCGCATCGTGAGGCAAAAGTCGCCCGACATCAGACCACGCCGCCATCTCCGGCCACCAAGATGTAGCCAGCATTGCGGCCTGGCGATGCGTGCCTCACACGGCGGCCATGACCGATTGGGTGAACTTGGCGATGCGCTCAAGCGCTTCGTCGATCACATCATCAGGCGCGGTGATTGAAACGCGCACGTGGCCCGCACCGGCGCGCCCGAAGGATTCGCCCGGCATGGTCGAAACATTTTCCTCCTCAAGCAGGCGCAGAGCGAAGTCATGCCCGCTCAGGCCGGTTTCGCGCACGTCGGCAAACAGGAACATGCCGCCTTCCGGCATGGAACACGTCACGCCCGGCATTGCCGCCAATGCCGAACTCATCCGCTGTGCCCGGCGCTCGCAATGTGCATAGGCTTCGTGACATTCGGCAAACTCATGCGTCAGTGCATAGACGGCTGCATCCTGAATGAACGGCTGACAGCCGAACAACATGGCTTCGGCGATCGGCAACGCCCGGGTGCACAACTCTTCCGGCCCCACGATCCAGCCGGCGCGATAGCCTGTCATGGCATGCGACTTTGACAGCGACGATACAACGGCCGTGCGCTGCGCCAGCACAGGGTCGTCGAACGGAGAGGCAAACATGACGCCGCCATAGAGCAGGGTCGAATAGACCTCGTCGGAGACGATCCACAGGTCGTGTTCAACACAGAACCTGCCGATTGCCGCAACTTCGCCGGCAGCCAGCACCGCCCCTGTTGGATTGGACGGAGAGTTCAGCACCAGTACGCGTGACTTCTCCGTCACGACAGCCTGAAGTTCCTCAACGGTCAGATGAAACCCGTCTTCCGGTTTCATCAGCACAGGGACCTGAGTGGCACCGGTCGCCGCAATGATCCCGTCATAGGTGACGTAGAACGGCTCGGGCACGATGACTTCGTCACCTTGCGACACCAGCGCCATCATCACCGCGCACATCGCTGCCTGCGTACCTGGCATGAAGATCACGCTGTCCGGTGAAACCGTCCGTCTGGTGCGCTGCGCGTAATGCGCGGCAATGGTCTCGACCATGTTTTCCTCGCCCCGGCCGCTGGAATAGGTCGTCCGCCCGGCACGCAACGCGCGAATGGTCTCCTCCAGAACGGCCGCCGGTGCCGGCCAGTCCGGTTCGCCGATGCTCAGCTGCAGGACCCGTTCGCCCGCCAACACCTTGGCGCGGGCCCGGTAGTGCACATCCCATTTCTCCGCGCCAAGGCCCTTCATCCTCTCAGTGATCGGTGCGTACCGCATGTTCTCGATATCCGTTCCACATCAATTTGACCGGTGTCAGCGCCGGATGTACCCGATCCGCTTAAATCTGTGAATGAATATTCATCTTATAAATGTGTGAATTGTTGCCGGACCCGCCAAACCGGCGTAGCGTGCTGTCCTGTCCGCCACAATGTGGGGCCGGTGAGGATGCAAGACGCCAGACGACATTCCTATCCAACCTAGAGATACATGAATGACCGAACGAGCCGGACGCGGCAGGCGCCGCGCAAGAGCCCCCCGCGCGGACCGCGGCCCAGCTGACAGATTCGAACCCCTGCCGCCGCTGGACAACCCGCTGCCACCGGTGGAAGTCCTAAGCGCCGATGGCATCGACAAGATCAAACGCGCTGCGTTTACATTGCTGCACGACGCCGGCATCGAGTTCCGCTCCAACGAGGTGCTCGACATCCTTGAACGCAATGGCGCCAAGGTCGACCGTGACAGCCAGATTGCCCGCATGGACCGCGATACGGTGGAACATTACGTGGCGCTGGCCCCAGAGAGGATACCGTTCCACGCCCGCAACCGGGACCGCGACACCTTCATCGGCGGTAACAGGATCAATTTCAATACGGTCGGTTCGCCGCCGAACATCTCCGATATCGATCGTGGCCGCCGCCCCGGCAGCTATGACGCATTGTGCGATCTGGTCAAACTAAACCATGCGCTTGGCGTCGCCCATCTGGTTGGCGGCGCGCTGGTCGAGCCGATGGACCTGCCCGTTTCTTCACGCCATCTGCAGAATGCTTATGCCCTGCTGCGATACTCCGACCGGCCGATCATGGTGCGATCGGTCAGCCGGTTCCGGGCGGAAGACGCTATCGAGATGGTGGCGATCGCTCGCGGTGTTTCGCGCGATCAGATGCTTACCGAACCGTCCGTCCTGACCAACTTCAATGTCAACTCGCCGCGCCGCGCCGACGAGGAACTGCTCGAAGGCCTGATGTGCTTTGGCGAGAGCGGCCAGCCGGTGGCGATCACCCCGTTCACGCTGGCCGGCGCCATGAGCCCGGTCTCCATTGCCGGCGCGCTGGTCCAGCAGACCGCCGAAGCGCTCGGCACCATTGCCTTTTCCCAAATGGCCAATGCCGGCGCGCCTGTGTTGCTCGGCGGCTTCACCTCGAATGTCGACATGAAATCCGGTGCCCCAGCCTTTGGCACACCGGAATATGTCAAGGCTGTGCTGGCCGGGGGGCAGATTTCCCGGCATTTCAAGCTGCCTTACCGGTCTTCGAACGTAAATGCCTCAAACGCGGTCGATGCCCAATCGACCTACGAAAGCGCCATGTCCCTGTGGGCGGTGATCATGGGGTACGCCAATGTCGTCCACCACGGCCTGGGTTGGCTCGAAGGCGGCCTGACCGCATCACTGGAGAAGACGGTCATGGATGCGGAAATGATCCGTGAATGGGCCGAGACGCTGAAGCCCGTTGATGTCAGCGATGAGGAACTGGCGGTCGATGCCATCATGGGCGTCGAGCCCGGGGGGCATTTCTTCGGCGAAGCGCACACGCTTGAACGCTTTGAAGATGCCTTCTATCAGCCGATGGTCTCAGACTGGCGCAACTACGAAACCTGGCAGGAGGATGGTTCAAGAACCGCGACCGAGCGCGCCAATACGGTGTGGAAACATCTGCTGGAGTCCTATGAGCCACCTGACATGGAGCCGGCCATAGACGAGGCCCTGCAGGATTATGTCGCCCGGCGCTCACGAGAGCTGGAACGTGCAGCCAGTTAGGGTGAAGAGAGCTCGATCCGGCCATCGTCACGCAGGGTTGCCGCCGCAAAACTATCGAGCATTGCGAAGTCGTCCGGCATCAGCACATAAACCGGGCAAGTCCGTCCATAGAGCGCAAAGGCGGTCCGGCAGCCGGTGACCAGATTGATATCCGGTTTCGCCGTGATGAAGGCCACAGGCGCTGTACCGATCCGGATGGCTTCGGCGATGCTGGCGGGCGTACCGCCGGAGCCGCGCGTTTCCGGCAGTGCCAGCACCGTTTCCTTCACATTTTGGCCCGCCTGCGGATGATGGACATCCAGGATATCCCCCGTGGCAGGATCGAACCCGCCCCAGAAACTCAACGCCTCCTCCAGGACCAGTAGCCGCCCCTTTGCGCTGCCGGGCAGCAGGACCTGTGCCGTGACGGTCGTCATGCGGCAAGATCCTTCCACAGCGCCGGATCGCGCCAGACGGATCCGTTCACGGCGGTTTCGGCACATTCGTTCAGACTACCGAAGCAGCATTCCACGCCGAGCATGCCCGGCGCGTAGTATGCCCACTTGGCCGCATTGGTCATGACCCTGCCCTTGCAGCCGCGCACCGCAGGTGAAAAATACGTGCAGGTGTCGGTAATGACCGTGGCGCCTGCTCGTTCAAGCTCTGCGATCCAGCCCTGTTGCGCGGCCAGGTCGCGTACAAACCGGCTGGTGGAGATGTAGAGCTTCACATTCTCTTTGACCCTGCGTCCGGCCAACAGCGGCATCAATGCGGCAAACTCGGTATAGGAAAAGTGCGGCGTGCCGAGCGCGACCATTTCCACAGGACCATCGCGTCCCGATGACAACTCGTCTCGCGCCGCAATCAGATCGGCAACGCTCACCGGGACAACCTCCTCAGGTTCGATTCCACCGAAGGCCGTTTCCATGTCCGGCGCTTCCGGCGTCAGACCGATACCATGCCACAAGGTCACCCCGCCGGCTGCTGCAACGGCCGCACTGACCGCCTTTTGATCGTCGAGGCTTACCGTCGCCGGCAGCCCGTCGATCACCGGCACGCGGCTGCCGGCCACGCGGCCGATGTGAAATCCCAGCAGATGATAGAAGATCGCTTCGCTCTTGAAGCGGTCGGGAATGCTGTCTGTCCGGAACAGCAGCTTACCCCGTCTGCCCTCATCGGTGTGCAGGCCGGCCAGCGGCGCTTTGCCGGTCAGCGCGCAGGCCACATCCAGGAAGTCACCATACTTGTTGGTCCGCGCGCCCAGCACCGAATTGTAATAGGCTACCGCATTGGATTCGCCGGCAACGATATGATCGCCCAGGCACGGCTGATCGGGCAGCTGGTAGGGCGCGCAGGTCCATACCGGCCTGCAGCCAAGCTCTATGTAAAGCCGCATCAGCTGCCTGGCATTGGCGGCAAACTCCGCCGCCTCATGGTCATCGTGGATGCCCGGCTGTTCTAGACTGACCGGACCGTTATTGGTCCAGGCCGGAACCGCCAGTTTCGCTCCATGATCCAGCAGGTAGCGGGCAAAATCGATATGTGCCTGGCCGTTATAGAAACAGGCATCAATATGCGCGAACGTGACCGGTATCAGGGCTTTCGCCCGCAACACCCGCGCTGCGGTGACGACAAGATCCATGGCAAGCTGCATCGCCTTGCCGGCCTCGCCGGATGCGAGTGCGCGGTCGCGGTCGTCAAGCTCTATGGTGTGGCTTGCCGTCATTCGGCCGCCTGCTTGCCGCGCGCCATTTCATTGATCGTGACATAGTCGATCTTGCCCGAGCCGAGCACCGGCAACGCCGCGACCGGAAGTATGTTTCGCGGGATCATCAGCTCCGTCAAGCCAGCCTTTTTCATGGCCGTGGAAAGCTGCTTGCGGTCAAGCTCCTCATGAGTGGTGATCAGCACCAGCTGTTCGCCTTTGCGCGGATCGGGAACCGCCACAACGGCATGGTCATGTTCCTTAAACGCCGATCCGATCTGTGTTTCCACGGCGGTCAGCGATACCATCTCGCCACCGATCTTGGCGAAGCGTTTGGCCCGGCCCTTGATGGTCACGAAGCCTAACTCGTCGATATCGACGATATCTCCGGTGTCGTACCAGCCATCCGCCGGCGGTTCGAGTTGACCTGGATTGTCGGCCCGCAGGTAGCCCAGCATGATATTCGGTCCCTTGACGATCAGCCGGCCGCCATCCTCGATACCGTCTACCGGCTCCAGCGTGTGCTGCATGCCGTCCAGGAAGCGGCCCACGGACCCAACGCGGAAATGCATCGGCGTATTGACCGCCAGCACCGGCGAACATTCCGTGGCACCATAGCCTTCCAGGATGCGCAGGCCGAACTTGTTCATCCAAACGTCACGGGTCTCCGGTTTGACGCGCTCGGCACCGGCGACGACATAACGGACGTTGTAGAAGTCGTAAGGATGTGCATTGCGCGCATACCCCGCCAGGAACGTATCGGTTCCGAACATGATGGTAGCGTTGGTGTCGTAGACCAGTTCCGGGACGATCTTGTAGTGCAGTGGCGACGGGTACAGGAACGTCTTCACGCCCGATAGTGCCGGCAGCAGCGTTCCGCCGGTCAGCCCGAAAGCGTGGAACATCGGCAGGGCATTGAACACCATGTCCTGTGTCGTGAAATCGATCCGTGCGGCAATCTGGTTCATATTCGCCCGGATGTTGCGATGCGACAGCACAACGCCCTTCGGCACGCCCTCCGATCCGGAGGTAAATAGAATCACCGCAGGCGTGTTCGGATCGCGGTTTGCATCTGTCCAGCGCAACGCGAATTTGCCGGCCAGCGATGTTGCCAGGCCGCGCAGTTTGTCGAGCGGGCCGACGGTCTCACGGACATCCTCCAGATAGACGATCTTGGCCTGCTTTTCCAAAAGCGCGATCACGTCCTCCATATTGCCTATTTCGATGAACCGGCGGGAGGTCATGATGGTCTTGACCTGCGCAGCCACGCACGCAGCCGCCATGTTGACGGCACCGGTGGAGAAGTTCAGCATGGCCGGCGTGCGGCCATAGGCGAGCAGGCCGAAATAGGTGACGAAGGCACCTGCCGCATTGGGCAGCAGGACGCCGACGGTCTTTTCGCCTTCCGTCAATCTGGCAAGCTTGCGGCCAAGCACGAAGCTGCCGGTCACCAGCCGCGAGTAGGTCAAAGGCGTGCGCTGAACATCCTCCAGGATCTTGTGGCCGCCGCCATGGGTGCTCTTGGCGTCGATCAGCGCCTCGAACAGATGCTGATCGATAGTGCTGGTGCGGAACACCATGCTGGTCATCACGTCATACAGCCGGTGTGCCAGGATCTGGCGCAGGGCATTGCCCTTGACGCCTTCCGGCGCGGAGAAGTCCTGCGGCTCAAGAACGGTGATGGTAATCTTCGGGAACAGGCGTAGCCGCAGTTTTCCGCGCATTTTCGAGAAGATCGAGAACTGCGCGCCATCGATGCGTATGGGCAGCACCTTGGCATCTGCCATATTGGCAATGGTGCCGGGGCCCTCGTATACCTTCATGAGCGCGCCGGTCACCGTAATGCGGCCTTCCGGGAAGATGACGATCTTCTGGTCCTTCTGGAGGAACTTGACCATCTCACGGGCGGCCAGCGGATTGGTCGGATCCACAGAGAGCATATCGAATACCCAGAAGGCCGGCTTGGTCCACCATTCCCGCGATACATGGGTATTGATCGCAAAGGCGCAGCGATCGGGCAGGAACGAGCCAAGCAACACGCCATCCAGGTACGATGTGTGGTTGGCGACGATCACCACTCGGTCACCGGCTGCGTGGTAGTTCTCCATGCCCTTGACCTCGACCCGGTAGAACAGCCGGAAAATCCGGCGACCGAGGTATTTCACGAATTCCTGCGGCAGCAGTTTGGTGATGTAGATCGCCACGCCGGCATTGAGGATCCCCACGATCAGGAAAATCTGCGGTACGGTCAGATTCGCTGTCAGGGCTGCAACGATGAATACCGAAGCAGCCGTCATGAAAATTGCGTTGATGACGTTGTTGGCGGCAATCACCCGCGATACGTGCTGCGGGTTGGAGCGGCTTTGCACGAACGCGTAAAGCGGGACGACGAAGATACCGCCGAACAGGGCGATCAAGGCCAGGTCGATCAGCACATGCCAGCCCTGCCAGGTCGACAGGAACGCACCGATGGTCATCAGCTCTGTGCTGTTGCTGCGGTCTGCGAAGCTAGATGTCGCTGCCCAAAGGTCGACGATGACCACTGTCACGGCGATGGCGGCGAACGGGACGTGCCGTGGCGAGACTTCGCCCTTCAGGAGCCGGTTGGTCAGCATGGAACCTACGCCGATACCGACGACGAAGGCGACGTTGAACAGGTTGGCGACCTTTTCGTCGGCGCGCAGAACATCGCGGGCCAGGACAGGCATTTCCGCCAGAAAGACGGCGCCGAGAAACCAGAACCAGGATATGCCCAGGATGGCGAGCAGAACGTTGCGGTTCTCGGTGGCGTATTCCAGGATGTGCCAGGTCGAGGACAGGATATTGCGGTTGACCTTAATGTCCGGATCGGGCGGCGGTGCAGCGGGAATGCGCCAGGAGGCATACCAGCCGGCCACGGCCACGGCGATCATGGTGGCCGAGACGATGGGCAGGCCGTAGCTCGTCAGGATCAAAAGCCCGCCGAAAATCGTACCGAGCAAAATGGTGAGAAACGTGCCGGCCTCGATCAGCCCGTTGCCGCCCAACAGCTCTTCGTCCTTAAGGTGCTGCGGCAGAATTCCGTATTTGATCGGTCCGAAGAACGAAGACTGCGTGCCGGTCAGGAACAGCGCGAAAAGCTGCAGGGAAATCGATTCCGCCCACAAGCTGAAGGCCCCGAAGGCCATGATGAAGATTTCGGCCAGCTTGATCTTCTGACTGAGCCAGGCCTTGTCGCACTTGTCGGCCAGCTGTCCGGCGAGGCCGGAAAACAGAAAGAACGGCAGGATGAACAACCCGGCGGCCACGGCGATTATGGTCGGCGCATCGACGCCGTGTGCCGTTGCCAGCCGGTAGGTGATGAGAATGGAGATTGCGTTCTTGAGGACGTTGTCATTGAACGCACCAAGGCCTTGTGTGACAAACAACGGCAGAAACCGTTTGGTGCGCAATAGGTTGAACTGACTTCCGGCCATGTTGTTCTTTCTCTCCCGATTCGAAAGGACGTATTTCGACGCGCCACCCTTGATGGCAAGTTACGCGTCAAATTGAAAGACTATATAATGAACGATGTTCAATTAAATGTCAACCCCCTAATCACAAGGAGGCTTGCACCATGGACGAGACATATGCGCGCTATCAGGCACTGAAGTTCGAATGGGCGGGTCCGGGTGTGCTCGAGGTCATTATGTCCAACCCCGGCAGGCTCAATTCGCTGGACCATGACGGCCACCGCGAAATGGCCGAGGTCTGGCGCGATATCGACCGTGATGACAATGTGTCGGTGGCCCTGCTGCGCGGTGACGGCAATGCGCTGTCTGCCGGCGGTGATATGAAGATGATCGAGGATATGTGCGATGACTGGACGGTTCGCCAACGGGTCTGGCGCGAGGCCAGCGATCTTGTCTACAACGTGATCAATTGCTCGAAACCGGTCATCTCGGCCATTGAAGGGCCGGCGGTCGGGGCGGGTCTGGCCGCAGCCATGGTGGCCGACATTTCGGTTGCGGGTAAGTCCGCGCGCATTATTGACGGTCATACGCGATTGGGTGTTGCGGCCGGGGATCATGCCGCGATCATCTGGCCGTTGCTGTGCGGGATGGCCAAGGCGAAGTACTATCTTTTGACCTGCCGTCCGTTGAGCGGTGAAGAGGCTGAACGGATTGGCCTGGTGTCGATGGCCGTCGACGATGGCAAAGTGCTTGAAACAGCCCGCGAAATCGCTGCCGAACTGGCTGCAGGAGCAACTTCTGCCATTCAACTCACCAAGCATTCCCTGAACAACTGGTTGCGCATGGCGGGACCTGCGTTCGACGCCTCGCTTGCGCTGGAATTTATGGGTTTTTCCGGCCCGGAGGTCCGCGAAGGACTTGCCTCGCTAAAGGAAAAACGAAAGCCCCATTTTCCAGGCAGCCGGCCGGGTTGATGCTTACCCACCCAGATAGTCTGCCAGGAGGGAATTGCCGGATGCATTGAAGACCGTTGCTGATGGCCCGAATGCCTTGATCTCGCCGTCATGCACAAACGCCGTCAGGTCGCAGGCTTCGCGCGCATCGTCGGGGTTGTGCGTCACGAATGCGATGGTCATACCCGTTTGCCCATGAAGGCCTTTCACCAGGCCAAGCATATCCGCACGCAATGCCGGTCCGAGCGCGGCGAAGGGCTCGTCGAGCAGCAATACCGGCCGGTCGCGCACGCTGGCCCGCGCAATCGCCACACGCTGGCGTTCACCTCCCGACAATTGTCCGGGCAGGCGGTGGCCGAAACCGTCCAGTCCGACCCGAGACAGCGCAGACGCCACCTGCTCACGCTGCGCATCCGACAGCTTGAGATCGGCCGCTACGCCGAGCGCGACATTGGTTTCCACATCGAGGTGCGAGAAGAGATTGTGGTCCTGGAACACCATGGTCACCGGCCGGGCCGCCGGCGGCGCTCCGGTCACGTCTTCACCACCGATCAGGATCCGCCCGCTTTGCGCCGCATCGAAACCGGCAATCAGGTTCAAGAGCGTGGTCTTGCCGGATCCGCTCGGGCCGATGATGCCGGTAAAGCTCCCCGCCGGCAGGTCCAGATCAAACCGTGCAGAAAACCCCTCGAACCGCAGCCGGGCAGAATTCAGTTTCACCGCAGCACCGCTCATTGCACCGCCTCGCCCGGCACCTGGCGCGGCCGCGCCAGCCCTTCGGCCCCGTATATTAATCCAAGACAGAACACCAGCAGCAACAAAGCCAGTCCGGCTGCCTCGTCCATCCGGTAGCTGCCCATGCGCTGGAACATGAGCAGCGGCAGGGTGGTGAAGTCTTCGCTGCCGAACAATGCGATGGCGCCGAGGTCGCCGATGGACAGGGCCATGGCAAAGGCAAAGGCCAGGCCGAGCGGTGCACGCAGCACGGGCCAGTCGATCAGCCGGAACCGGTGCCAACCCGACATCCCGAGACTGGCACAGAGCCGTTCATGGCTGTCGGACGCCGACGTTACCGCCGGCTGCAGGATCCGCATGGCAAACGGCAGTGCCATCAAAGTGTTGATCATGATCACCAGCCCCGGCGCAACGGCGAAGACATCCGTAACCGGCCGCAACAGGATGAACCAGCCCGTTCCGAGCACGACCGGTGGCAGGACCAGGATCAGGCTGGCCGATGCCATGCTGAGATTTGTGAATACCGTGGCCACGCGCCGCGACTGTCCGCTGCGCAAAGTCCGCAATCCGGCAAGCATGCACCAGGTCAACACAAGGCAGGAGATCGCGGCCACGCTTGCGATTATCACACTGGTCATCACCGCGCGCCAGAAAACCGGCTCGCCTAAGAGTTTCGCAAACGGTGCGCTCAATGCCCCGGCTACCACCGCCGTGAGCGGCAACAGTAACAGCAGGGCAGAAACGCCGATGATGGCGAAATCCGCCAGCCGTCCCCACAAGCTCGAAACATCCGGCCGTATATTCCATCCGTATACGGATTTCGTTGCGATCATTGAGCCACTGAACCTGCCGCCGAGCACGATCAGACCGGCACACAGCGACAGCTGCAGCAGGGCCAGCAGGACCGCGCGCGCCGGATCGAAATCGAACCGCAAGGCCTGATAGATCGCCACTTCGATGGTTGTCGCTTTGGGGCCGCCGCCAAGCGTCAGAACCACTGTAAAGCTCGCTATGCACAGCAGGAATACAAGGCTGGCCGCGCCCGGCAGGCCCGCGCGCAACACCGGCCATTCGATCAGCCGGAAGATGCTCCACGGCTGCATGCCAAGCTGACTGGCCAGACGCCAGTTTTCCGCCGGAATTCTATCGAGATGCGACAACAAGAGCCGGGTGGCCAGCGACGCATTGAAGAACACATGTGCAATCAGGATGCCGGTGAGGCCATAGATGTTGAAGCCGGTTTCGAACCCGGCAGCCTTGAGCACGGCATTTGCCCAGCCGGACTGGCCCCAGACCTGTACGATGCCCAGGACCACCACCAGCGCAGGCAGAGCCAGCGGCAGGGCCAACAGCCTGAGCAGTGCCGTGCGCCCCGGAAATCGCTGTCGCCGGGTCAGTGCGCGCGCCAGCACGATGGCCGGCAGGATAGACAGGATCGTGGACAGTCCCGCCTGCAGCAGTGTGAACCTGACCACACGCCACAGATAGGCATCGAAGAGTACCGGCTGTTCCGCCACCTGTGTTGCAGCGAACAGGCCTAATGCCAAAAAGGCTGCTCCGGCTGCTGTGACAATCCCTGTAAGCGCGGCCCAACCGGCCCAGACCGCAGCGGCCATGCGCGCGCGCATGCGAACGTCCTATTTGCTCATCACCTCAAGCCATTCATCGATCCATGCCTTGCGGCTCTCGGCCACTTCGCCGGGAGAAAACAGCAGGGTTTTGGACGGCTTGACGAGTTTTGCGAACGCCTCCGGCAGCGGCTTGGTGGTCGGCCCAGCAGGGAACATCCAGTTGTTGGTCGGAATGTGATCCTGAAACCCGGGCTTCGTCACGAACGCCAGAAATTTCCGTGCCAGTTCGAGCTGCGCTGAGCCGGCGACCGCGGCGGCCACTTCGATCTGCAGGTAGTGACCCTCGGAGAAGGCCGCTGCGGCATACTTGTCGGAGTTCTCGGCAATGACATGATAGGCTGGCGATGTGGTGTAGCTCAGCACCATTGCCGCTTCACCCTTGGTGAACAGTCCGTAGGCCTCGCTCCAGCCTGGTGTCACCGTCAGGATGCGCGGTTTCAGCCGTGCCCAGGCATCCGCCGCCTTGTCGCCATAGACCGATTTCATCCACAACAGGAAACCCAGCCCCGGCGTGGACGTGCGCGGGTCCTGGATCACAAGTTTTTGGGCCGAATCGCCGCTGATCAGATCGTCCAGGCTGGCCGGCGGTTTGGTAACCTTGGAACGGTCATAGACGATGGCGAAATGCGCATAGTCATAGGGCACAAAGGTCTTGTCGGTCCATGAGATCGGCAGCTTCACGCCATCCAACGCGCTGCCATGTTCGGTCAGCAGACCGGTTGCCTCAGCTTCGGTCATCAGGTTGGTGTCAAGGCCTAGAACGATATCCGCCCTGGTCTGCTTGCCCTCGAGCTTGAGCCGGTTGAGGATCGCCACACCGTCCTGAATGCCGACCCATTTCAGGGTACATCCGCATTCGGCTTCGAAGGCTTTCTTGATGCCCGGGCCGGGGCCCCACTCGGCGACGAAGCTTTCGTACGTGTAGACCGTAAGCGTGTCTGCAGCGCGCGCAGTCGCTGGTGCAAGCGACAGGCAAATAACCAGGGATAGCAATAATCTGTACATTCACGTCTCCTGTCGCAAGCCGGGTGACGGGACGGAATGACTGGCCTCTCGCTCCCTCCGCCGGCATGACCCGGATCAGGTTCAGCGGGTTGGCGCGGCAAGGTCTTTCAGCGCCTCTCAGCCCCTTTTTCGGGGCACCCCGTAGAGTGGTTTGAACCTTAGGCCGTGTGGTGATTACAGGGCAAGCGAATTGTGCCGGGTGTGCCGGTGGCTGGACTTCGCGTCTCGCCGCGATTAGATGGTGTTCAGCATGAACAACACTCATTTTTGCATATTGCTTGGCGGCAGACTCAAGCCCACCGAACGGCTGCATCGCCAGATCGCCGGGCGGCGCGTCATTGCTGCAGATGGCGGCATGGTCCACGCCGAAACGCTTGGCGTTCAGCCGGAGGTCTGGGTTGGTGATTTCGACAGTGCCGATCCAGACCTGCAGATACGGCATGAAAGTGTGCCACGGCTGAAATTCCCGGCTGACAAAAACGCCACGGATGGTGAGCTTGCCGTCGAAGAGGCGCTTGCGCGCGGCGCTGGCTCTATCGTCCTGGCCGGTGGCCTTGGCGGGCAAAGCGATCATATCGTCGGTCATTTCACGCTGGCTGTCGGACTTGCCAGGCGTGATATTTCAGTTGTGATCACAAGTGGCGATGAGGAAGGCTACGCGTTGCTGCCGGGCCGCATGACCATCGACGTGCCGGCAGGCAGCCGGGTCAGTATCCTGCCCTTCTGCGATCTTTCGGGCCTGACGCTCGAAGGCGTGAAATGGCCACTCAAGGATCATCATGTGGGGTTGGGATCGAGCCTGACGTTGTCCAACGAGGCGACAGGGCCGGTCACCATCGGGCTCGGGGACGGCTATGGTATGGCAATCGCATACCCATCCGGCCTGGGACTGTCGCCCATGTCTTAGGGTCAGGACCCGCGAAATAATGGCGGACATCGATGTAGAAACTGCGAACTCGACGACTGGAGCGCGCCTGCGCGACGGCCGACAAGTGGCGTGGAGCGGCGTAAGCCGCGACAGGGCGCTTAGATTGGACGCCCCCGCGGGGGCGCCGAGCAAAGCGAGATGCCGCGAAGCGTGAGAGACCCGAGACATAGGTGACAGAACGTTCCGGAGACATGGGTTACACTTTTGGCCAT